>NZ_JBDPLV010000043.1:0-98778 GCF_039871605.1 Acrocarpospora sp. B8E8 | reverse complement strand
TCACGCCGTACAGGGGGACGCGGCGGTAGTCGCCGATGATGCGGCCCCGGCCGTAGGCGTCGGGCAGGCCGGTGATGACCCCCGAGCGGCGCGCGGCGCGGATCTCGGCGGTGTAGGCGTCGAAGACCCCGTCGTTGTGGGTTTTGCGGTATTTGGTGAAGATCTCCTTCACCAGGGGGTCGAGCTGGTAGCCGTAGGCGGCCAGGCCGTTCTCGACCATCCGCAGGCCGCCCTGCGGGATGCCCAGGGCCTGGACATCGTCGCGATCAACGACCTGGCCGACGCCGACGCGCTGGCCCACCTGTTCAAGCACGACCCTCATGCGCGTGGCCTTCACATGGCCTGGATGCGGCGGCCGGTGGAGAGGCCTGAACTCCGGCATCTTCGGGTCTTTCGCCTCTTAGCGGTACGCGCGAGAGCGCATACCTGTGAATCATGGCCGAAACGACGCACGCCCGTCTGCTGTGACCGCGATGGACAGGTTCCAGGAGTTCGTCGCGGCGCTGTTGCAGGCACTGGATCGGGAGAGTCCCGTCATGGTGGGGTTAGCGCTGCTGTTCCTGCTCGCCATGGAAGGCACGCTGATTGTCGGCCTGCTGGTGCCCGGCGACGCCGCGATCCTCATCGCCGGCATGGCCCTGGCCGGCCCGGCCGAGATTGCCGAGGTGGCCGTGGCCGGAGTCTTAGGGTGCTACCTGGGCGCTTCCATGGGCTATCTGATCGGCCTCCGCTTCGGCCCGTGGCTCCGTGCGGGCCGCGTCGGCGCCTGGGTCGGGCCGGAACGCTGGCGGCGTGCCGAGCTGGCGATGTCAGATCTCGCTGACGGCGGCCCTGCCTTCGCATTCGCCTACTTCGTGCCGGTAATGCATGCGCTTACTCCGATCCTGGCGGGCGCGCTAGGGGTTCCCTACCGGGGGTTCATGCGCCGGGCCATGCTCGGGGGGACCGCCTGGGTAGTCGGCTACCTGATTCTGGGCTCGGTCACCGGCGAGGTGCTTCGCCGGCAACTAGACCTCGTCGTGCCGCTGGTCGCGGTGCTCGCGCTGGCCGCATCGGTGATTCCGCTGGCGCGCCGGCTGCATCGACGGCGGCGCGGTCGCGTCGGGCGGGGACATCACCGACCGCCGGGAATCGGCGCACAGATCCCCGAGGCGATCGGCACTCCGACGCCAGCCGACGAGCAGGCACCAAGCGCATCGCCTCCTGCGGCAGCGGTGGGGAGAAAGGACCGCACCTCGGCGAGCTCACGGTGAACGGGCCCGCTCCGCACGCACCGGCTCGCCGCCGAGTTCGGGAGTAGTCCAGGGAGAAGCAGGATTCCCAGCGTTCGCCCCGGTGCGCGGCAGCCGGAAGTCCGCCAAGCCGGTGACCTCCGCCTCTGACGGCCGTGGCGTGACGCAGCGAAAGCTGAAGCCGTACCTCACCCAACTGGAAGGAGGTGCGGGCGATGAGGCTGACTTGGAAGGACGCGATCACCACCGTGGTCATGGCCGCCGTGGTGGCACTCTACGTCGCCTACACGCAGGGCAGTGACCTGCTGCTGGCATCAAGCGTCCGCTGGACCACGGTCTCGATCCTGGTGCTCGGCATGGTCGGAGGATGCGCGCTCGGGGCGGCCGACCAACTGTACACAGGATCGCGGTCGACGTTCACCCGGATCTACACCGTTGTCACGACCGTTCTCGGGGTGACCGCCCTGACCGCGGCCGTGATCGGTCTGATCGCGGCCAACGAGGTGGCTCTGACGGTGCTTTTCGCCGCTACGGCCACGCTGTGGCTGCTCGCGACGGTACGGCACATGCTGCCCGTCACGGCCGGCCCGAGCGAACCCCGCACGATCATCGACCATGAAGTCATCGACCCGGAGAAGCCAGTACGGCATTGATCGCCGCGCTGCGAAGGCCGGTGGGCGTGTCACCTACCGGCCTTTCGTCACGGGTGGTCGTGGAGGTGAGGCGTCGGCAAGACATCGCCTCTTCCGGCAGCGGCCAAGACGTACAACCTGGCGACTATGCGACCAACGTCCCTGCTGGTAGGGCCGAGATGCTCTGTCCTCAGTCCGCCGGTGAGCACAGCGTGGAGTTATGAGACCGAATGTGCGGCTAGGCACCATTGCCAAGGTTCCCGTCGGGGCTCACTGGTCGGTCTTGGTGGTGCTCGTCCTGTTGGTTGCCCTCTTGGGTGCCTCCGTCCTGCCGGCCGCCGGCGGCGAGGGCGGCCCGTTGATCTACTGGAGCGTGGCCGTCGTGACCGCGTTGCTGTTCCTGGGCTGCCTGTTGGCCCACGAGATCGCGCACCTGCTGGTGGCGCAGCGCACCGGGGTGGGCGCCATCTCGCTCACGCTCTGGCTGATGGGCGGAGTGACCGAGCTGAAAGGCGAGCGCGCCGGCCTGGCCGGTATGCGTGTCCGTGATGTCATGACAAACCGACCCTGTGGCGGCCCCGGCCTGGTTCGACATCGATCGCTTCGTCTCCAGCGTGGCCAGCCAGACTCACCAGACGGCCTTTCCCGTCGTCGACACCTCCGGCGCACCCACCGGCTACGTGCTGTTGCAGACGTTCCAAGGCGTCCCGCCCGGCCGGCGTGGCACCACCCGGGTGGACTCCCTGGCGCGCCAACTCCCGCCCGACCGGATCCTGTCGGCGGGGCAGGAGGCGAGCGTTCTCCTGGACCTGCCCCTGACCGGCGACCAGCTCGCGGTGGTCGTCGAGGACGGCCGGATCGTGGGCATCGTGACCGGCGCCGATCTGGTCCGGACGTTCCAACTCGCCCGCTTGCGACCGCCCGGCGTCCCAGGCCCGCCGGCGTCGTCATCGTGAAGGGAACAAGATCATGAGCATCGGCCAGGCCGGCATGGTCCGGGTCGAATCCGCCGGCGCGGATCGCTACGACATCCGGATCCGCGACCACGTCGTGCGCGCGGACCAGCCCCGCGACGATGGTGGCGATGACACCGGTCCTACCCCTGTCGAGTTGCTCGTCGCCGGCCTCGCCGCGTGCGTGGGGTATTACGCGGGTCGTTTCCTGCGCAGGCACGGGCTTGCCGCGGACCTCACGGTCACCGCCACCTATACCCTCGCAAGCCGGCCCGCCCGAGTCGATCACATCGGAATGACGGTCACCGCCCCCGGGTTGCCGGCCCAGCAGCGTGCCGCCTTCGCCGCCGTGATCAACCACTGCACCGTGCACAACACCCTCCTCCAGCCACCGCAGGTGGACATCCTCATCACTACCGCCGCCGACACGGGCTACGGCCCTGGAGATGGCCCCCTTCAAGCGAGAGATTGCAGGAAGGAGACGTCATGTCATATGTGATCGCCGTAGGGGCCGACGGTTCCACCGCGGCCGATGCCGCCCTGCGCTGGGCCGCCGACGACGCCGAGCGCCGTGGCGCGCTGCGGCGCGTGGTTCACGCCCTGGACTGCTGGCCCCATGACATTCCGAAGTACACCGCCGGGGAATGGGATGACACTCTCATCCGCACCGGTGAGAAGGTTCTTCAGGACGCCGCGGCCGTGGCACGCCAACGGCGGCCGGATATCGAGGTGACCACGGTGCTGATGGACGGAACGCCACATATTCCCACGGCAGAGGCGTCATCGGCGCGTTGACGCTCGGCTCGGTCAGCCGCGGCGTGCAGGCGCGGGCCTGCGTGATGTCGGAGAAGGGCCATAGCGGTTGGTAGCGCCCGGCCACCTGCGGCTGCTGAGGGCTGGGCCGGGACGTGACGGTCGCGGGCGGCGCGATGGCCGTTATCGTGACGGTGGTGGTGGGACCGGACACGGTGGCGGTGGCCTGCGGTTGTCCCGTGCTGCCGCACCCGGCGGCCAGC
Organism: Acrocarpospora sp. B8E8; assembly: GCF_039871605.1. Classification (NCBI taxonomy): domain Bacteria; kingdom Bacillati; phylum Actinomycetota; class Actinomycetes; order Streptosporangiales; family Streptosporangiaceae; genus Acrocarpospora; species Acrocarpospora sp. B8E8. Next base: position 94,945 of record NZ_JBDPLV010000043.1, on the reverse strand, counting down.
GCGGCCACCACCAGGACTATCCGGATGTTCATGATCTGCTCCTAAGTGCCGCCGGCAGAGCGCCGTCACGACTGGACGACGGCGACGGGACAGTGGGCGTGAATGGCGTCCTACCGCGCGGCCGGGCACCAGCCATGGCATCTGGACGCCGGCCGCACCGCCGTCGCCTTCGCCCAGGACTACCTCGGCTTCGAACAGATCGACCTGGCCGTCTCCAGCGTGTTCCAAGGCGAGCACGCTCGTGTCCGGGTCGGCTACCCGCCGCCGGGCCCGGCAGCGCAGCGCGTCGGCCTCCTGCCGGGCGTGGTCGATCGTCGCCTGGGTCTCCGCTATGACCTGGGATCGGCCGTGCGCGGCGGCGGTGGCCCGCGTGGCGTCGGCCTCGGAGCGGGCGTCCGCCACGAGAGCGGACGCCCGCTCGCGAGCATTCTCAATCAGGGCGTTGGCGGCATGTTCGCCCTGGACGCGGATCTCCGCGCAGCGAGCGGCGAGGTCCGCCAGGTCGGCGAAGACTGGATCGAGTTCGGCCTCGAGTTCGGCGCGGCGGTCCGCGGGCACGCTGACCGGACCGGCCGCCCCTGGCACACCGGCCGGGCGGAACCGCCCGGCGAAGTCGCGCAGCCATGTCATCCCGAGGGCCTCCCAACATCTACTTCTTGACCGGCCACAACCCGCGGTTCAGCGGGGTGTCGGGGGGCGCCTCCACGCGCACCGGATAGCTGTTGATCGTCATGGCGGATACCTCCGCTCACAGCGTTCGCGTCAGCGGCCGCCGAGCCTAGATGCGAAGGTCGCCTCGGGGGAGGGACCTTGGGCACTACGTCCGGACGCCGCAGGACAGGCAGCGGCGGGACTCGATACTGGGGGTTCAGCAGGGGCCGGATGGTTCATCACCCGTCGGCTGGCAGCCGCGCAACCTCGTCGGACAGGGACCAAAGACGGGGGCGCAGAGGTGTTTCGCCTCTGGCCGGGGCAACCCCGAAGTTCGACGTTGAGCGTATGACAGTGACGACCGATTGCGGTGATCGACACCGTCACGGTCGTGGCTGGAAGTCGTCTACGGCGGCGTCGGCATCGTGCTCGTCCTGCTGCCGCTCTCGCCGCCGGTCCGTCAACACCTCAGGATCGAGGGACAGCTATGAACGCACCGAGAGTTCTGGTTGCCTACGGCACCAAGAACGGATCGACCGCGAGCATCGCCGACATCATCGTCACCGCGCTCACGGCCGAGGGGGTGCACGCCGATGCACGCCCGGCTGGAAAGGTACGCGACGTCGACGAGTACGACGCCGTTGTGCTCGGCGGCGCACTCTACGCCGGTCGCTGGCATCGCCAGGCGCGCGGGTTCGCCCGCAGGCACGCGAAGGCGCTGCACGGCAAGCCGGTCTGGTTGTTCAGCAGCGGCCCTCTGGACGATTCCGCTGATGCCGGCCAGATCCCTCCTGTGCCTCAGGCCGCCGAGGCGGTCCGCAAGCTAGGTGCGCGTGAGCACACCACCTTTGGCGGCCGGCTGACCGAGCAGGCCAGCGGGTTCATCGCCAAGGCGATTGTGCGCAACGGCCGGGGAGGTGACTTCCGCAACCCGGAACGGATCGAACAATGGTCCAAGACGATCGTGGCCGAGCTCCGCGCGAACGCCGGGTCGCCTTCCGGAAAGCCTTGATCTCCGGTTCTTCAGCGCCTTCGCCCAGACCGAGTTCCAGGTGGAGCAGTACAGGCCAGCCGTTCATGTTGCCGCACTCGGCGCGGCCATATATGTTCGCCTCCGTACGACAGGCCTTCGATCTCGGCGCGGTGGCGGTCGGGCGACCGTCTACTTCGGCGCGCCGGACCGGGTCTACAACGAGCTGACGACCGACCACCCGATCGACCTGACCCGCTGGCAGGTGGCCAACTGCTACCTGGGCCGGGTCGGACTGATCAACTCGGGTGGCGCCTCTTCGGGACAGGGCGACCTGGCGCAGGCCGTCCGCACGGCCGTCATCAACAGGCGGGCCGGCGGCATGGGCCTCATCGTGGGCCGCAAATCCTTCCAGCGGCCGACGCCCGCCGGGATCCGGCTGCTCCACGCTGTCCAGGACGTCTACCTGGACGAGAGCGTCACCGTCGCCTGACGATCGCTGGAACGCGGCCCGGATGTCGCCGACGTTCGCCGCGGGCGACCGTGATCACGGGACTGGTCATGGCTTCGCTGGTGAGCATGGCTATCGCGCGCCCCGCCGAGGTTCGTCCTCTTCGTTCCATTCGAGCTGGTTGATGACATCGACGACACCGTTGACGCGGCCGGTCATGCGGGCCGCGATCTGGGTATCGCTGTGGGTCGCAGGGGGCGATCCGGATCCGGGCGTCCACGGCGCGTGGACGCGGTGACGATCTGCGGAACCGACCTGTCACATACTCAAGGGCGACGTGCCCACGTGCGAGCCGGGCCGGATCCTCGGCCACGAGGCGGTCGGCACCGTCGTCGAGACGGGTGCAGCGGTCGGCCTCAGGCCCGGCGACCGGGTCCTGGTTTCGTGCATCTCGGCTTGCGGGCGCTGCCGCTATTGCCGACCGGCATGTACGGGCAATGCCAGGAGGCACGGCTCCAGGCGGCCAAGAACTTCGGGGCCGACGTCGCCATCGGCGCTGGAACCGACGCGGTCGCGGCGGTGGCCGAGCTGACCGGCGGACTGGGCGCCGACGTCGCGATCGAGGCCGTCGGAGTGCCGGAGACCTTCGAGCTGTGCACGCGTCTGGTCCGCCCGGGCGGCCACGTCGCCAACATCGGCGTGCACGGTAAGCCGGCCACCCTCCACCTGGAGGACCTGTGGATCCGCAACGTGACGATCATCACGGGCCTGGTCGACACGTACCCGACACCCACGCTGCTCAGCATGATCGTGGCGGGACGGCTGGACACCGGCCAGTTTTCATCACCCACCGGTTCGCCTTCCCCGAGATGGAGGAGGCCTACGATGTCTTCGCCCGCCCGCAGGACACCGGAGCCCTGAACGTGGTGCTCACCCGCTGACGCGAGTCCACCGCCGACCGAAGGTTGGTCGTGGCAAGCAAGAGGCACCAGTTTGATCCGCAGTTCCGGGAGTCCCTTCGGTTGGTCCCGCCCACGCTGACGTGCGCCTGAGCGGAGCCGTTTGAGGGTGGATGTCAAAGCGGCTACCGCCGTGCCAGGTGATCTTCACGGTGCCGTTCCGGTTCTGATTCACGGGTGGCTCCATAGCTATTCGGATTCCAGGCGTCTGGGCGCTCCCCGCTTTCGTTCGTCACACGTGCTTCGCCCTGGTCGCGTTCGGCCGCGGCAAACGCGACAACGCGCGGACGCTGGAGCGGCAATAACCGTCATCCCTTTCAATCTGCGTTGGCGGAACGCCGGCCTACCAGGGGCTTAAGCCCTTTTCCGAGGTCTCAGGTCCGGGTTCAGGTCGGTGACCATGCCGCTGACCTGGGTTCGATGGGCCCATCCGCCGGCCGTGCCGCGTGGCAACGAGAGGGCCATCCCAGGCGGGCAGATAAGGACTAACGTCCCATGGCTCCAGGCCCGCAGGCCCTACAACGCGGCTGTGTGCTTTCGTGATGATCGAAATGACCGTATTTGCAATTGTGCAGGACGCCTTGAGCTGGCCCCATGGGCACTTCGATTCACTGCGGAGGTGATGGCATTGACATCGAACCGGGCAGTCGTCATGGGTTATGACGGCTCTGACTACTCGATGCAGGCGCTGTACTGGGCGATGGACGAGGCCGAGCTCAGACGCTCCCCGCTAATCGTCATGCACGCCTGGTCGTGGCCGTACGGGGAGGCGAGCGAGGAGGCGAAGTCACATCTGCGGAATGCGGCCGAGCACGTGCTATGGCACGGCGCCGACTGCGCGCGCTCGTGCAGTACGGTCGCCGAGGTTCGTGCCGACCTTCACGAGGGAAGCGCATCAGAGCGACTTGCGGAACTCTCGGGCGAAGCCGGACTCGTCGTCGTCGGCTCCCGAGGTCTCGGGGCGACGGAGCGGGCGGCGGTCGGCTCGGTCGCCGTTCACGTTGCTTCCCATGCCAGCTGCCCGGTCATCGTGGTCCGAGGGGCCGGGCCGATACCGGTGCCGGCGCATCCGGGACCTCTGGTCGTCGGTGTCGGGTCGGCGCCGGATGACGCCGTGATGGGTTTCGCGTTCAAGGAGGCGGAGCTGAGACGGGTGAGACTGGTCGCCCTCCAGGCGGAGCCGGCACCGGCGTCACGGGCCGTTGCGACGCCATTCGCCCGTGCGGGCGAATCCGTGGTCCCACCGTGCCAGGATGACGCTCTGCGCATGCGCCTGAAGCCGTGGCAGGAGGAACATCCGTTGGTAAGGGTCGACACCAGCGTGGTGACCATGCTGCCAGGGTCGGCTCTGCAAGAGGCGTCGCGAGATGCCTCACTCATTGTCGTGGGACGGCACGAAGGTCTCGGGCCGACGGCCGGAGCACTCCTCCAGGAGGCGACCTGTCCCGTGGCCGTAGTCCCGGCAACGTGACCACATCTCGTCAGGTTCTCGAAACCGACGGTGATCTCGACCGGGATCACAACCGAGTCCCGGCGGCATCGGGCCACCGGTAAAGGCGATTTCAACGTCGCCAGGCCGGTCCTCATGGACGAGGGCGCCCGACGGCGCCCTCGTCCTGGGGTGACCTCATGCGGCAGATCAATCTCGCCGCGAACAAGCGGATCATGCTTTAGCGGGTTGTCTCATACCTGGGCCTATATCCGGTGATTATTCGGCATCTCGTGTCTCCGTGAGTATGTCAGTGGTGACGTTCTGTCCAGAGCCCAACGGACGGGAGCCACACGTATGATCACGCGGCGTCAACTCTTCAAGGCCGGTACGGCCGCGAGCGCCCTGCTCGCCTCTCGCGGGGTTGGATCGAGGCGCACGGGCGGCAGGCTGAACCCGGCGACGCTGGCCAAGTACGTCACGCCGCTGCCGGTGCCGCCGGTGATGCCGCCCGTCTCCGTAGAGAAGGGCCTGGACTGTTACGTGATCGGGGTCCGGCAGTTCCGGCAGCAGATCCTGCCCCCAGGCAGTCCGGAGACCACTGTGTGGGGATACGGATCGCAGCGGCATCCACGGACCTTCAGCAGCCCGGGGTTCACCGTCGAGGCCGTTGTCGGCCGTCCGGTTCGGGTCACGTGGGTGAACGCGCTGATGGACGGGAACGGGGATTTCCTGCCGCATCCGTTGCCGGTTGACCCGACGCTTCATTGGGCCAACCCTCCCGGCGGGGTGTCCGGGCGTGATTCGCGCCCGGGGTTCGCTTCGACGCCCGGCCGCTATCGGGGGCCGGTGCCGATCGTCACCCACCTGCACGGCGGGCACAACACCGACGACAACGACGGGTATCCCGAGGCGTGGTATCTGCCGGCCGCACGGAACGTGCCCCGCGGTTTCGCCACCGAGGGTTCCCGGTACGCGGACTTCTCGGCCCGCTTCGCCGCCCGCGAAGGCATCCCCTGGGGGCGGGGTTCGGCCGTGTTCCAGTACGCCAACCAGCAGCGACCCGCCACGATGTGGTATCACGATCACACCCTGGGGATCACCAGGCTCAACGTCTACGCGGGCTTGGCTGGTTTCTATCTTCTCCGCGGCGGATCGGCCGACCTGCCACCGGGTGTTCTGCCGACACCGGCTCCCGCGGCCGGTGGCTCCGCGAACGCGCCATATCACGAGATCCCCGTGGTTATCCAGGACCGGTCTTTCGCCGCCGACGGCTCGCTGTTCTACCCGGGAAGCCGCAGGTATTTCGATCTGTTCGCGGGGCCGTACATCCCCGGCAGTGACGTGCCACCTGTCTGGAACCCGGAGTTCTACGGCGACACCATAATGGTTAATGGCCGGACCTGGCCGTTCCTGGTGGTCGAGCCGCGCCGGTTCCGTTTTCGGATCCTCAACGGGTGCAATTCCCGGTTTGTGGTGCTCAAGATAGTCACCAACCCGCTCTGCAAGCGTCCCGCGACGGCGGTGGTGCCCTTCTGGCAGATCGGGTCGGACGGAGGTTTCCTGCCGAGGCCGTTGGAACGCGCTGGCTTGCTGCTGGCCCCCGCCGAGCGAGCCGACGTGATCGTCGATTTCACCGGTATCCCGGTGGGCACGGATCTGTTCCTCATCAATGAAGGTCCCGACGGACCGTTTCAAGGGGACATGAGGTCGGCGCCCTCGAATCCCGCGACCACGGGACAGGTGCTGAAGTTCACCGTGCGGTCGCTCCTGGGACCCGACACCACGGTTCCCGCCGACCAGCTCGCCCTGCCCTCGTTCGTTCCATTGGGCGAGGCGTCGACGACACGCAAGGTCGCCCTGCTGGAGCGCGGTTCCGTGACCATTCCCGGGGTCAGCCCGACGGCGGCGCTGCTCGGCACCATGCCGGGGCCGACAGTCATGATGTGGTCCGATCCCATCACCGAGAACCCCTCCGTGGGGGCCACCGAGGTATGGGAGATCCACAACTTCACCAAGGACGCCCATCCCATCCATATCCATGAGGTTCAGTTCCAGCTCGTGGGACGGCAGCCGTTCGGGGGCGCCATCAGGTCCCAGGAGCGCTGGGAGACCGGTTACAAGGACACGGTGATCGCCTATCCGAACGAGGTCACAATGATCAAGGCGAGGTTCGACCAGGCCGGCCTGTACGTGTGGCACTGCCATGTCCTCGAACACGAGGACAACGAGATGATGCGCCCCTACCGTGTCGGATCCTGACGGCTTGATGGAACGGTGAGTCCCAGAACACCTGCTGGACACGCTGGTGCGGGAGGCGGAACGGCGTTCCCTGCTCACTTCTGCGGACACGTCCGCTTTGGACGCCTTCGCGCGGCGGACGACGCCATCCAGGAAGGCGACGTCGGCTTGATCGACGCCGTCGACCGCTTCGACTACAGGCGGGGCGCCAAGTTCTCGACGTACGCGATGTGGTGGGTCCGCAAGGCGATCCGCCGGCTTCTGGCGGAGCAGCCCCTGCTTGCCGCCGTGCCGGTCGTCGAGGCGCCCGACCAGGAGGGCCGCCGGCCCGACGCGGTCGTGGAGAGCGCCGAACTGTCGGCCGGAGTGCGGGCCATGCTGAGCGATCTCGACGCCCGCGAGGCTCAGGTCCTGAGCTTGAAGTACGGGCTGGACGACGGCCGGACGTACACACTCGGGCAGGTAGGACGCCGGCTCGGCATGCCCCGCATCTGGGTGCGGCTGCTGGAGGACCGATCCCTGGCACGGTTGCGCGCCCGGTCCGGCTCGCGCGACCTGCTCGCGATGCTGTGAGGAGGACGCAGATGACCCAGTGGAGCCGACTGCCGATCGGCGGCCGCCGTCAGGATCGGACAGCGAGGCGGATCTGCTGGTTCTGGGTTCGACCGCCCATCGGGCGGGCGACGGGCGCCTGGGCGCCATCCTGCTGACCTGCCTGCGCTGGCCGTCCTGCCCCGTGGTGGCCGTGCAGCCCGCGCTCATCCCGTCCTTCAATGACGGTGTCGCGCCCTCCTGCGGATCTCGCCTGTCCCCCACACGATGACAGGACGGCGGCGATCAGCGCCAGGACGTCCGGCCGAGATCGGCAAGGCGTTCTGCCGGAACCGTCTCGGTCCTGCGACCTCGCCGGTATCAGTCGGGTTCCATGAGAGGTCGCCGGAACCGCCAGGCGGGTGTCTCCGAGGCGGGGCGGAGGGCCGACAGCGCCCGATCCAGCGCCTGCCCCGGCACCGCGCCGGTGTCGATCTCGATCGCTTCCGGCCAGGCCGCCATCCGCTCCGTCATCGCGGCGGCGATCCGCTGATCAGCGTCTGAGCTGCCTGCGGTACGGTGCGCCAGGCGCTCGGCGGCGATCTGTGGCAGGACGGTGCAGCGCAGCGCCACGAGGTCGGCGGCGCAGCGCTGAGCCACCCGCTCGGCGGCCTGCCGGTGCGCGACGTCGATCCAGGAGGCGTCCAGGATCACCGACTCGCCGCGCTGAAGGAGCATCTCGGCCCGGGCCAGCAGTTCGTCGTAGGTTCGCTCGGTCCACTCCCGGCGGTAGATGCCCTCACCGAAAGGCGCCGCCGCCGACCGCCCTGCCGCGATGCCCGCGAGTTCTTTGCGGGTCTGGTCGCTTCCCAGCACCGTATAGCCGAGACGATCGGCGATGGCGCCGGCCAGAGTGGACTTACCGGCCCCCGGCGACCCGCCCACCAGCACCAGGACGACGGTGCCGGCTCGCAGGTGGCGGAGTGCCAGGCCGGCCAGGTCGCGGGCCTCCCGCGCGGACTCGGCGTCCCCCTGCCAGTGGCGCAGGCAGGCGACTTTGGTCCGGACGAAGGCGCGATAGGCGACGTAGTGGTGCCACAACGACGGGGGAGCGGAGTCTCCGGTGAACTCGGCGTACCAGTGCAGGAACAACTCCGCCAGGCGGGGCGCGCCGAGCCGCTCCAGGTCCATGGCGAGGAAGGCGGCGTCGTCGAGGCCGTCGACAAATCGCAGCCGTTCGTCGAACTCGATGCAGTCCAGGATCTGCGGGCCTTCGTCCAGGCAGAAGATGTCCTCGGCGAGGAGGTCGCCGTGACCCTCCACGATGCGGCCTTCCCCGATCCGGGCGGCGAACAGGGGGCCGCGGCCGTCGAGAAAGCGCAGCGCCAGCCGCTCGACCTCCTCTGCCGTCTCGGCGTCCAGGACGGCGGGGAGCTCTCTGACCTGGTGGAAACTGGCCGACCAGCGGGCTCGCAGCGCCGCACGGTCGCCCTGCTGGTCGATCAAGGGCCCGTGGCGGGCCTGTCCGTGCATGGTCGCGACCATGCGGGCGATTTGCCGCAGATCTCCCTCTACCTGTCTGCCGGCTCGGACGAGCGCCGCCAGACGCCGCTCGTCCGGCATCCGCCGCATGACGACGAGATGCTCGCAGATCTTCCCATCAGGGCCCAGCACATCGGCCACCCCTTCGTAGACACGCGGTGCCAGGCGCTGGTTGAGTCGCACCTCCTCCTGGCAGACGGCTTGCCGGGCCGTAAGCGTGGTGAAGTCCAGGAACTCCAGGTTCACGGGTTTCTTCAGCTTGTAGGCACGGTCACCGAGAAGGAGGACGACGGCGGTGTGCGTCTCCTTGATCTGCGCCCACGGCCGCGACGACGAGCTCTCCATCACTCCGCCCCCCAGCTCATACGGCCATGACCGCCTGACTCGTGGCAGTCTTCCTCACCTGAGCCTTCCCCGGCCAGCGGCGCTGACTCCTGTGGCCGGGGACGTGCCACTAGGACGGGGGCGTGGGCGTGGTGGAGGACGGCGTGGGCGGCGGCGCCGAGGCCGAGAAGGGTACGCATGCCTTCACGAGCCCCGATGACCACCAAATCGGCCGCCCTCGATGCCTCGATCAGCGCCTTTGCCGGATGCTGGTGAACGACATGTTCAATGAGCGGGACATCGGGGAACCTCTGCCGCCAGCCGATGAGCGTCTCGGCGAACAATCGCGCCGACGGCTTCGACGTCGTAAATCAGCGACTGTAGGTCCATAGACGCGTGCGGCGTGGGGTGCCGCCATGCATGTGCCGCGGCGAGCCACAGACTGTCGTCGAGCATTGAGCGCCTCGGGCAGCAAAGGTCTGGATCTGGCATACAGCGCTTCAAGGTTCTCTGAGCAGCGGCGACGACCTCGCCACCGCGAAGAAGGACAGACAATGATGGGGCTTATGACGGAAGGTCGCTTCGACGCCTTCCGGGCGCTGGCCGAGCGACGTGGGCGTCCCGGTGTCCGGTTGCTGGAATCCCTGGCCGCGGCTTCGGCGGCCGCGTCTGGCGACCCGCAGTCCTGGGCTCCTGCGGTGGCCGCCCAGTTCGGCTTGCCGTCGGCTGCCGGCCTGGGGCCCGCGAGCTACTACGCTGACCTGGCGGCCCACCACGGTCGTCGTCACGTCCGGGTCTGCACCGCGGCGGCGTGCTTCGCCGCCGGGGCCGGTGCGCCGCTGGCCGGGCTGCGCGACGCTCTCGCCGGCATCGACCCGCAAGCGTCGGTCCAGGCGGTCCGCTGTCTCGGCTTCTGCTACGCAAGCCCGGCGTGCCTCGACGGCGACATCCCCTGCACCGGTCCCGGCATCGCCGATCAGCTCCGCGGACGCGTCTCGCCGTCGGCCCCGGCGATCCCGGCCGCCGACGCCACCGGTGATCCGGTGGTACTCGCCGGTGTCGTCGCCGGCGACACGTCGTGGCGGGTGTGGCCGGAGATCGTGCGTACGGTCACACCGGAATCGGTCCGCGCCGAAGTAGCCGTGTCGGGTCTGCGCGGGCGCGGCGGGGCCGGGTTTCCCGTCGCCGCCAAATGGGCCGCGGGCGGCGCGCCGGACACCGTGGTGGTCGCCAACGGCGACGAAGGGGACCCCGGCTCCTACGCCGACCGGCTGCTGATGGAGGCCGACCCGGCGCGCGTGCTGGAAGGGCTGGCGCTGGCCTGCCTGGCCACCGGAGCCCGGCTCGGCCTGGTCCTGATTCGTTCGGAGTACCCGCGGGCGCTGGTCCAGATGCGGGCCGCGGTCGACCGGGCGTACACCGCCGGGCATCTGGGCCGCATGATTCACGGCAGCGGCGTCGACCTTGATGTCCACGTGGTGGCGGGCGCGGGTTCCTACGTGGCCGGTGAGGAGACCGCGCTCATCGCCGGATTGGAGGGGGGCCGCGGGTGCGCCCGGCCGCGCCCGCCCTACCCGACACGGTACGGGCTGTGGGGTGCCCCAACGGTGGTGAACAACGTCGAGACGCTGGCCGCGGTGCCGTGGATCATGCGCCGGGGCGGGGCCGCCTACGCTCGCCGGGGAACCCCCGGCGAGCCGGGGACGAAACTGGTCTGCCTGTCCGAACGATTCAACCGGCCGGGCTGCTACGAGGTCGAGTTGGGCACCTCGGTGCGGTGGATCGTCACCGAGCTCGGCGGCGGCCTGCGGGACGGGGCCGAGCTGGCGGTATTGCAGGTGGGCGGGCCGCTGGGCGGCTTCCTCGCACCCGACCAGCTGGACGTGCCGCTGACCGAGGCCGCGCTGAGCGGCCGGGGCGCCTCCCTGGGCCACGCCGGTCTGGTCGCCTTCGATCAGCGGGTGGCGCCCGAGGAGGTGCTGCGGCACGTGTGGGAGTTCGCCGCCGAGGAGAGCTGCGGCGCCTGCTCCCCGTGCCGGGTGGGGTCCCGGCGGGGGCTGGAGATCAGCGCGAGCGGTACGGGCCCGGGACCCGAGTACGCGCGGTTGTTGCGGGTGATGGACCAGGCCAGCCTGTGCGCCTTCGGACGGCGGGTACCCGCCGCCGTACGCAGCCTGGCCCGCGCCTACGGCGACCGGCTCGCGGGGTGGGACCGGTGAGGGCCGAGGTCGACGGTGTCACCGTCACGCTCGCCGAGGGAGCCTCGCTGCTCATGGCCGTACGCGCGGCCGGAGTCGACTTGCCTACGCTCTGCCACGACGACCGCCTCACCCCGGCGGGCTCCTGCCGGATGTGCCTGGTGCGGGCGGGCGATAGCGTGGTCGCCGCCTGCGTCACCCCCGCCACCGAGGGGATCCGGGTCGAGACGGCCGACGCCGAGGTGCGGGCGTTGCGCCGCGACGCGGCGGAACTGATCGTTTCGGCCCTGCCGCCGCGGGCACTGGAAGGCGACGGCGAACTGGCCCAGGCCTGCCACGCTCTGGGGATCACGGCCGAGGCGGCATCCGGCGATGACCGCAGGGGCCGCGACGACACCCACCCCTACGTTCGGCTCGACCGCGACCTGTGCATCGCTTGCGGCCGGTGCGTGCGGATGTGCTCCGAGGTTCAGGGCACCTTCGCCCTCACGTTGGTCGGCCGGGGCGCCGACACGGTGGTCGCGCCCGGCACCGGAGGTCCGTGGGCGACCTCCGACTGCGTCGCCTGCGGCGGCTGCGTGGACACCTGTCCCACCGGAGCGCTGACCGAACCCGGACTGCCGATCGGCACCCGCCGGTCGCAGCTGACCCGGACCCGCACCACCTGCGGCTACTGCGGGGTGGGCTGCTCGCTCGACGTACTCGCGCGCGACGGCGAGGTGGCGGCGATCGTCCCGGACCGGCAGGGCCCGGTCAATCGCGGGCACGCCTGTGTAAAGGGCCGCTTCGCCCACGGCTTCCTGCGCGCGAAGGACCGGCTCACCCAGCCGCTGCTGCGCCGCGACGGCCACCTGGAACCGGTGAGCTGGGCCGAGGCGCTCGACCACATCGCTCGTGGCCTTCGCCGCGCGGTGGCCGAGGGCGGCCCAGAGGCGGTGGCCGCGATCTCTTCGGCCAGGTCCACCAACGAGGAGAACTACCTGCTCCAGAAGTTCATGCGGGTCGTGATCGGCAGCAACAACATCGACAACTGCTCACGGCTGTGCCACTCCCCCTCGGCCGCCGGGCTGACCGCCGCCTTCGGCCTGCCCGGCGGCACCGACACCTTCGACGACGTGGACGCGGCCGACTGCCTGCTCGTGGTAGGCGCCAACCCGATCGACGCGCATCCGGTCGCCGGAGCGCGGCTGCTCCAGCGGGTGCTTCACGGAGCGCGGCTTGTCGTGGCCGACCCGCGGGAGGTCGGTCTGGCCCGGCATGCCGACGTGCACCTGCGGCCCCGGCCGGGCACCAACGTGGCACTCTTCCACGGCCTGGCCCATGTGCTGCTCGCCGAGGGCCTGGCCGACGAGGAGTTCCTGGCCCGCCGAGCCACCGGCCTGGCCGAGCTCACCGCGCTGCTCGCCGACTATCCGCCTGAGCGGGTCGAGGCCATCACCGGCGTACCGGCCGGCGACCTGGTCGCCGCCGCCCGCGTGTACGGGCGGGCCGAGCGGCCGGCGATCTTTCATGGGCTGGGCGTCACCGAGCACCTGCACGGCACCGACGGGGTGCGCACCCTGGCCAACCTGGCGATCCTGCGTGGCGCGGTCGGGACCGGCCGCGGGCTGGGGGTGAGTCCGCTCCGCGGCCAGAACAATGTTCAGGGCGCCTCCGACATGGGAGCGCTGCCCGATGTCCTGCCCGGGTACCAGCGCGTGACCGACCCGGACGTGCGGGCCAGGGCCGCCGCCGTGTGGGGGATTCCGGTGCCCGAGCGGACCGGCCTGCGCATACCCGAGATGTTCGCCGCCGCGCGCGAGGGGAGACTGCGCGCGCTGTGGGTCGTCGGGGAGGACGTGTGCGCCACCGATCCGGACGCCACCCAGGTTGCCGCGGCGGTGGACGCCTGCCCGCTGGTGGTGTGCAGCGAACTGTTCCTGTCCGAGACCGCCCGCCGCGCGGACGTGGTCCTGCCGGCCGCGTCCTGGCTGGAGAAGGACGGGACCTTCGTCAACTTCGACCGCCGCTTCCAGCGGGTCCGGCCCGCCGTCGACCCGCCCGGGCAGGCCAGGAGCGACTTCGCGGCCGTGCATGCCGTGGCCGCGGCGCTCGGCGCCGATCTGGGCTGCCGCACTCCGGCCGAGGCGCTGGCCGAGAGCGGACGGGTCGCGCCGATGTTCGCGGGGCTGTCCCATGGGCGACTGGATCGGGAGGGAGCGATCCCGTGGCCCTGCCCGGACCCAGACGCTCCTGGGCAGGCACGCCTCTACCGCGAGGGGTTCGCCACCCCGGACGGCCGTGCGCGCCTTTCCGCCACCCCCTACCTGCCGCCGGGAGAGAGCCCCGATGAGGACTATCCGCTGATCCTGATCACCGGGCGCCGCTGGGCGCACTACAACTCGGGCAGCATGACCCGCCGCACGGCCAACCTGCGGATCGACGCCGACGAGTCGATCGACGTGCATCCCGCCGACGCCGCCCGATCCGGCCTGCGCGGCGGGGACGCCGCAGTGGTGGAGAGCCGACACGGTCGCGCCCGGCTGGCCGTCAGGATCAGTGAGGAGGTAACGCCCGGCCAGGTGTTCTGCGCTTTCCACTTCCCGTCCGGGGTGAACACGCTCACCTCCGACCACTGCGACATCGTGACCTCGTGCCCCGAGTACAAGGTCACCGCAGTACGGCTGCGCGCTGCCGGTGGCCCCGAACCAGCCGGCTGAGGCCGGGCCTCGGGGCCTGCGGTTCCCGGGCGGTTCTATCGCGGGGTCGCCGGTCCCGCCGACCCGGCCAGCTGGGTGATGTCCTGAGAGCTGGCGGAGAACAGACTGTCCGCCAGCTTGGCCAGCGCCCGCGCCGCCGCGAGCTCGTCCCCGATCTCGGGTACCGGGCGATCGATCGGATTGCGGCGTGCGTGCCCGACCCCCTCCAGCTGGGTCTTGTCCCGCGTGGACAGGACCGCTCGCGCGCGGGTCTGGTCGCCCTCTTCGGTGATGTAGATCTGTACGGTCCACTGCTTGGCTTCCATGGCCGAATCCTCGATGGTCGTGGCCGTTCAGGGCCGTTCGATATGGGCGTCCTGGCCGGGGAAGACGAGAACCTGGTGCTTCTGGTCCGGCCAGCGGACGACATAGGGCGGCGAGCCTTCAATCTGGTGCGACCGCCTCCACCTGGACAGGGGAGGAAGTCCCGTAGACCGAGGGCTTCCGCGTTCTCGTGCCGGGGTGCCAGGCATGGCTTCACACGTGGCGGACCCGGCTCACTCCCGGGACCGTCCGGGTCAGCAAATCGGCGATCCGGTCGATACGCTCGCCCGCGTGGCCGTGCAGCACGACTTCTCCCTCGTGCACGGTCACCCCCCACGACGGGCCGGACGGGTACTGCTCGCGCAGCGCGGACATGACCGCCGCCCGCAGGGCGGTGTCGGATCGGGCCAGCATCCCTATGAGGTCGCGTCGGCTCACCATCCCGACCAGTTCGCCGTCCCGGAGGACCGGTACGCTCTTGATCCTTTTTGCGACCAAGAGATCGATGAGGAGCGCGATGTCCGTGGTCTCCGAGACGGTGACGACTTCACGTGACATCACGTCGGCCACGTGCCGCGGCGCGGGTTCCTCGCTGTCCACGAGGGGGCGCGCGCTTGCCCGCGGGTCGGGGAGGAACGCTCCGCACAGCAAATCCATCTCGCTGGCGATGCCGACCAGTTCGCCATGATCGCCCAGAACGGGCGCGGCGGTGATGTTGTTGGCGTACAGCACCCGGATCGCCTCGCGTACGGCTTCGCCGGAACGAAGCGTGATCACAGGACTGCTCATGACCTCACGGACCAGCATGATCGTCTCCCACGGATCACCAGATGATTCTCGCTTTCTTATCCCATCTCCCGCCGGCGTCCGGCGCACTGGGCGGAGGTCCCTCGATGCCGGGACTTTCGGTCCGCTCGGGGCTGTTCACGACTGATGTTCGCGGCTGACTGAGAAGGTGTGGCCCGCACCGCGCTCGAGCATGGCCGACTTGCCCCGCACGGTGACTCTCAGGTGCGCGGGGCCGTCGTCGGCGCGGGTGATCCGCGCCTGGTCGTGATCGACCTCGATGGACAGGGAGGCGCCCTGGACACGGATCGGCAGCGAGAGGGTGACCAGCCGGTCGGGCAGGAGCGGGTTCAGATACAGGCTGCCGTGATGGACCTCAAGGCCGAGGTAGCAGCGCTGCATCAGGTCCAGGGTGCCGGCCATCGCACCCAGGTGGATGCCCTCGGCGGTGGTGCCGCCCTGGACATCGTTGAGGTCGCTGCCCAGCGCCTCGGTGAGAAAGCGCCATGATCTGGAGCGGTCGGACCTGGAGAGCACCCAGGCGTGCACGACGGCGCTCAGCGTGGAGCCGTGGCAGGTCCGCTCAAGGTAGTAGCGGATGGTGCGCTGGATCATGTCCGGTTTGACGGGGTAACCGAGGCGGTCCAGGATCTCCCGCAATTCTTCCGCGTTGAGTAGATAGAACAGCATGAGCACGTCGGCTTGTTTGGAGGCCTGGTAGCGATTGGGGCTGTCCCCGTCGGATTCCAGTGCCCGGTCCAGCCGGCGTACGCCCTGATAGCGGTCCCAGGCCAGTTCGGGCAGGTCGGCATAACCGGTGAACTGGCTGATCACCCCGTCGTGGAAGTCCACCCGCATGCGGTGGGTGATCTCCTCCCAGCGGTCGAGCTCTTCCTCGGTGAGGGAGAGGCGCACACTCAGTTCGCCCCGCTCACGCTGGGGGAGGAGCCGAAGTGTCTCGCGCGCGCGAAGCAGCAGCCACACGGTCATGATGTTGGTGTAGGCGTTGTTGTCCAGGCCGGGGGAGGCCGCGCCGGGGTAGGCCTCGTGGTACTCGTCCGGGCCCATGACGCCGCGGATCTCGTACCGGCCCGACGCGGGTTCGAATCTCGCCAGTGCGGCGAAGAATCTGGCGATCTCGATCAGCAGCTCCGCGCCGGAGCCGGTGAGGAATTCCACGTCGCCGGTGGCCGCGTAGTGCTGCCACACGTTGTAGGCGATCGCGAGCCCGACATGTCGCTGCAGCCGGGAATTGTCCGGCAGCCAGTGACCGGAGCGCGGATTGAGGTGGAGGAACGGGGTCTCCTCCTGCCCGTCGCTGCCGCTCTGCCAGGGGAACATCGCGCCGGGCAGGCCGAGGGCGCTCGCGGCGTTCCGCGCCTCGGGCAGCCGGCGATGGCGGTAGCGCAGCAGCGCGCGGGAGATTTCGGGGAACCGCACGTTCAGCCAGGGAAGGACGAACAACTCATCCCAGAAGACGTGTCCCCGGTAGGCCTCCCCGTGGAGGCCACGGGCCGGCATGCCGACGTCGAGGTCAGCGGTGTGGGGCGAGAGGGTCTGCAGCACGTGAAAGGTATGCAGGTGGAGGTTCTGGGCATCTTCGGGATCGTCCAGGTCGAGCCGGGCGCGCGCCCACAGCCGATCCCAGGCGTGCCGGTGCCGCGACACCAGGGTGCCGAAGCGGGGCGCGAACCGTATCCACCTCAGCGCGGCCGAGCACGCGTCGGTAATGGCGTGGTCACGGGAGGTCGCGAGCGCGACGGTCTTGGTGACGGTCGCGGGAGATCCCTGCCTGAGGTCCAGGACGTGCTCCTCGGAGATCCACCCCGCCTCCTGGACGAGCTCGCTCCGGCCTTCGTCTGATTCCACCCGGGCGGCGAGCGCGATCGTGATCTCGGAGGAGCGGGTCCGGACCCGAAGCCAGGTGACATCGCCATCCTGCCCGGTGGAGTGATCGGTCAGGTGGTCGCCGCGCAGGTCGCGATAGCGCTCGACACCTCGATTCGTCACCCGCCCGTCGAGGGCGGACTGCACGCGAAGAGGCCCTGACCAGTTCTCGGCCGTGAACGTGGCCTCCTGAGCGGCGAGATGGGGGTCGGCCATGGAGACCAGGCGACGCTCTCGGACCGAGGTGACGCGGCCGTGATCGTCGCGGAACCGGAGTGCTCGGTGCAGCACGCCGTGGCGAATGTCGAGTTCCTGCCGATAGTCGAGCAGGTCGCTCTCCCGCGCGGAGAACCATGCCGATCCCGGCGTGGCGAAGACCAGCAGCCGCCAGTCCGGCACATTGACGAGCTCCTCATGGGTGACGTCCAGGCCGGCGACCGTCGAGGTCAGCCGGTTGTAGCAGCCGGCGATGTAAGTGCCGGGATAGTGCACGTCGTCAGCGGCGGCTTCCGACGCTGTGCCGCGGGTGGCGAAATACCCGTTGCCCAGCGCGCACAGGGCCTCGCGAAGCCCTTCCCCGGCTGGGTCGAAACCGTCGAAGACGAGCGTCCAGGGGTTCATCTGGCGCCAGCCGGAACGTGACCGCTGATCGCGAGCTCAGCAAGGTCGGTGACCACGATGTCCGCTCCGCGCTCGGCGAGCGCGCCGCCCTGCCCGGTGCGGTCGACTGCGATGACCAATCCGAATCCGCCCCGTCGTCCCGCCTCGACGCCGGGCAGCGCGTCCTCGATGATCGCGGTCTTGCCCGGAGGGACACCCAGACGTGCTGCCGCCTCCAGGAAGAGCGCCGGATCGGGCTTGCCGGGCAGCTTGCGCCGGGCCATGTCGTTACCGTCGACCAGCACGTCGAACAGGTGCATCACACCCGCCGCCAGCACCATCTGCCGGCAATGACAGCTGGCCGATACCACCCCGGTACGGCACCCGCGATGCCGCAGGTCGTGCAGGAGCAGCACGGTCGACGGGAACGCGGACACGCCGTCCCGCTCCACCTGCCTGAGGAAGAAGTGATCCTTGGCCATCCCCAGGCCGTGAACCGTGGGCGCGCCCGGCGGGTCCGACGGTTCTCCCTCCGGCAGCGTGATTCCCCGGGAGGCGAGAAAGGTCCGTACTCCATCCAGCCGCGGCCGGCCGTCGACGAAAGACAGGTAGTCCTCGCGGATGTCGAACGGCGCCCAGCGATCATCCGACTCCGAGCGGCCTCTCATGAAAGTGTCGAACATGTGTTTCCACGCGGCGGCGTGCACTCTCGCGGTGTCGGTGACGACCCCATCGGTGTCGAAGATGACCGTGTTGATCCTGATCAAGTCAATGGTGGACACGGACGGAACCCCCTCTTTCGTGAGGTTGCGCCGAGGTGAGAGACCGCCGAACCGACCTCCGGCTCAAGATCAGATGGCGAAAGACCCATGGTCCGGGGCGGTAAGTCACGCTGGTTCCTCCTCCAACGGCTGCCGCGTCGGCGTGGCAGGCGACCGGTACGGCGTCACAACATCCGAATGATTCAGCACGCCTCCCCAGTCGGGGTGTTGCCACGGTCCCAGACGAGTTCATCGACCACGTCGACGACGCCGTTGACCTGCCTGGTCATCCACAGTGCGATCTGGGCGTCGCTACGCAGGATCATCCGCCCGCTCAGCGTCACCAGCCCATCCTTGACGGTGACCCGAACGCACGAGGTGTCCATCCACAACGATTCCATGAGAACGTTCTCTCGAATCTCCCGTTCGATGTCGCGATCAGAGCGGATGAACACCTTCATCAAGTCACAGCGGCTGACGATGCCCGCCAGGCGGCCGTGATCGTCGATGACCGGGAGTCGCTTGACGCCACGGCTCTGCATCAGGCGGCAGGCGGACGTCACCGATACGTCCTTTCCGACGGTGACCGCCGGGGTACTCATCAGCTGCCGAGCCACCATGCCCCGGGCCTTGCCCGTGCCGGGCTCCTGGCCGGACGGGATCTGGGGCTGATACCGCTCGCCGAGGAACTCCTCCCGGAATTCCTCTTTGCGCAACAGATCGGCCTCGGAGACGACACCCACGACATGGCCGTCGTCATCCAGAACCGGTAGGGCGCTCACCGCGTGAGTGACAAGTATTCCGGCGATGTCCTTGAAACAGGTGTTCTCCCCAACGGAGATCACCGGCCAGGTCATCACCTCTTTGACGGTGACATGACGCATCTCTGCCTCCAGACGCGCCCGCAGACGGCACGGGCCGGCTCGGCATCGAAACCGCGCGCGGAAGTTAGAACAGGCCGTGTCATTCCGGCACCTTCCGTCATTCCTATTTCCAATCTGAGTCCTGGTTCTTGCACCGAGATAGGGAAGGAGGTCCTGAAGGCAGGGGACCTTCGTACGATCGTGCGCGCTCATGCGGAGCGACGGGCGCCTAATGTGGTCAGCGGCCCTTCCAGACAGGGACGTCGTTCACTCTCCAGGTGACGTGGTCGATCACGTCGACCACGCCGTTGACCCGTTCGGTCATGCGGACCGCGAGCTGGGCGTCGCTGCGTCGTTCCATCGTTCCGGTCAGTGTCACCACGCCCTGCTCCGCGGCGGCCTGGACGTCGGAGGTCGCCGCCCACAGGGAATGATCAAGGATGTCCTCGCGCACTTCCCCGGCGATGTCGGCGTCGGAGCGCAGAAACACTTTCAGCAGGTCACCGCGGCTGACGATGCCGATCAGGCGGCCTTTCTCGTCGACCACGAACAGTCGCTTGACGCCGTGCCCGGCCATGAGCCGCATCGCCGCCGCCACCGAGGCGTGCGGCCGGACCGTGACCGCTGGGGCGGTCATCAGTCCGGCCGCGATGTCGCCGTGGACCTTCTCGCCGACCCTGGCGCCCCCCTTGCTCAGGCGCCGCCGCAGCCGGGCGCGCAGCGGCGGCTGGTAGCCCTCGCCGTAGTACTGCTCCTTGAACTCCTCCCTGACCAGCCCTCAGCCGCGGGCGGCAGCGCGATGACTGTCCTCACTTCACGACGCCACACCCACGACCAGCGGGAACTCCTGCGCAACCCCCTGTGGACGCAGCCCAATGGACCGGTGGCGAAGGTGGGCTGCCCTGTGTGCGGCGGGTCAGCGGCGTACCATCCATTCGAACAGGTCAGGCGACAGACCTGACGGCTGTCGATGTGACACCTCTCTGCTTTAGGCTGTTCCTACCCATTTATCCCGCCCTGTCTCGCGATCTTTCGGCCTGCCGTCTGCCGTCGGCTCCTAGTCGGGGAGCTGCGACCGTTCGCCCAGCACCTTGTGGAAGAGCGCGTCGCGCAGGGCAAGCTCGCGCTTGTCGGTGAGACCGAACCCGAGACGGTTGGGTGCGTAGCAGTATCCGATGCCGGTGTCGGGATCGGCGAGACCAAACGAGCCGCCGTTGCCGGGCGTGCCGAACGCTGCGTTGGCCGCGCTGCCGAAGGGCCAGGCTGGAGTCGGTTTCAAGTAACCCAACGAGTACATCGCCGGTGCCCGCAAGACCAGGTCGTACAGGCCGCCGCTGGGCGGCTGGGCCGGCTGGACAAGGGCGTCCAGGGTTTGCGCGGTGAGGCCGAGCTCGCCAGCTACGGCGGCGCCGTAAGCCGCCGCCACAGCGCGCGCCTCACCGATGCCGTTCCCGGCGGGCAACTCGACCCTCAGCACGTCAAGGTTGTTGTAGTTCACGTCCACCAGCAGCTCCCGCGGGTTGCTGAACGCTCGGAGGGTGAGGCTGTTGGGCGTCAACATGCCAAGCAGCATGCCGCGCGGAATCTCGCCGATGTGCAGCAGCGACTCGTACTTGCTGCGGCCGTGGATCGTCGCACGGCGTTCGGGGTCGATTCCGGCCGGCAGGCCGATGTAGAAGTCGATGCCCAGCGGCGCGGCGATCTCCTCGGCGAAGAACCGGCCCAGCGACCGTCGCGCCGGGTCCACCCGGCGCAGCAACTCGCCCTCGTACCACCCCAGCGTGATGCCGTGATAGCCCTGCCGGGTGCCTGCGGGCCACAGCGGCCGTTGCAGGGCGATCACTGCGGCCACCAGGTCGAGGTCGCCGAGGTCGGCGACGCTCAGCGGGATTTCGATCACTGGCAGGCCCGCCTGGTGGGACAGCAGCTGGCGGACGGTGATGTCCCCCTTTCCCCGCCAGGCGAACTCGGGCCAGTACGCCGCGACCCGCATGTCGTAGTCCAGCAGGCCCCGCGAATGCGCCAGCGCGAGCGCCAGCGAGGAGACTCCCTTGGTGGTGGAGAACATCGTCACGATCGTGTCCTCGCGCCACGGCACGCGGGCCTTGCCGTCGCTGTATCCTCCCCACAGATCGACGACCTTCTGGCCATCGCGGTAGACCGCGCACGCCGCCCCAACCTCGCCATGCTCTGCGAAGTTGCGGCGGAATGCGTCGGCGACCGGCCCGTATCCCTCATCCACCTCGCCGCACACGAGTGCGGATGGGACATCCACCTTCAGCACCATGACGCTCCTCTCTCACGATTCCCATGAGCGCCAGCTACCATTAGGCGATCTCCGTGGTTCCCCTCAAAGGGCCAAAGGGCCCGCCACCCCAAGCCCAACGCCCTGGGCGTGCACGGGGGCTGGCTTCGATGGCTACCCCGCCTCATCGCGCGTCTCTCCTGTTTTCGTGCGCTCGCATGAGTCGAGGCGGCGGCCTGGTCGGTGGCCCCGGCAGCCCGGTCAACTGGTGGCCGCAACACACTCGGCTCGTCTGGACAACCGTCGTCCAGCCACATGCAGCGGCGGAGGTCCGCGCACACGTACGCGCGAGGAGCACAGGAGATCCAACAGGCGCTGAGAGCTGCGGACTTCTAGGCCGTCACTGCCGAAAGTCCCAGGATCGCGGTCCGCACGACCCTGGTCGGCCAGTCTCACTCAGACCACGCTGAACGCTGAGCGATCCTTCAAGCCCGTGCCCCCGGGAGGTCAGCGATGCCACATACGATCGATCGGGCTCCGGAGCCGATGCGCCGTGACGTCCCACAGAAAAGCCCGCGAAGGATGGCACGAAAGGTCTTGCTCGTCTGCGGCATCCTGTCTTCATTGCTCTACGTCATCACGACCTTACTCGCAGCCATGCGATGGGAGGGATACAGCTCTTCCGCTCAAACCATCAGTGAGCTGTTCGCCATTGACGCTCCATCGAGACCGCTCGTCGTTCCGCTCTTTCTCACGCACAACCTGCTCCTGATCGCCTTCGCGATTGGTGCCTGGGGATCAGCTGGTCGGAATCGCGCTCTGCGCGTCACAGGCGGTCTGCTGATCGCGATCGGGGTCGTCGGCTCGGTGGCGACGCCGTTCTTCCCGATCCACCTCCGAGGGGTCGAGGGCACGCTGACCGACACGATGCACGCCATTCTTACCGCTGTGATCGTGCTCTTCATTTTGCTGGCTATAGGGTTCGGGGCCGGAGCGTTCGGAAAGAGGTTCCGGCTCTACTCGCTCGTGACGCTGGTGACGCTCTTCGTATTTGGCGCTCTGGCGGGCATGGAGGGTCCTCGGCTTGCCGTGAACGAACCAACGCCCTGGCTCGGGGTATTTGAGCGCATCAATATCGGCGGATACCTGCTGTGGCTGCTGATGCTGGCCGTTGTCCTCTTGCGCACCCAAGCCAGCCGCCAGACGACGACGGAGCGAACTCGCCTGTAGACGGACCCAGCATGAGCACGCGCGGGAGACCCGCGAGCTGTTGGAGTTGCGGGAGTTCGCGGACGCGGAACTGCGGGTGTTCGTGGCGTCGTGGGCGGCGTAGACGCGGGATTCGCGGCGGGAGCTGTTCGACCGGGCGGTGGTGTGGCTGATCGAGAACCGGGTGTTGCTGCCGGGCGTCCCGACGCTGGCGCCGCTGTCACGAACGTGCGGGCAGAGCGGCTGGCTGCGGTCAACGACCATCTGGTGGAGCAGACGCCGGTGCAGATGCGGCGGGGACTGCTGGAGACCTTGGTCGTGCCGACGGGGAAGAAGGTGTCGCCGTTGGAGTGGATGCGGACGGCGGTGGCGCTGGTGTCAGGGGCGGGGAAGAGGGAGGCGTTGAACGTGTGTCACGAACGCGGAGAGGAGTTCGATGTAGGTAGAGCTTCTTGAGGCGGTGCTGTGCGGGAGATGCTGCGACACGAGGTCGCATGTTGCGAGTGAGCTCGCGGATTGGAGGGCCGACGGGTGTCGGTTGCGTAGCTTCCAGCTTGTGTCCGTGGCTGGTTCCCGCCCTGACGTGCGTCGCGGGTAACTGCGGGGTGCGGAGCTCAGGGAAGAAGCCGAAGCGTCCTTGTTCCATCCAGGGGCGTAGGCGAGGGGAAGACCGGAAGGGTGAACGATCTTGAATTCCTGTTGATGCCCCGTGAGCGCAAGCCCTGGTGGATGGGATGAATACCGGGGTGTAGGGCCTTGCCGTGGTGGAGCGGCGAGCGGCGGCCGGAGACATCTTGTCGGCCGTGTGGACACCGCTGGCCCCGGGGTGCGGGGGACATCTGAGCGACTAGGTCCCAGACCCTGCGCTTGCTGGTCTGCCGTTCGTAATTTCGGCCGATTCGCCCAGCGATCCCTGGTCGAACCGCAGGGCGAGCGACGCCATCCCCTGCACGTGGTGGAAGGTGTTTGAGGCGCCCCTGATCTTCCGGACAGGCTCCCAGCTAAGGTTGAGGTGCCTTGAGAGTTCCGACAGTCGGCAACATAAGCTGACGAGTAGCTCGGAAGCGTAAGGGTTCGCGGCAAGACCCGTCATGGTGCGCATATCGGCAGCGCCGGAGTGTCGCGGGTGCGGATGCCGGACAGCCAAGCGTGGCCGCCGGGTACGTCGCCGAGGCGGACTCGGTACCAGCGGGTGCCTTTGGTGCCGATTTCATCGAAGACCTCGTCGCCATCGTGAAGGACGCAGTCGGCGTCCAATACGTCGTTGTGCCAGACGCGGTGGTTCACCACGTTGTGGGCGTCGTAGTTGAGCCGTGGGTTGATCGCCAGTCCGATGCTGCAGCCCGGGGCCCTGTCGCTGCGTTTTCGGCAGCGTTCCTCGACGTTGAAGACTCGCACGGGGATGGCGGCCCTGGCGTTCGTCGGCGGGTCGTTCCCGGCCTTCGAGTTGTCAGGCGGGTGGGCTCTCAGTACGGCGATTACGCTTGCGGTGATCGCCGTCAGGCAGACGATCGACAGGATCGTGATGCTGCGACGGTGCGACCACCGCGCTGGTTCGGGTGCACCCCAGGAAGCCGTGGGTGACGTCGCGCTCTGGTCATCGCCGGGAACGGCCGCTGGCAGTTCGTCGGATGTCACTGATGATCGTGTGGCATCGGCGAGCGCCCACTGTCGATGTAGCTCCCGGAGTTCCTCGCTTCGCGCGCCACAGGCCTTGGCGATTGTGTGAACTACGCCGTAGCCAGCGGGAACCTTGGTTCCGGAGCAGTAGCGGTGAAGGCTTGAACTGCTGATGCCGGTCCGCCTGGCCAGCTCTTCGAAGCTGATTCCAGCGCGATCTTTAAGCGCCCGGATCTGGGCGGCGAACCGGTCGGTTTCCTGAGATTGCACAACTTGACCCCAAACGACCCCACGACCTGAGCATTGCCCCCGTCTCCCAGCATCCCACCCGCGTCCCAACAGGTCAGCAAAAACCGCAGGTTGCAGCTGGGAACCCATCCCACCATCCCATCTCGCCCCGATTTCTTGCAAGGCTCCTTCGCACCTTGCGAACGTTCCTATTGCGGAGGAAACGGCGATGATCTGATGAACCGGGAGATCCGTAAACGGAAGCCGACAAGCGAAACAGCTTCTCTGCTGCTCGGTTCGACATTCTGAAACTCCGTAGAAAGCAAACGGCGACATCTTCGGGGAAGGAAAAGAAATGCGACCACTTCACACCTTCGTGGGCCTGGCCGCCGCAGCGATCAGCGTCGTGGCGCTCGTGGGCCCGGCGACCGCCCAGGCCGCAGCAGGGACCGGCAACACCGCCGCCAACCTCTGTGGCGGGGGCGTGTTCCTCGACGGCATCAGGGCCCTCGAAGTCAGCGAAAACGGCCGTGACGAAGTGAAGATCGTGAATGGCACAGGCAAGAAGATCTGGCCGGTGACCGCGCCCTATGTGTCGATCGCCCGGGACCAGCGGGTCGAGGTGGACAAGTGTGTCAAGGTCGGCAGCCTGCAAAGGCTCATCGAGGTCGATGACCTCGATGCAAACGACAACCTCGGCAGCATCCGCATCCGCGGGCACGTGACCCGCAACTACGAATTCCACAGCGGCGAGTCCAGGTACCGGATCGGCGTCATCCGCTGAGCCCACCACCTGCACCAGAGCCACGAAACACCCTGGCCAGGCCTCCGGAGGTCCCCATCTGGGGACCTCCGGAGAGCGGTGACGGTGGGGAAGTCGGACAGCAGGGCATGCGCTCGCATGATGGAAGCCCTTCAGGGGCGACGGCAGGACCGGACGCCACCCACCCGGCGGCCACCACGTAGTCGAAGTCACGACGGCGGACCTTCAGGTGCTGCGCCGCCTGCTCGGGGTCGAACAGCTTGGCGCGCCGCACCCGTTCGGCCAGGTCCTCGTCGTCGGCCAGGCGGGCGATGTCGAGGCGGTCCCACCGACCGAAGCGACCGGGCTGAATGTGCTGCTCGGCGGCGACGCGCTCCAGGTCGCGAGCATCCCAGCCCAGCTACCTGGCGGCGTCGGCCATGGGATCGAGCTCTCCAGCCACGCCAGCCGGTCGGCCATGGTGGGTGGTCCGGCGCACGAGCGGAACGGGTTCGGCCATCGGGGGATTCCTTCCCGGTCGCGATCGATGGGGCGAGCGGTGGTGATCATGAGCATCTTATCGCGTATAACTAATTATTATCTGCAGTACTGGCAGAATCGATCAGGCCGAACGCCTCGCCAAACCAGGGCCGGGTCGGGGCTCCCCCGAACTGCGGTAGCGGGGATACCCACCCTGTTTCGGTGCGGAAGCGCCAGCATCGCCCAAAGTGGTAGGAAATGGCCAAAATGGCTAGAAGTCATGATATCGGTTGATACCAGGTGAGATTGATGAATGATTGATGACGATGCGCTTGGAAGTCCGCCGTTTGTGGTTATGATCCCCAAACGGTGCCCTGGTTGAGGCGTTTGTCCGGCATGTCGCGATGGAGGAACACGTTGAGAGAGGACAGCGCGCCTGTCGAGCTCAAGGTTCACATCGCGCACCCAGCCCGGATGTACGACTACTACCTGGGTGGAAAGGACAACTTCGCGGCCGATCGTAAGGCCGCGGAAGAATCGCTGCGGGTAGCTCCGGAGCTGCGGGACATCGCCCGCGAGAACCGGGCGTTCATGCAGCGTGCGGTGCGGTTCATGGTGGGTGCCGGTATCCGGCAGTTCCTCGACATCGGCACCGGTCTGCCCACCCAGCGCAACGTTCACGAGGTGGCGCAGGAGGTCGCCCCGGACGCGCACGTCGTTTACGTCGACAACGACCCGATCGTGCTCGCGCACGCCAGGGCATTGCTGGCCGGCCCCGGCCGGGGCGAGACGCGCGTCATCACCGCCGACCTGCGCGACCCGGACGAGATCTTGTCCCGGCCCGAGGTGCAGGGCTTTCTCGACTTCCGGGAGCCTGTCGCGATCATGCTGGTGTCGGTGCTGCAGTTCATCCCGGACCGCAACCCGGAGGATCTCGTGGCGCCGCTGCGCAAGGCGATGGCCCCGGGCAGCTTCCTGGTGATCTCCCACCCAACCCAGGATTTCCGGTCGGAGCAGGTGCTCCAGGTCGCCGCCACGTATGTGCGGGCGAAGGCGCCTGCCGTACCCCGGCGGAAAGCGGAGATCGAGGCGCTGTTCGGGGATTTCGAGTTGGTGGAGCCAGGTCTGGTGCAGACGCCGCTATGGCGGCCGGACGATCTGTTCATCGGCGAACTCAACCGTATCTGGTAGCCCAGAAGAAGTAAATACCCCGCCCGCTGCTATTTTCGGGCCACCCCAAAGGCGTGTCATGGATGTCATCGAGGCAATGACGACAACGAAGTCCAGACGCGCGACCTCGCCGCCGCGCATCGCCAGGGGTGTCAGCGACAGCAGGCGTATCATGACATCGGGACAGATGATCAGGGGCATGGCGTGGAGACTCCACCAGCGCATGTGGCCGAACTGGCCGATGCGCGCGGTTTCGGGCCGCACGTGCTGACCGAAGTGTTAGCGGATGCGGGTGTCGCCTGCGCCGGGCTCGCCGCCGTGCCGATCATGCTCGCTCCCGGAATCGGCTTGACGGTGGGCCCGTACAACCCCTGGGTAAAAGCCCTTGGCGTCATGTTCCTGGTTCTGGCCGTCGTGCTCCCGATGGCCGGCTACCACGCCTATCACCGTGAGTACGCCAACGCGCCACGGCTCCACTGCTTTCAGCAGGGGCTGATCCTCGCCTCCGGCGATGACCTCCAGCCACACCTGTGGAGCGAGATCGAGGTGACCCGCCGCATCGAAACCGTCCTGGTCGGGCAAGGTCCAGACCAGCATCAAGTCCACCATCTCGATGTGCGAACCCGTGACGGCCGGCTCCTGGTCACCATGAGCGGCCACATCAGGCCGATCACCAGAGTCGAAGCCCTCGCCCACCAGAGACGACCGTAGATCCCCCGAAGCCGCATCCCGGCCACCCAGGTGACAACCTGTTCACCCGCCCCTCGCACTGCCCGCATATGTCTCCACCAAGGCACCGGCACCCACCCTCACCGACACGCCACCATCACGCCTCAGGCGCGGGGGTTCATCGTTACCAGCCCGTCAGCAGTGACCATCTAGCGTGGCCGTCATGACGTCCTTCCGCGACACCTCCGAAGACGAGCTGCGTGCCAGGGCTCAGGAGCTGTCCACCCAGGCCGCTACCCTGTTGCTGAGCGGACGGCTGGCGCAGGCGATGCCCGTCTGCGTGGCCACCGCCGACGCCTTCCGCGAGTTACACAAGCGCAGGCCACAGATGTACGCGCTCGACCTGGCGATGGCGCTCAATAACCTTGTCGCCACCTTGCAGGCACTCGGGAGGCATGGCGAGACCATAGCCCTCCAGCGCGAGAACGTGGTGATCCGCCGCGCCCTAGCCGCGGGCGGCCACCCCGAGCACGTCCACCAACTCGCTCACGCCCTGGAAGGGCTCAGCGGCCTGCTGCTGGACGTCGAGGACTACCAGGACGCCGTCGCGCCCGGCGCGGAGTCGGTACGGTTACGCAGGGAACTGGCCGCAGCCGACCCCGGGGCGCACCAGGTCGAGCTGGCCAAGGCCCTGGACACCTACGCTTTGGCGCTCAGCCACGCCGACCAGGCCGGCATCGCCCGCAGGGGCGCCATCGCACCGGTACGCGAGAGCGTGGCGATCTGGCGCGAGCTGACGCCCGGCGATCCGGCAAGCGTCCTACCCTACCTCGCCAAGGCCCTGCACCAGGCGGCGATCGTCCACCTGCGCGCCAGCGAGGAGGACACAGGCTTGGCCCTGTTCGCCGAGGCCGCCGCCGCGTACGTCGAGCTGCCGGAGGAATACGGGCCGAGGGCGGCGAGCTGCCTGTGCGGGTACGGCAACATACTGCTCATGTGCGAGCGGCCGGCCGAGGCCCCGGCACCGCTGATCGCCGCCTTGGCGATGTCGCAGAGGTACGGCCTGGCCGAGCTGGCCAGGACGGTCGCCGATCTGCTCCGCCAGGCGCACCGCGCCGACCCCGGGCACGTGGAACGGGAGTGGGCCCGCATGACCGACAGCCCACTCCCGGACTGGCTCCGCCGCAAACGCAGATGGTTTCACTGACCGTCGAACGAAAGGTGCAGGCCAGGGGCGCGACCCTTGCCTGCTGAGTCGGCCGCATCAACCCTTCTGGATCTGAAGTCTCCCGGCAGCTGAACAAGGGCGAGAGCCCGCGCGAGTCACTGTCGGGCTTCTTCCGCACGCATGTGCTCGTCGCCGCAGGCAGTCCGTCCCTGGCATTAGCACAGGCCGACGCACCACTCGGGGTGCAAACTGGCACCCCTTCCCCCAGGTTTGCGAGACGTCCCTGCACCGTTACCGAGCACGAAATCTGACTGATCACACCCTGCTGCCGACGTGAGGTGTCGCGGGCCGCTGACCTTCCTTCCGCTCAACACCGGGGCCAACAGGCAGGCCTTGTGATCGCAGCACGGCGCCGTTCTGCCGCCCGGCACTTGGAGGCGATCCGGCTGAGCGGGATGATGAGTGTCGGCCCAGCCTCGGCCGCGGAGGGGGATCAGCTTGCTCGAAGCGCTGAAGCTCTTCATCGATCTCGCCGCGCGCGCGATCCCTTCCATGACCAGTTGGCGTGCCAAGAGAAAGATCAACAACATCGCCGTAGAGCTGTTCATGCTCTATACCCGCCTCAACGAGGCGCTGATGCGCGGAGAGGCGATAGTCAACCAGTTGACGGCTTTAGTCCGGCTGTACGAGCTGACCCAGCGCGGGCGCAGACCTCTTGACGACTCCCTCGCACCGCTGGGCGATCGCATCGAGGAACTGCTGGCTGCACAAGCGGATGATCTTTATGAGATTGAGGCGCTGTTCGAGCGGTGGAAGACCGAGTTCCAGGTTCTGGACGGCGACGCCTTCTACGACCTGCTCCTCAAGGTCCGCGATAAGCGATCCGCCATCGGGATGCTGGTAGCCGTGTGCCTGGACGGACATCTCACCACCGTTTCGATGGCGCCTCTGCTGGAAATCGAGGACTTGGGCTCGATCCGGCGTGAAATCCTGGGAAGCGCGATCGCTCTCGACAAGGTCTGGCTCCCGGAGACCGACGAAGCGGACCGGAATGCCACTTTCACTGCATTGAGCGCCTATCTGGACTCTCGGCAGCCACGCGCACAGCTCGACGAGATCCGGCGGGGTCTGCGAGGGTTCCGGGAAGTATTGGCGAACACCTTCGACCTGAGGGAAATCTTGCCGCTGGTGGGTACCACGCGCCTCGAAAAATCGGAGTCCCGGTCTCCCTAGGTTTGCCTGGTCAAGATCTTGGTGACACGTGGTCACAGTGAATCAGCGGCCAAGCGCCATGCTGGAGTCATGACTGGTATCAGGTGGCCGCGCTGCCCGTGTTTGATCAACCATACGCCCCCCGAAGGTCTGTTAGGGCAGACCGACGTTGCGGCGGGCGATAAGCCGGTCGATCGGGGTCTTGGAGCGGGCCAGCGTCTGGCTATCGGGCGCTGGCAGCCGCTTGGCCCAGCGCAGCTGGGGTCGAGGCGCCAGTCCTGGGTCCGCTGCTTGCTCGTGGCGCGACGTGGCTGTCCGCATGGCGTTCGTCGGTTGCGATGCGTCGATTCAGTCCGAAGTCCATGCCTTGTCGACGCCGCGGCTTTCCAGGCCTCCTGTCCGGTACCCGTACGACACCGGAGCTGCCACCCCACAACGCCTCCACGGCCGGCCTCAGCGGCGTGGCGGCGGCGAGGTCGGCGGCGATGAAGCCGTGGATGGGAGATCTCGTCCCGGTACCTCACGGTAGGCGTCTGTGCAGTTCATGGCTGCGATCGCCGGACGGCTCAGCGGAGCTCTTGGATGCGGATCAGGCTTCCGGCGGGACCACGGACGGCGCAGTCGCGTACCCCGTACGGCTGCTCGGTCGCTCCTGGACGACCTCGGCGTCACGGGCCTCCAGCCGGTCGAAGGTGCCATCGAGGTCGGCGGTGGCCAGGCTGATCCAGCCGTAGGTGCCCTTGGCCCTCATCTCGACGATGGTGCGGCGCTCGTCCTCGGTGATGCCGGGGTCGACGGTCGGCGGCCCGAGGAGGATGGACGTGCCGGGCTGGTCGGCGGGGCCGACCGTGATCCAGCGCATCTTGCCGCTTCCGACGTCGTTGCGGACCTCGAAGCCAAGGGTGTCGCGCCAGAAGGCAAGGGAGGCGTCCGGGTCGTCATGCGGAAGGAAGGTCGTGTGAATGGTGATGTCCATGGCGGCCACGCTAGTTGCGGCTCGGTGACCCGGGCTTCTCGATTCCTGATCGGTCTGGTCACCTGTTTCGCCACGTACGGCGGTATCCCCGCCGTCACGCGCGCTGACTGGCGCCGGTAGAGGCTGGGCGGCACACCAACCAGCTCGGTGAAGCGAGTGCTGAAGGTGCCCAGCGAGGAGCAGCCGACCGTGAAGCGGACCTCGGTGACGTTTTCCTCGTCGGTGTCGACCGTCGTGGCCTTGCGGGTGGTGACGTCGATGATCGTGAATCCCGAGGGCAGCGGCAGCCCGTACGCGTCGACAGCCGCGCGCTGGGGCGCGGTGAGCAGCAGCCGCCGACCGTCCCTGGTCCAGGTCGGACGCCTGGCCGAGCCGACCGCGACGGTGAACTTCTCGCCGCTTGTCCGGTTGATCACGGTGAGTGTG
Organism: Acrocarpospora sp. B8E8; assembly: GCF_039871605.1. Taxonomy (NCBI): domain Bacteria; kingdom Bacillati; phylum Actinomycetota; class Actinomycetes; order Streptosporangiales; family Streptosporangiaceae; genus Acrocarpospora; species Acrocarpospora sp. B8E8. The sequence goes on along the minus strand of NZ_JBDPLV010000043.1, from coordinate 63,605 downwards.
CCGGAGTCGAGCAGGGCCAGCCACGACCCGTCAGGTGAGGCCGCCATCTCCTCCGCCTTCTCGTCGATCGCCCGGAATTGGTCGCTGCCGGGAGTACGGAGGTAGGTGGTCGCGCGGATGCGGTAGGCGGCGACGCGCACCGGATCGGCGGGGTTCTCATACAGGGTCGCCGCCACACCGGGGACGACCACGCGTCCGGTCGGCGGCGGCGGTGGTGATGGCGTGGGCGAGGCCGCCAGCGTCACCACCGACGGCGTCGGTGTGGCGGCCGACGCGACGAGCGTGGAGGGCCGGGGCCGCAGCGCGTACACCGTGCCGGCCGCGGCAACGGCAATGGCCAGCCCGCCCGCGACGGCCAGCGCCGCCAACCGCCACGACCGACGGCCGACCGGCGCCGCGCCGGATGCGGGGACCGCTGCGGCGAGCTCACCGGGCGCCGCCGTGAGCAGGGAGTGCCCCACCAGCTTCAGCAGAACCTCGCCCGCCGACGGCCGCTGTCGGGGATCCTTGGCGAGGCAGTCCGCGACCACTGCGCGCAGGTGCTCATCCAGCATCCCCACATCGGGATCCTCCCGCAGGATACGGTTCGTCGTCGCCGACATCGAGCCGCCCTCAAAGGGCGCCCGCCCGGTCGCGGCGAACACCATCGTCGACGCCCAGGCGAACATGTCCGCCGCGGGTCCGGGCGGCTCCCCGGCGAGCCGCTCGGGCGCCTGGTAGGCCTGGTGGGCCACGCTGCGGGTTTCGCTCCGGGCCTCCTGGGACGCGGTGGTGGCCCGCGCCCGGGCGACACCGGTGTTGATCGCCCTGGGCCCGTCCGGTCCGAGCAGGATGTTGTCCGGCCCGAACGCGCCATGCGGCGCGCCGGCCTGATGGATGGCCACCAGCGCGGTCATCGTCGAGATGGCCAGCCGATGCAGCGCCGTGCCGCGTAGCGGCCCACCCAGGGCGATCGCGCGCTCCAGCGTGTCGCCGTCCACGTACTCCATGACGATGAACGGCAGGCCGTCCGCCACTCCGGCGTCGATGATCTGGGTGGTGTGGTAGGCGTCCGGGAGGCGTACCTTCTGGATCTCGCCCAGAATCTGGGCCGATTCCGACCGGAACACCTTGACCGCGACCCGGTCCCCCGAGGCCGTTCTGGCCGCGTAGACACCAGTGTCGGCCAGCAGTCCCTCGATCCGGTACTTCCCCAGCTGCCTCGGATCCTCCCGGCGCAGCGAACCCACTTCAGGCATGCACACCTCCGGTCGAGACAACCGTAGATCAGCCACCACCCCCGCGAAAGACGAAAGAGCGCGAGGCCTCACCGGGGGCACCGGAATGGTGTCGAGAGCGTGGGCGACGAATCGGGCGTAGTAACAACGTCACATGCCACCCGTAGGTGGCCAGCAGTCCGGGATCGATCGTTGTCGCTGATCCCGCCGTCCGGGTTCTTGTCCAGCTTCCGGGCGGCGGCGAGCGTGCCGACTCGCTGATTGCTGATTCCGAGCATGCTTCCCGCCACGCTGTAGGAGACGACTTCGGCGGTCGGATGTCCGACGCTGCGGGCGATGGCCTGGCCCAGAGAGGTGGACCACCAGCCCGGGTCACCGACGTCCCAGGCGAGTACGGCGGCCAGGTCCTCGGCGGTTCTGATGGCGGACCTGGCTGTCCCACCGACGATGAGCTAGATCAGCCGCCACGATCCGCAACCGGATCCGACAAATCCTCACAAACGGAGCAGTAGTGGCGCGCAAGGTGGTGTTCGAAGCACTCATCCACGGGGTCACCGTCACTGTCGATGACATGGTCAAACCCATCTTCAAGCCCCCGCTCGTCGGGAACGTCGAAGGACTGGTACGCAATGCCCGGGCGGACGACGCGCACGAGGGCTCGACGGACGCGCAGGCGTCCGTCGAGCCCTGTGCCGGGTCAGACGACGGTGCGGGGTGTAGGCCGGCGTCGAGGATGTAGTTCGTCGGGGAGCCGGCCGTCCCCCGTGCGGGACGGCGACCCTGCCGGGGCTGGGTCGCCGCCGCGCCTCATCGTCAGCCCATCTGGTGCACGGTCCACCGCTGGCTCGGCTCGCTGCTGGAGCAGGTGCCCTGCACCAGGGCCGCTTCCATGTCCGGGCTGAGGTTCTCGGACTGGATGCACATGTTCGAGTTGGCGTTCCTGAGCTGGTAGGTGAGACCGATGACCGGCATGAACGTCCACCGCTGGTTCGCCGCGGCGGTGCAGGTGCTCTGCACGATGTAGGCGCCCGCCGAGGTGGAGCTTTCGTACACCGAGAGGCACTTGCCGCCGTGCATGCTGCGCAGCGTGTAGGAGCCCCCGGTTGCGGACGTCAGCTCCCACTGCTGGGAGGCGGTCTCGGCGCGGGGATACTGCTTGGTCCAGGCGTCCTCTTCCGTGGGCCCCGCGGTGTTGTTGTCCATCGTCTGGTACGCGCCCGGGTAGTCTCCGTCGGGTTGGACGTTCTCGTTGGAGAGCAGCATGACGGCACCCGGCGCGACGTCACCCGCCTCGGTGGAACCGGTGATCGTGGTGACGGTGAGCCCTTGCGACCCGGTCGAGTAGCGGCTCGTCCCGCCGACGGTGACCCGGGACCGAACGGTGTAGAACGCCGTGGTGCTGGGCGGCAGCCCGTCCACCCGTGCCGTGGAGCGCCACTCGCTCGCCGGGACGGTGGCCACCAGCACGCCGTTACGCAGGATCTCGTACGCGGTGATGCCAGCGGTGTCGCCCGGCCGGCGGAAGTTGAAGGCGATCGACGTGCCCTGGATGTCCACCGCCCTGAGGTACTGGGGAGGCAGCGGGAAGGGGTCGGTGAGGGGCGGCGTGACCGGCGAGCCGGCCGTCAGGTAGAGGCTGTGCAACGCCGCGTTGAAGTGTGTCGGCAGCCAGCTGCCGGTCGGATTCAACGAGAAGTAGTCGTCGCCGTTGCAGTCGAGGTAACGGATGGAGATCGGGTCCGGGCACACCGCCCCGGTCACGGGCTGGCAGAGCGTCTCGTAACCGTCGGTGCAGTGGTAGTCGCCGTCGTAGTTCGGCGCGTCGGGCGACACGCCGCTCAGCGCGTGCGCCAGCTCGTGGGTCACGTCGTGGCCGTTCACCGAGCCCATGCCGATGAAGATCCAGCTGGCCCTGCTGTTGTGCAGGTTGCCCGTGCCGGGCGTGCCGTCGTGCCCGACGTTGTCGTTCCAGGAGCGGCCGAATTCCTCGGTCTCCTCAGCGAACACCAGGTAGATGCGGTTACTGGCGTTGAGGCCCAGGTCGTTGAGCCAGACGAGCTTCCCCGTGTCCGTCTCGCCGACCGGCACCTGGACCGTGTCGATGATGGCGTGGCAGCTGCCGTCATGCACGACATTGAGAAACCGGCGCCCGCCGTCGCGCCGGGCACTGTCGTTGATGTTCTGCTGAGCCTCCCAGATCGTCTGCCGGATGGCCGCCTCGCGGAGGCTGAGGTTGTTGGTGTCCTCGTAGGCGTAGACGATCTGGACGCGGTTGCCGCTGGCGCCGTCGCCGGTGCAGATCAGCGGTGGAACCGCGGCGGTGCCGCCCGCGACCGCGAGGGCGGGAGCGGACACGGTGGCGGCGCCGACGAGCGCGCCCCCGGCGACCATGATCACTGCCATTATGGCGCGCGCGACAATACGGCGCGGTTGCCGGACGGCGGACCGGAGTCTCGATGTCAAGGTGTCACCTTCGGGCCCGCGACCACCGTCGAGGGCCGTCTGGCACGTCCCATTTGGACGCACGTCACTCTCCTCACTGCGATACGGAAAAGGACCAGGAGAAGCAGCGACGGCGCGATGAACCGCGCCAAGCGTCGAGCGTTCTTCCCCCAGCGAACAGCCAATGCGACCCGGCACCCGCGCACCAGGAAATGGCACCGGCAGAAACGGCGACCACGCCGAGCACCGGCGGTGCGCGGCGCTCACCGTCCGGCAGACCGCGTCACCCCTGCGCGAGCTTCTCGGCCAGCCGGCGGCCCTCCACATCGGTCGCTTCGCACAGCGCCCGGGCCCGCTCCCAGCACCGCGAATGATCATCCATCCGGCCCTCGGCCCGTGCCGCCAGACCCAGCGCGTACCACGCCTGCGCCTGGCGGGGCAGGTCGCCGAACTCGTCGCAGACCCGGACGGCCTCGGTTCCCACAGCGACAGCCCTGGGACTGCCGAGGCGGGCCAGCACCTCGCTCAGCGCCCCCAGGCACTCGGCGATGCCAGTGGGATGGTGCTCCGCGCGAAACGCCGCCAGCGCGCGGTCGAGCACCTCGACCGCGCCGGCCAGGTCGCCGGCGGCCGCCAGGTCCAAACCGAGGCGGTACCCGATCATGCCGGCCCGCACTCGATGACGGCCCGCCGGATCCGCGAGCTCGGCCAGCCCACGCCGATGCACCTGGGCCGCCTCGGCCGGGCGGCCCATATCACGCAGGATGTCACCGATCGCGTAGGCGGCGATCGCCGCGCCAGCCTCGTCGACGATCTCGGCGAACATCGTCGCCGCGAGCCGCGCCCGGTCCAGGGCCTCCGGCAGCCGGCCGGAACGGTGCAGCGCCCCGACGGTGTACAGCGTGCTCCAGGCGTGCCCGGGCCGGTCGCCGATCTCGGCGTACAGCCGCCTGGCCTGTTCGTGCTCGGGCAACGCCTCCTCCGGGCGCCGGGCCTGGTACTTGAGCGCGAAGCCGAGCGCGTTGCGGAGGTTGGCCTCCAGCGCCGGACTGTCCAGCTCCCGCGCCGCGTAGACCGCGAGCCGGAACAGCTCGTGCCACGCCGCGAGGTGGTGGTGCCGGTCGGCCAGCCCCCGCACGGCCTCGACCGCGGCGACGATCTCCTCGGCGCGGTGCTGCTCCGCCGTCCGCCGGACCGCCCAGGCGATCGCGTCCCGCTCCGCCTCGAACCAGTCGAGCGCCGCGCGGGCCGAGTCGAACACCTGCCGCGGCTGGGGAAACGGGTACGGCATGAGCGGCTTGCGGCTGCTGGGGAACCAGGATGCGGCGACCACCGCCGTCGCCAGCAGTCGGCTGCGCACCCGCTCCAGCGCGGCCTCCCGTTCAGCCGGGCCGTCCTCGTCGCGTACCCGCTCCTGGCCGAACAGGACGAGCAGGTCATGCAGCCGGAACTGACCGTCGACCGCTGTCGGCGTGAGCAGCCCGGCCTCGGCGATCCCGGCGTGTACGGCGGTGGCCGTCTCCGGATCGGCGTCCAGCACGTCGGCCACGGCGGAGACGTTGTACGCGCGCCAGGGCAGCAACGCGAGCCGGCGAAGCGCGGCCTGCGGCGCCGGCGCGAGCTGCCGGTACGACACGGTGAACGCGGCCCGCACCTCGACGTCGCCGGCGTACAGGCCATCGAGGCGCCGGTGGGTGTCCCGCAACCGGTCCATCAGCCCGCCGACGGTCCACCCCGGCCGGCTGGCCAGCCGGCTGCCCGCGATCCGTAAGGCCAGCGGCAGGCCGCCGCAGATCTGGATGAGCTCGTCGGTGGCGTCGGGGTCGGCCGCCAGCCGCGCCGGATGGACCATCTCGACGAGCAGGTGCCGGGCGTCCTCGTCGGACAGCCCGCCGAGCCGCAGGCGCTGTACCCCGGTCAGGTCGGCGAGCTGTCGGCGGCTGGAGATCAGCACGCGCCAGTCGCCGCCGACCGGCAGCAACGGGCGCACCTGCTCGGCGTCCAGTGCGTTGTCCAGGACCAGGACCGCGCCGCGGTCGGCGACCCGCTCCAGGTAGCGCGCCCGGCGCTCGGCGAGGCCGCCGGGCATCCGGCGGCGGTCCATGCCGAGATCGGTGAGCAGTTGCGCGAGCGCACCGCGCACGCTCGTGGCACGGTCGGCGGTCCCGCGCAGATCGACGAAGAACACGCCGTCCGGGAGCGTGGCGGCCGGCAGCCGGGCCGCACGCACGATCACGCTCGTCTTGCCGATACCGGGCGGCCCGTACACAACGGTCGTCGCTCCGGTGTTCCCCAGGTGGCGGGCCAGCTCGTGCAGCTCAGCGTCGCGCCCGCTGAAATCCGGCGGATCCGCCGGCAGCGGCACGCGCGCCGGCCAGTGGGCGATCCCAGCGAGAACGTCGGGAATCCTGGCCGCGCTCGCGACCGGACCACTGGCCGGGTTCGGGGCGGGGGCAGGATCCGAGTCGCGGGACAGCGGGCCGTTGCCCGCCGCCGCGCCGCCGCGCCGGTTCGCCATGCTCCGGCGTAGCAGCGCTCGGTCGGCTGGCCCCAGCCCCAGCGCATCGGCCACGCAGTCGATGGTGGCCTGCTGCGGCCGCGCGACCCGACCCCGTTCCAGGTCACGCACGGTCCGCTCACCGAGGCCCGCCGATTCGGCGAGCTGACGCTGGCTCAGGCCGGTGACCTGCCGGTAACGCCGCAGCAACGTCGCCAACGCGTCCGGTTCATCGAGATCAGACATGCTCACTCCAGCCTCTGTCGACATAACTGCCTGACGCCGTGCCGTGGGTGTGCACCGTTGACGGATGTGTCGATCATCATTGTCGTCAGCCGACGCGCGCGCGAAAGGACCAGCGATGACGGTACGCGCGGACGAAGCCGAGCCGGGCCTCCCGGCGACGCTCGTGGCACTACGACGGTCTGCGGGGATGACGCAGGAACAGCTCGCCGAGGCCGCCGGGTTGTCGCCACGGACAGTCGGCAACCTGGAACGCGGCCAGGTGACGCCGCATCAGCTGACCATCAGGCGCCTGGTGGCAGCCCTCGGCCCGGAGGCGACCCGCCAGCTGACCCCGCTCGCCGAGGCAACGGGCGGCGCGGCAACGGGCGGCGCGGTGGCCCTTGGGTTGACCGTCGACACTGAACCTTTCACCGGTCGTAACGGTGAGCTGGCGATGCTCGACGAGGTGGCCGCGGCCGCGATGACGGCGGACGGGTGGTGCGTCAGCCCGGCAGTGGTGGTGATCTGCGGGCCGGCCGGGGCCGGCAAGACCCGGTTGGCGATCCGGGCCGCCGACCGGGTGGTCGCCGCGCACGGGGCCCAGGGTCTCCTACTCGACCTACGGGGCAGGTCCCGGCTGGCGGTCGCGCCTGGCACGGCTCTCGGCCACCTGCTGCACGCGCTCGGCGTACCCGAATCCCGCATGCCGTGGCCCGTTCTGGAGCGCACGAACCTGCTGCGGGCCGTGATGGCCAGGCGCCGCGGCGTGCTGGTCCTCGACGACGCCGTCGCTGAGGACCAGGTCCGCCCGCTCCTGCCGGCCTCCGCCGGCTGGCTGGTGATCGTTACCACCCGGAGCGGTCTGGCCGGCCTGTTCGGCGCCCGGTGGTGCCCGCTCGACCCGCTACCGGGCGATGCGTCCCCGGCGTCCGGTGCCATCCTGGACGAGACCCACCGTCGGCTCCGCCCGCAGGCGCGCCGCCTGTTCCGCCGGCTCGCGCTGCTGCCACCCGGGGACCACCCGGTCACGGTCGCGGCGGACATCGCCGGACTCGGATCGGCCGACGCCGAGGCCGCCGTCGACGCGCTGATCGAAGCCGGGCTGCTGGCCGACGCACCGCATCCGGGCCGGTTCCGGCTGAACCCCACGTCACACCGGCACTCCAGCCGTCGCGCCGGTTCGGCGCTCTCGGCAAGCCGCAGCCGCTGATCACCCCTCCTGCCTCGCCCAGGCGGACCTAGCACCTCGGGTCCTCCGGATCAAGCCCGTCTGTGACCGTGGGCGTCCAATGATCGAGGAAAGACGGCCCGCTGAAGGCGCACTTGTCGGGCTGGACGACCACCGTTCCGTCCTGCCTGAATCCATTCCAGCGTGCGGACGGTGACTGAGCACTGCCTTGGCGGGCTTGGTCGCGGTCATGGCGACCTTCCACCCGCCGGCGCGGCGAGGCGGGTGCCCGCAGCGCGTGTGGCGGGGCCCCCTGGCCGGGGATCCAGTGAGGTGCCGGGTTTCCACATGGTCGCCCAGCACCCCTGGTCCGGGGCCGTGGCCCCGCTCTGGTCAGCTCTCGGGCGTGCCGCCGTTCTCGGCGATCAGCGCGTCGAGGTCACGTAGGAGCAGGGTCCTGACCTGAGCGTCTGAGACGATCTTCGGGTCGTTGACGGTCTCGACGAAGCGCTCGAGCTTCTTCTTGTCCCGCTCTCTTCCCTTGTCCTCGGACACCATCACCTTGGCGATCCTTTCCTGCAGCTTCGCGGCGCCGGTGCCGTTGAGCTTCCCAGCGGCCTCGAAGCGGTCGATCAGCGCGGAGATGTCGTCGGTCGAGGTCTCGATGGAGAACTTCACCGTCTGCACGGTCTGGTTGCCGGTGTTGTCGACGGCGGTGACGGTGAGCGTGTGCTCGCCCAGGGCCAGCTTGTACAGCGACTGGACCGTGCCGGACATGACCGGCTCGCCATCCAGCGTGCCGGTCACGGACTTCACCCTGGACCCGGAGTCGATGGCCTCCCAGGCGATCTCCAGGTCCAGGCTGTCGCCGTAGGTGGTGCCGCCGGCGACACCGGTGATCAGCACGGTGGGTGCGACGCTGTCTTCGATCTTGACCGTGACGGCCTTGATCTCCTCGACGTATACGAGTTCGTCGATCGGATACACGGGCCGCTTGGCGGCCTTGGTGGCCGGTACCGGGTCCGCTGATCCTCAGACAAGTACTGAAACGACATGAATCGTGACGGTATGAGATCAACGATCACCTACCCGCCGGTACACCCAAACCGAGATCGACTAGCGCAGCAACGCCATCCCATCAGCGTCTGACCTGCAGTGGGAGCCTAAGCGTTCAATTCCGGCCGGATGGTCCCAACACCCCGAGAAATCCCACACCATTCGTGATCGGGGGACGGTGGGAAACGAGCCGGAGCGATCAGTTTCGAGCCGCCGGACGGTGGTCTGGTCATCGTGGACCTCGCGGGTCACGCCGCGATCATGCGGGTTGGATGGGGCTATGACCGCCGGGTGATCGCGTTGGGCATCGGGTAGATGCAGACAGGGCCGAGATCTGAGGTGACGACGGGGTCGGCCGCGCGGATCGCGTGTACCTCGTCCTCGGTTGCCGCCTCGACGATGGCGACGCCCCAGGAGCCGCCCGGATCGGCGACCGGACCGAACGCGACGGTGATGTCCTTGTCGGCGAGCGCCTGCCAGTAGGCGACGTGCGCGCCCATGACCGCCGCTTCGGTGTCGGTCATGGTGGCGGGGAAGTCCGGCCGGTGGGGGACGAATTTATACAGAAACAAGCTCATCGGGGTCTCCCGGGCTAGGAAGGTGGCGCCTCGGCCGCGGCGGCGAGGCGGGCGAGAATGGTGGCCCAGCCGTCGCGGTAGGCGCCGCCGGTGTAGCCGCCGGGCAGGGCGCAGTCCTGCGCGAGCTGGGCCTCGCTGAGGGCTTCCCAGCCGCGGTGTTCCACGGCGACTCTGGTCAGTGCCGGGCCGAGCGCGGTGAAGGTCAGCTCGACCTCGGTCGGTGCGGGGGTGCCGGTCCAGGTCATCGCGAACCGGTGCGGTGGCTCCCAGATGAGCAGTTCCCCCCACACCGCCACGGTGCCGTCCTGCCAGGTCTCGTAGACCCGGCCGCCCACCCGCTGTTCGAAGGTGACGTCGCGGACCTGGTCGCGCCCGGCGGAGAACGGCTGCACCGGCCACCACGCGCCGATCGCGGCGACGAACACCTCGAAGGTGTGGTCGATGTCGCTGCGTACCAGGGTGGCCTGGCGTACCGGTGGCCGCCGCAGCGGGGTGACCGGTGGTTCAGTGGGAGCGGTCATCGTGCGTCCTGCCGGTGCGGTTGTCGCGGTCGGTGCCGCACCGGTGGTCGCCGAAGCGCCGCGGCGCGAGCGGCCAGCGGGGCGGCGGGTCGGACGGGCCTGCGTGGCGGTCGCTTGTCAGCCGGCACGGTTCACCTCCTCGTCGGAGAGGCCACGATCAGCCTCGACCAGCCGGCGGGCGGTGTCCAGCGCGTCGGACCACATCTCGTCGAGGAACGCGCGCAGCCCGGCCAGGCCTTCCGGACGGGCCCGGTACAGCCGCCGCGTGCCCACCCGGCGTTCGGTGAGCAGGCCCGCGTGCTTCAACACGGTCAGATGCTGGCTGACCGCGGTACGGCTCACCTCGAACGCCGCGGCGATCTCGCCGGCGGCCAACTCCTCCCGGGCGACCAGCCGCAGGATGGCGCGACGGCGCGGCTCCACGAGCGCGTGCAACGCCTGCCCGGCCGGATCGTGTTCGGTCACGCCCACAAACCGACCTGGTTCCCGTCCGGGTCGGTGAAGATCGCGAACCGGCCGAAGTCGCCGGGCAGATCCGTCGGAGGCACCAGCCGCTTACCGCCGAGCGCCTCCGCGCGGTCCAAGTACGCGTCCAGGTCGTCGACCCGGACGTAGATCTTCACGCCCGAGTCGCCGGGCTGCGTCGACGGCCCGATGCCGCCACCGATGGCGTGCTCGCCGGCCGCGGTGTCCACCAGGCCGTAGCCGCCCATCGCCGGGTCGGCGGCGACCTGCCAATCGAACAGAGCCTGGTAGAACGTCTGCGCCCGCTCGTGGTCAGAGCTGAGCACCTCGAAGAACGCGACCGGCAATCCCATGACCGCCCCTTTCCGCATCTGTCAGGAGACGCTAACGTTAGCCGAGACTTACGTTAGCGTCAATCAGGTACTGCTCACGACCAAGGCAGGAGAACCAGGCATGAGCACGACGCAGGTGTATCCGGTGTTCATCAAGGCCAGCCCGGAGCAGGTCTGGAAGGCGATCACCATTCCGGAGCTGACCGCCCGGTACTTCCATGGCGCCCGGATCGAGAACACCGCGGCCCGGCACCGCTCGCACGGCCCGGACGGTGCGGTGTGGGGCGACGGGCCGGTGTTCGAGTACGACCCGCCGCACCGCCTGGTGCACGAGTGGCGCTCATTGTTCGACGAGGAGCTGGCGGCGGAGCAGCCGAGCCGGGTGACCTGGGAGGTCGAAGCGCGGGAGGGTGGATACTGCCAGCTGACCCTGACCCACGACCGCCTCGAGGGTGCGCCGAAGACCGCGGCCAACGTGGCCGGCTCGGGCTGGATGTTCGTCCTCAGCGGACTCAAGACGGTGCTGGAGACCGGACAGTCGCTGGCCGTGGACGAGCCCACCTCGCCTCAGCCCGGTCCCGAGGTCGGTTTCGCGCTGGACACCTACCAGCTGGTACTGCTCAGCCGCGGCGCCAGGGCCGGCGAGCTGGATCAGGCGAGGATCGACGAGCTTGGCGACGAGCACATCCAGCACAACCTGCTGCTGCAGGCCGAAGGCCGGCTCCTGGCCGCCGGCGCGGTCGTCGGCGCCACCGCGACCCGCAATACCGGCAGCGACCGGCCGCTGATCGGGCTCTCCCCCCAGGTCCAGAGCTCTCGGTTCAACGAGTACGTGCACCAGACCTATGCGTGAACACGGGGCCCGCACGGCGGAGACGTACGCCCAGGAGATGCCGTGGAAGCCGAAGCGCCACATGACGAGCCGCTCGCGCCAGTCGCGCGGCACGCGTACGTGTACGCCTCTCGGGCGGCAGCGCGAGCTGGACCGGGGCGGCTTCGCCTACGCCTTGGGCGGACCCGCCGGGACGAGGCCGTTCATCACGGCCGCTGAATGGCGGGGCATCACCGAGTCCCAGACGGTGACGCCCGGCACCGGTCAAGTGCTCATCACCGAGGTCGGCGTACCGGGGGTCGGCTGGCCGTGACCTCGCGACCCATGGGCCGTATCGACCAACTTAGGGACGGATGGTGAAGGTCTGGGATGCCTGAGCCTGGGCGGAGCCGTTGCAGTGCACCGTGGTTCCGGCGAACACCAGGGTGGCCGGCGGGCCGGACCTGGACGGTGAGGGCGGCGACCGGACCCTGGTTGGGAACGACGGCGAGTGACTGGAACCGGGGAGCAGTGCCGCCGGTGAGGACCGGCGGGTTCGATGATCGGATCGAGGCCTACCTCATCCGCGAGCCCGCCGCCATCACCCACTACCAGCAGCGGCTGCGGCCATGGATCGCCCGGGACATGGACTACGTGATCGCGATCGGCGCCGACCTGGTCACCGGAATCGAGCTGACCGCCATCCGCTAACTCAGCAGAGTCTCCGGCCACACAGCGCTGACACAGCGCCGCTCCTTCTCCCCGACATTCTCCGCCGGCTGTAGATCGCCATCGCCCCGGCCGTCTCCGAGGGCCGCTGCCCACCCGCAGACAACTCGTTGAAGTTCACCACTCGTTCCTGGTGGTCGGGGTCGTTGTGGCCGAAGATGAGCTTGCCACCGACATCAACCAGTCGGCGAAGCCGTGGAACGCCTCGGCCTTGTCGGTTATCGCGGTGATCTGCACCCATAACCCCGGTTTGACCTCAGCGCGGATGCCGGTGACCATCGCATCCAACCAGATTGCGTGGTTTGTCCACATCGCGGCCAGAGGCGACGGCGGCGTGGTAGGCGAAGAGCTGCAGCGGAAGCGAAGCGGTGATGCCGATGACCAGCCAGGTCCCGACCCGCTTTACACCTTCACCACCGCCCTCGCCGGCGGGGGCAGGTGGATGAGCCCGGGCGTGGCCGGGTCGGACTCGGCCAGCCTCCCGGCCGACGTCGGCCACGACATCCCATCGCCCTGCTGACCTCCACCCGCCCCGGTAAATGGGTAACGAGTGGCAGGTTCTGGCAGCCGACTTCCGCGAAGTCTCGTCCTCGAGTGTCGTGGTGTATTCCTTGAGGCCGAGGACCGCTTTGTTTGGTTGAGGTCTACTTGGTTTCGAGGTCGCGCCGGTGGAAGCCGTGCAGCCCGACGGCGATGAGTCCGGTCGCGATCGTGGTCAGGACCAGCAGCGGAGTCCAGCTGAAGTCCTCGACCGGGATCCGCGGGATGTGGCCGAACGGCGACAGGTTGTGCATCCAGCCGGGGAACTGCAGGATCGCCCCGAAGTACCCGACCACGCCGGCGTACGCCACGACCAGCCAGGCCAGCGCGCTCGCCCGCGGCAACCACCCCACCAGAGCGACCGCGAGGCCGGCCGTCACCCATAGCGCCGGGATGTAGGCCGCCGAAGCCGCCATGATCTCCCCGAACAGACCGCTCTCGTCCACGGTGGGCGCCCCGGTCGCGGCGAGCGTCAGGCCGGCGAGCAGGATCATCACCGGTCCGCCCACCAATGCCACCGTCAGGTGACTTGCGAGCCAGCCGGTCCGGGAAAGCCCGGTCGCCACCACTGGTTCGGCCCGGCCGGAGTTCTCCTCCGACCGTGGCCGCAGCGTCGTGATCACCACGTAGATCGCCGCGACGATCGCGAGCACCGTCATGATCATGATGATGAAGCCGTCCACGAACGTGGCCCCGCCCATCTGAGCCATCGCTTCCTTGAACATCTCGACGTCCTTCAACATCTCCTCGACGTCACCCAGGAACGGCCCGTAGGACATCCCGAGCACCAGCATGCCGACAGCGAATCCGATCAGCATCCCCCGGTGCAGCCGGAGGGCGAACCCGAACGGCGTGGTGAGCGCGCGGGAGGCGTCCCGCCTTTGCCGGCCGCCGCGTGCGCCGCTCCGTAGAGCAGCGACCCGTCCCAGGTCACTCCGTCGAGCCCGAGCGAACCCAGGCTCAGCGTGAAAGGAGCGCGAGGGCGATGTTCACCGCGACGGTCAGGATCAGCGCCGCGGCGAGTTGAGCGTGCCGCCCCACGACGGCGGCCCGGACGAGTTCGGCCCGTCCGGTCTGCTCTTCGGTCCGGGTGTGCCGGGCCACCATCAGGACGCTCATGATCCCGACCATGATCACCATGAAGCCGAGCATCTGGTGACCCAGCATCGAGCCGTAGGTGTAGTCACTCAGGTAGTGCGCGGGCCCGGTGAACGCGAGCCCGGCTGGACTGTTTATCGTCTCGCCCGCGGTCTGCCGCTCGGCGGCGGTCTTGTACAGCTGCGGGAAGGCGGTGGCCGGCCACATCGTTCCGAGCGTCAGGGCCGCGAGCCATACCGGGATACGAACGCGGTCGCGCCGAAGGTTGAACCGCAGGAGGACGCCCGTTCCGGTCAGGGCGCTTCCGCCTGCCAGTCCAGTCCTGTGACCAACGGCCGGCGTGACGGTCGCGGTCATTTCTTGACCCCTTTGTGGTTCCCGTTGCTTACGGCGGCGAGCTCGTCGCCGTAGTGCCGGAGCATGAGTTCTTCGAGCGTCGGCGGATGGCTGGTGAGCGTGCGGATACCGAACCCGCTGAGGTGCTTGACCGCGCCATCGAGGTGCTCGCCGTCCACCGCGAACCGCACGCGGCCGTCGCTGATCTCGGCGTCGTGCACGCCGGGCAGCTGCTCGAGGCCGGTCACCGGACTGGCGGTGTCGGCTTCGGTGGTCGTACGGGTGAGGTGTCGCATCTCCACCAGCGTGCCGGACTGCACGATCCGGCCCAGCCGGATGATGTTGATCGTGTCCGCGAGTTTCTCGACCTGGGCGAGGATGTGGTTGGACAGCAGGACCGTACGGCCCGCCGCCTTCACCTCGCCGATGACGTCCTGGAACAGGACCTCCATCAAAGGATCGAGGCCGGCCGTCGGCTCGTCCAGCAGCAGCAGTTCGGCGTCGGAGGCGAGCGCGGCCACGATGGCGACCTTCTGCCGGTTGCCCTTGGAGTAGGTACGGCCCTTCTTCGACGGGTCGAGGTCGAACCGCTCGGTCATGTCGTTTCCTGGTCTGTGCCTTAGCTTGTGTTCGGTTGTTATTCGGTTTGCTCTCCGGTGGCCTTCATGACGTCCCGCCACTTGCCGTAGAACTCCTCGTTGATGACTCCGTTGGCGAGGATCTCGGCGTTGATCCGCGCCCACTTGAGCGCGGAACCGGCGCTGTCGTCGGTCAGGTCGATGCCTAGCAGGCGCTTGACGTGCTCGTGCAGGACGAGCGCGCCCATCTGCCACAGGAACAGGACGATGGCCCGCTCCCGGGGGTTCTCGGCAGGCGTGAGAATGCCGCTCTCGACTCCTTCGGCCATATAGCCCAGCGAGTCCTCGATCATCTCGTCGACCAGCTGGTCTACGGCGGGTGAACCGTCCGCGATCGTCTTCGCGAGGTACCTGATGACCGGTGTGCCGTCATAGGCCTCCCGGATCGCCTGGAACGGGTCGAAACCCTTGCCGGCGGCCATCGCGGTGGACTTCTGCGCCTTGATCACCGAGGCGACGTGTTCATCGCAGGCGACCCGGAGCCCTTCCTTCGAGCCGAAGTGGTGAAGGACGAGCGGTGTCGACACGCCCGTGTCGGCGGCGATGTCTTTCAGGTTGGTCGCCGCCACGCCGTCCGCGGCGAAGCGTTCGATCGCGGCGTCTCGGATCCGCGCTCGCGCGGTGCGGTCGGGATCCTCGAACGTGCGTCTTCGTCTGGGCTGGGGTGCTGCGCTCATCGTCGCACCTTCTGAATTTCAGTCAGTATACTGAACTGGATTCAGGCTAAATCGCGTTCAGTATCCTGTCAATGATTCAGGATTCCTGAGCGTGCTGTCGCTCTCGGCAGACGGACGGTCGCCTTGGTCGATGCGTCCATCACCGCGACCCACCAGGTCCCGACGGCATGCACTGCAGGCGGTGAAGTCGTGCGCTTGGGCGGCGGCCTCGGGATTGACCTGGGTCTCCTCGATCGGCCGCGCCCGCAGCATGATCGCCTCAGCCGCCCGGCCCTCACCGGCCCAGCAGGTTGACCAATTCCGTGCGATGCCCGCGTCGCCTCGATCGGCCCGAGTTCGCCGATCACTGCTGCCGGGCCGTCCCGGATAGCGTGGACTGTTCGTCGATCCGCCATCCCAGGGGAGGGGGATCGGCCGTTTGCTGGTCGAACATGCCGCACTGATTCACGGCGAGCTCACCGTTGAGGTCTACGAACTCAACGAACGTGCCCGTGGTTTCTACCGGCACATGGTCTTCGTCCAATTCGGTACACGGGTGGAACCCGGAACAGCGCTTACGCTGCTTCAGCTCCGCCGTGACGACCACGGGGGCGGAACGGGACGCAGGCCCTCACCCCGAGCGGGACCATCGTGGCGGTCGAATTCTTTGATGCGCGTGAAGCGTTCGCGATGGCGGTGGGCTGGAACGGGCACGTTGTCGCGGTCGACGTCACGGACGTCGAACGGCTGCTGCTGCGTGACGGCGTCGTCGGCGGGGTTCTGGCGGCGGGTCTGATCGCCCATATCCCCTCCTCGGCCGCGTGAGCAGGGGGAGAACATGGCTGGCAGCCGTTAACGATTGATAGCCGATGACGGCTCGGACGCGCTCGTGGTGCGGGTACTCCGCCCCCACCAGCCGCAGGCGGCGATCACCGCCGTCCACGACGAGGATTAGACCGACGAGCAGATGGGCCGGCCGCAGATCCGTGTTCGGTGCCGCCTGGCTCAAGCTCGGCGGCTGGGTCTTCGCTCATTGTGAGGCTCGGCCGCCGCGCCTGAGGAAGTCCCGTTCTGCGCCGGTGGGCGCCATGGTGGCGGCACGTTCGTAGGCGGAGGCGGCCTCGCTCTCGCGGCCCAGCCGCCGGAGCAGATCGGCCCGCGTGGCGTGGAACGGGTAGTAGCCGTCCAGGTCCAGCTCCTCCACCAGGGCCAGCGCGGCGGCGGCACCCCGCACCTCGCCGACGGCGATAGCACGGTTAAGCGCCACGACCGGTGTGGGCGCCATCGCGAGCAACTGGTCGTACAAAATCAGGACCTGTGGCCAATCGGTCTGCTCGGCCGTGGCGGCGTCGGCGTGTACGGCGCTGATGGCGGCCTGGAGCTGATACATGCCGGGTCGGTCGCGGCGCAGGCACCCGCGGACGATCGCCTGCCCCTCCTCGATCAAGGCCCGATCCCATCGCCGGCGGTCCTGCTCGGCCAGCAGCACCAGCGAACCGCCCGGCCGTATCCGCGACGCGCGACGGGATTCGATCAGCAACAGCAGCGCCAGCAGGCCGGCCGCCTCCGGCTCATCGGGCATCAGCCCGGCCAGCAGCCGGGCCAGCCGGATCGCCTCGGCGCACAGACCCCGCTCGGCCGGACCGCCCAGCCCGGCGTTGTAGATCAGATAGACCACGGCCAGCACCGGGCGCAGGCGAGCGGGCAACTCGTTCCCCTCCGGCACCCGGTACGGGATCCGGGCGGCCTTGATCTTGCGTTTGGCGCGCACGAGGCGTTGCGCCATCGCCGGTTCCGCCACCAGGAAGGATCTGGCCACCTCCTCGGTCGACAGCCCGCCAAGCAGGCGCAGCGTGAGCGCCACCTGCGCCTCGGTCGACAGCGCCGGGTGGCAGCAGGTGAACATGAGGCGAAGCCGGTCATCCTGCACAGGTCCTGCCTCCTCGGGCATTCCGCAATCGTCGGCGCCCGGTGCCAGCACCGCCACCTCACCGAGCAATTCTTGTTCCCGCGCCCGGCGGCGCAGCCGGTCCAGGGCACGATTGCGGGCGGTCGTGGTGATCCAGCCGCCCGGGTTGGGCGGCAGGCCCTGGGCCGGCCACTTGCGCAGGGCTATGGCGAATGCCTCCTGCACCGCGTCCTCGGCCACGTCGATGTCACCGAACAGGCGGATCAGGCTGGCCACCGATCGGCCGGATTCCTCGCGGAAGATCCGGCCGACCGCAGCCTCATCGACGACCGGCACGCTCAGCCCTGAGGTTGGTCGAAGACCTGGGGTTCGTCGGCGAACGCGGCGAACGGGCGGACCTCGATTGGCGTCTTGATGGCCGCGGTGACCTTCGACGCCCAGGACAGCGCCGCGTCCAGGTCGTCGGCCTGGATGATGTAGAAGCCGCCGAGGTGTTCCTTCGATTCGGCGAACGGGCCGTCGGTGGTCAGCACCTCATCCCCGGAGAGGCGCACGACGGTGGCGGTGTCGGGTTCGTGCAGGCGCCCGGAAAAGACCCAGACCCCCGCCGAGTGCATCTGCTGCTCCAGGATGCCGAGCCGCTCGTGGGACTGCCGCATCTCCTGTTCGGTCATCGGGTCGCGGACCTCGCCCTCGACGCTGTGGACCGACAACATGTACCGGATCATGGTGCTCCTTGTGATGGACGGGCGCTTCCCGCCGCTCACCCCACTACGAACAGGCACGGCGCGAATCGACACCTGCCCTCTGAGGAAACTACCGGCAGCTGCGCCGATCAGCTCTTGCCCGCCCGGCGGTACCGGTTTCCGTATGCTGCTCACGACAGCGAGCCTAATGACCGGGTCCGACACCATGCGATGAGTTCGCCCTCCGCCGCGGATCTGACCGGACATCACCACTCATCAAAGGAGGATCCGGTGTCGCCTGAAGAGCTGTTCTGGGACCTGGCGGAGCCGATGCTCACCGATCCCGCGATCACCCGCTCGACCATGATGGGACTGCCGTGCCTGCGGCACGACGGGCGCTTCTTCGCCTCCCTTGACCGGCACGGCCAAGCGCTGATCGTCAAGCTGCCACGGCAGCGCGTCACCCAGCTCATCCAGGACGGCATCGGCCGCCCGTTCGCCCCGGCCGGCAAGGTCTTCCGCGAGTGGGTCGCCCTGCCCGATCCGGACGAGCAACGCTGGCACGACCTTATCGCCGAAGCCCGCACCAACGCCTCGGCCACCACGGGCCGAGAAGACTAGTTTTAGGGCAGGTGTCGATTCAGGTCCGTTCGTAGTCAGGTGAACGAACAGCACTGGTCGCCTGCCCTGCCCCGTCCACTCCACCTATGCCCTGTTCCAAGCCCGCCTCGACGAGATCACCAAGGCCCCCTACATCGAGCCCGACGAGAAGGTGAATCCGGTGACGGCTGAGATCTTGGAGAGCCTTGCGCCGCGGTTGGAGCCGACGACTGCCTGACGCCCGCTGGAAGCGAGCTGTTGGACTGGCTTCGCGCAGTCGTCACACGATCCGGGCGTCGTCCTCGCCGGCAGTGAGGAAGGCGTCGGCGGGACGGAGTCGGAACTCGGCGGGAAGGCTCTGGAGGTTCCTGATGCGGTCGATGCGAAAGAATCGGACGTCGTCGCGGAGGTGGTCCCATGCCAGCGCGTACCAGACGGGGACGTTGTAGTAGAGGTACTGCGCTTCGACGTCGCGGTCGGTGATGGCGCCGTGCCGGTCCTCGTAGGTGATTCGGATGAGCCGCTGGTGCATGAAGGCGTCCAGTAGCGGCCGGGTCATGTGGGGCGATGGCGGATCGTAGGAGGCGAGCACCTGCTCGGACGCCGGCTCACCGACGAGGATGCGGCGGCGCAGCGCCATGATCCGGCGGGTCTGGGCCGGGGCGAACGCTGAACTGACCTTGCGGGTGATCGATCGCAGGTCCTCCAGCAGGAGCGGCGAGCCGATCTTTTCCGCGATCGTGAGACTCAGCAGGAGGCCCATGGCCTCCGACTCGTTGAGGTGGACAGCATCGGACCGCGTCGGGAGGCACCCTGGTCAGCGATGAGCATGGTGAGGTAGGCGGGCAGCAGGGCGAACCCGCACGGGTTGAATGCGGCCACCAAGCCGGCGGTGAGAGCCAGCGTGAGCGGAAGGTCGGCGTTCAACGTCGTCCTCGGATGCGGCATGCCGGACGCTATCCGGCGATCAGTTTCTAAACCAGCCCGTTCAGCGTGTCGGGGCCGAGCGGGCCGGAGGCTTTCGCGGTGGAACCGTCCGGTTTCATGAACACGAACGTGGACTGCTGGCTGACGCGGAGTAGGGAGGCGCTGGCCCGCGTGGTACGCCGGCACGTGGGCCGCCTAGCTGGTCCGGCGGGGCCTCATGCGCAGGGGAAGGTCTGGGCCGCCGCATCGGCATGGCGACGGTGTTCGGTGAAGCGGCGCCGTACCTCCGCGAGGGCGGCCGTGAAGGGGAAGATGTCACGGGTGACGAGTTGGTCGTCGTGGTCGGCGCCGACGGGGTGCCAGTAGACGCCGTCGGCGGTGATCGTCACTTCGGGGAGGAGGCTCTCCACGGTGAGCACGACGCCTTCGTCGGCGAAGCCGCGCAGCGCCGCGGGCCGGACGATACGGTCTTCCACTGAAATGCCGAGGTGGTCGAGGTAGGTGTGGAAGGTCATGGCGTCGTCTTCCTCGCCGGCCGCGATCGTGGCGGCGACCCGTACCCGGAAGCCCTCGCCGAGCGCCGTCTGGATGCCTGCCGCCGCTCGCCGCCAGCTGCCCGGGCCTCGGTGCCGGTCGTGCCGTTCGTGGGTGGGCGAGTCGAGGCTGATCTGCAGGGTGAGCCGGTCGCGTGGCATGGCGCGCAGCAGGCCCAGGCGGCGGCCGTGCATCAGCATGCCGTTGGTGAGCAGGGTGGTGGGGAAGCGGTCGGTGCACGCTTGGACGATCTGGTCGAGGTCGGGCAGGAGGAACGGCTCGCCGCCGGTGAGGAACACCTCGCGTACCCCGTCGGCCTCGGCGATGATCCGGCGGATCCGATCCAGGCCGAGGGCGCGGCGCGGGGTGCGTGGGGAGGAGCGCGAGCAGCAGTAGTCACAGGCCAGGTTGCAGTCGAAGTTGGTGTAGAGCCACAGCCGCGCTCCCGGCCGCCGGTCGGCGGGGAGCTCCGCGATCGGGTCAGGGGTACGCCCGCGCCGTACGGTCGCGGTCTCCTCCTCGACCGCGACCAGGGTGTTGCCGGTGTGGTCGCACCAGCGGGCGACCAGCTCGGCCTCGCCGGGCTGGAGCGGCACGGTGACCATCGCGCCCGCGGGGAGGGCGCCGACCTTCTCGATCAGGTCGAGGATCACCATCGCGCGGAGATATCTTGCTGCTTGACCGCCTCCAGCAGCGAAGCGTAGCCGTCCAGCTCGGGCCGGACCCAGCGGCGCAACCCTTCCAGCTCCAGGATCCGGCGGTGGTCGGGGTTGTCCCAGTCCATTTTCAGCAGGTGGTCGGCCCAGGGGTCGGTGCGCTCGGGCGGCAGCAGGGTGGTGAAGTTGCAGTGGCAGTACGGCTCGGAGCGCCAGATCTCCGCCAGCACCCCGGGCATGAGTTCGCCGCGGCCGACGGCCTCCCAGGTGGTGATGCCGATCGCGGCGGCGTCGGCCCGGTCGTCCAGGACGGCGCGGATGGCGTCCAGCTCGCTGCGGCCGGTGTCACCGTGCTTGCCGAGGTCGCTGTCGATGCGCAGGTAGTCGATGCCGGTGATCCCGGCTTGGGCCAGGAAGTGGACGGGCAGGATCGCGGCCTGCGCCGAATCGCGGGAGCCCAGGGCGACCCTTCGCAGGTCGTGCGGGCCGGTGAAGCCGCTGCCCGCGCGGGCGACCAGGACGGTGGCGAAGGTCAGGTCGGTGTCGCGCATGGCGATCGCCCGGCAGGCGCCGTCGGTCTGCAGGACAGTGCGGACCCAGGCCAGGTTGGTGTTCCAGGCGATGTCGATGGTGCCGTTGACGAGGGAGTCGACCTGGCGGCCGTAGTTGGAGAACAGCACGAAGTCCATCTGTCCGTCGAAGTAATCGCGGATGCCCTCCCAGATGGGCACGACGTTGGCGGTGTAGGCCACCGCGCCGACCATCAGCATCACAACAGCTCCCGTCCGGTGATCGCCTTGCCGTAGAAGTCGTAGAGCACGTCGGCGGTCGGGGCCATGACGTGGCCCGCGCGGGCGTCGCGGAAGAACCTCTCCACCTGCAGGTGCTCGGAGAACGCGGCGCCACCGCACACCCGCATCCCGACATCGGTGACCCGCAATGCCATGTCGTTGGCCACCGCCTTGACCCCCAGCACGTGGAGCATCGTCGACTCGTCCGGCTGGGCGAGGCTGCGGGCCGCCTTCTCCACGTAGGCGCGGGTGGTTTCCAGGTCCAGGGCGGCGCGGGCGAGCTGGGCCCGGATGGTCGGCAGGTCGGCCAGTGCCTCTCCGGTGTGCTGGAAACTGGATCCGCTGGTATGGGTGACGGACGCGTCCAGGGCGGCCTGCGCCAGGCCGAGCGAGACGGCGGCGTTGCCCAGGTTGAACCACGGCATGACCGCCTGGAGCTTGAGCGCGAACCCGCTGCCCGGCTCCCCGATCCGGTCACCGTCGGCGACGGGCAGCTGGAAGCGCATCGGAGCCGAGGCGTTGCCGCGCAGGCCCAGCCCGCGCCAAGGCCCGGACACCTCCACTCCGGAAGCGCCGGCGAACACGACGTACACATCGATGCCCTCGTCCGGGGCCAGGGTCGAGACCACGTACACCTCGGCGTGCCCGGCCGAGGTGACCCAGCTCTTGGCGGAGTCCAGGGTAACTTTGCCGTTCTCCCGCCGGGATCGCGAGATCGGGGCCCAGAAATGCGACCGCGACCCTTTCTCGCTGAAGGCCAGCGTGGCCAGGGTGTCGGTGGCCAGTCGCTTGAGCAGTCCCGGATGGCTCGCCGGGGGCGCCGAGGCGATGGCCATGGTGGCGGTGAGGTGCATCAGGTAGACCATCGCGGCCGATCCGCAGAGGGCCGCCAGGCGGCCGAGCACCTGCACCAGGTCCTGCGGGCCGCCGCCGAGCCCGCCGGACTCGGGCGGCAGGGTCAGCCCGAACAGACCAGAGTGGCGTAGCGCGTCCACGGTCTGGGCGGGGAAGCTTCCTTCCGTGTCCACCTGCGTGGCGGTGGCGCGGGCCACGTCGAGGACGGGGTCGAGGCGGGCGGACAGGTCCATCTCACTCCTTTGTACGGTTTGCGGGGCTACGGCTGGCCCCTGCAAGGCCGAGGCCCAGGCCGAGCCACAGGCTGAAGGTGGAGGCGCTGCCGTCGGTCAGCGAGAAGCCGAAGGCTAGCTCGGCCAGCACCACCAGGGCCGCCAGCAGGTACGCCGCGCCGATGGCCGCCTGCCACGACGGGTCAGCCCGGCGCGCGGCCAGGCAGGCCACCAGGCCGAGGACCACCGCGACCGGTGCCGTCACCGCGGTCATCTTCACCAACTGCCACGGATCACCCCTGGTGATCACGAACACCGCACTCACCACCGAGGCGACGCCCAGCCAGAACGCGAACCGATCCGGGGGCCTCACGACATCCTCCGCAGCCACCGGTTCTGCCAGGAGTCACGCAGCAGGCCGTCGAGCCCGTAGTAGCGGCCCGCCGCGGTGGCGAACAACACGACATGTATCAGGATCATCAGGAAGTACGACCAGTGCCACTCGTGCGGCGCGTTCAGCACCGACAAAGTGATCGCCAAGGTCTGCCCGATCCCGACCAGCGCCCACAGCCGGGTGGCGAGACCGACCAGCAGGAACGCCCCTAGCAAGGCTTCCACCAGCAGCACGACCCAGCCGAAGACCAGGAAGTTGGGCAGCACCACATGCTCGACCAGCCACGCGAACGGTGGGAACACCGGATGGTCCACCGCGTAACCGGTGAACAGGAACAACCCGCGCGGTGATGAGGTCCGGCCGAAATCGTCCCCCGGCGTCTTCCAACCCGCGTTCTGGATCCACAGCAGAGCCGTCGCCACACGGACAGCCGCCAAGGTGGCGGGAGCGCCACGGGGCAAGATCACAGCCTCGGCCATCGACAGTCTCCTCGGGTGGCAGGTCGCTTCCGATCCAACACCCGGGCCCCACCCAGACCAAGCACCGCTGCTCTTACGAACTGCTAACGTCCGGCGCGAAGCCGCTTCTCGCGCGCCGACTTGACTATTTATCGGCGCACCGGACGCCGGGATCATCACCCCAGCAGGCGATGATTCTCGCGCACCGGTGGCTGCGGCCGATCACCAGGGGCACACGGAGATGGCGCAGGACATCGCGCCACCTGTTCCCGAGCGGATGCGGCCGGGCGGCCTGCGCGAGCGCCGCGCATCTGGCCGCCCACCTCGATGTCGAGTTCACCCGCACGAGCTCGGCCGGGTGTTGGGCCATTCCTCCGGGCCGTCTCGGTGCCCTGGACAAGCTGGTCGCGCTCGCCATCGCCGTCGCCGTACAGACCGCTGAGCGTCCCTGCCGCTTCTCCGCCCCCCGGCCGAGTCTTCGGCCTGACCAGCTCCTCGAGTGGACCCGCATGATAGCGCCCGCCTCTGCCCGGGCGGGTACCACCGGCCGGGCACATTCAGCCAATCGCAGACGGGAGAGCACGAACCAAACCTGGCGAGAGGACGGGAAGGGCCCCCAATCCGGCGCGGCGTACACGGCCGACCTGGAAGCGGGCAAGGCGTCCAACCAGGCGCTGATCGACGGTATCCTCGCCAACGAAACGCCCGATGACAAGTCCGACGACTTCGACGCCATTCTTCACCGGGGATCTCCGCAACCCCGGGTGACCCCCTCCTCGAATTCCGCCACGACCCACTGACCCGTCTGACCCAGGGGGCTGCGCCGGTTCGACCGGCGCGGGTCCTTCGTCACCCGCCGATGGTGTCGACCGTCCGGGCGAGCAGGTCGCGTAGCTGCGCGCGCGAAGTGACGCCGAGCTTGGGGAATGCCTGGTAGAGGTGGCTGCCCACGGTCCGGTGGGACAGGAAGAGCCGGTCGCCGATCTCCTTGTTGGTCAGCCCCTGGGCGGCGAGCTGGAGGATCTGCTGCGTACGCGGCGGCAGCCCGGCGAGCCGGTCGGGGGTGGCCGCCTTGGGCGCGACACCGGTGGCGCGAAGCTCCGCGCGAGCCCGTTCCGCCCACGGGGCGGCGCCGAGTTCCTCGAAGGTTTTCAACGCGCGGCTCAGTGGCACGCGGGCCTCGCTGGTGCGGCGTGCCCGGCGGAGCCATTCGCCGTAGTCGAGCCGGAGCTGGGCACGTTCGAACGGCCACCTTTCGCCGGCCGGGTCGGCGAGCGCGGCACGGAACCGTTCCTCGGTCTCGCCGGGCGCGGCGAGCAGGGCCTCGGCGCGATCCATGATCTGCCGGAGCCGGGCCGAGGCCCCCGTACCGGCCAGGCCACCCACCCGGGACAGCAGGTCGCCGGCGTGGGCGGCCCTGCCGGTACGGACCGCTGCGGCGGCAAGGTCGCCGATCTGGTAGCCGGAGGTCAGATAGTGCGAGGGTTCGCCGTCAGCGTCGAAGGAACGGCGGAAGTGCTCATAGGCGGCTTGGGGATCGCCGTCGGCGACCGCGGCCATCCCGTTCGCCGCATGCGTCCGTACGATCAGCGTGCCGATCTGGGCGGGACCGACGACTGACAGGGCAAGGCCGGCGCGGAGCCGGGCCCGCTCGGTGTCGCCCCGCAGTGCCGCCAGCGTGGCGTCCAGAACCAGCATGCCGATGCCGCTCAGGGTGGTGTGCTCGGTGGACGCCAGCCGCTCCGCGCACGCCAGAGCCTGGGACCACTGGCCGGCGTCCAGGTAGGCCCAGCCCAGATCGGCCGTGATCAGACCGCCCTGGACGAGCGTGGCGTCCGGCCGTTCCGGTCCGCCGATGGGTTCCAGCAGGCCGATCGCCATGGCGGTCTCATCGACGCGGCTCGCGAGCGTCCCGACCATGTGCTGCACCGCGAGATCGCCATCGAGGGCGGCGACGACCCCCGGCAGCGCCGCCCGGATGGCGGGCGCGCCGCGGAAGGGGTCGGTCATCGCCAGCACCGACAGGTGGAAGCCGGTCAGCGGCCCCATGAGGTCCACCCGGGCCGCCCGGATGACCTGCTCGCGATGCTCGGCCCTGCCCGAGCTGAAGGCGATATGGGCCGCCACCGTGAGCAGGCGCATCCCGCCATCCTCCGAAGGGTCCGGCGTGTCGGCCATGACCTGCAGGAAGGCGCGGTCCAACCGCAGCGTGAAGGCGCCGGCGACACCGGCGAGCTGCGCGGTCCAGTTCCGGGCGGCGGGATCGTCGGTGAGCTCGGAGGCCCGCTGGGCGAGTTCCTCCGCGCGGGTGATGGCGCCGGCGACGAACGCCAGGACGGCGGCGGTGCCCAGCCGCCGTCCATGCTCGCGGGGATCGGGGCTGAGCTGTCCGGCCCGCTCGAAGGCCGTGATGGCCTCGGTGTTCGCGCCGCGTCGCAGCGCCCGGTCGGCCGCGGCCTCCACCACCGCCGCGACGCTCTCGTCGGGGGCCGCGGTCGCGGCGGACAGGTGCCAGGCCCGCCGGTCCAGGTCCCAGGCGAGCGCGTCGGCGAGCGCGAGGTGCGCGCGGCGGCGCCGGCTGTAGGGGGCCCGGCCATAGATCGCCGATCGGACCAGGGGATGCCGGAACTCGATCAGGCCGGGGCCGATCCGGATCAGCCCCGCCTGCTCGGCGGGCAGCCACACCTCCGGGTCGCTGTCGCCGGGAAGCGCCGAGTGCACCGCGGCAAGGTCGGTGGTGTCGGCGGCGGCGGCCACGAGCAGGGCGTCCCGGGTCGCCGCGGGCAGGTGCGGCACCTGGGCGGCGAAGGTTCGTTCCAGCAGCTCGGTGACCGGAACGGTATTGGCGTAGGAAAGCGGTTCCCGGCCGTGCAGCGCCCTGGCCAGCTCGACCAACGCCAGCGGGTTGCCTTCGGCCTCGGTGAGGATCAGCTCGCGGACCGCCCCGGCCGGCGGGTGCGGCCTGCTGTCGAGCAGCAGTCGCGCCTCCCGTGCGGGCAGCGGTTCCAGCCGCACGACCGGCAGCACGCCGTCGAACTCCTCGGGCAGCCGGTCGCCGCGGGCCGCGACGAGCAGCCCGATGAGCTCGCCCTCCAGCCGCCGGGCGAGGAAGGCCAGCAGCGACCGGCTGGCCAGATCGATCCACTGCAGGTCGTCGACCGCCAGCAGGACCGGGCCCTGGTCGGCCAGCTGGGACAGCAGGGTGAGCACGGCCATGCCCAGCACGAGCCGGTCCGGCGGCGCGTCATCCTCGCCCAGGCCGAGCGCGCCGAGCAGCGCCGCCCGCCGCCGCTCAGGCAGCGAGTCCGCCCGGTCGAGCACCGGGATCAGCAGTTGGTGCAGCCCCGCGAACGGCAGGCCGGTCTCGGCGGTGCTGCCGCGCGCCCGCAGCACCCGGACGCCCTGCCCGGTCGCCCGATCCGTGACCGCCGCCAGCACGCTGCTCTTGCCGATGCCCGGATCGCCGAGCACGGCGCACAGCAACGTATCCGACACCTCCGAAGAGAGCGCGTCCACGACCTGGGCGAGCTCCTGGTCCCTGCCGACAAGGATCAAGCGGCCCTCCTCATGTTCAAGGCGAGATGTTCAAGGCGAGTTTTCCATGAAGGGCGACAGTCATATGACAGATGCGGGCGAAGGCACCAGAGCAGCACGCTCTTCTCAGACCCGATCTGAGGAGGAACCTATGAGCACCATCGTCTTGATCCACGGCCTCTGGATGACACCGCGCAGCTGGGAAGGCTGGGTCGACCGCTACGCCACGGCCGGCCATCAGGTCCTCGCGCCCGCCTGGCCCGGCATGGAAGGCGAGGTCGAACAGCTCAACGCCGACCCCTCGCCGATCGCCGCCCTCACCATCGACAAGGTCCTGGACCACTACGAGCAGATCGTCAAAAGCCTGGACGAGCCGCCCATCATCATGGGCCACTCCTTCGGCGGCACCTTCACCCAGGTCCTGCTGGACCGCGGCCTCGGCTCGGCCGGCGTGGCCATCGACTCCGCCCAGGTCAAGGGCGTCATGAAACTCCCGCTCGCGACGCTGCGCTCGACCTTCCCGGTTCTGGGCAACCCGGCCAACCGCCACCGGGCCGTCCCGCTCACCCCCGACCAGTTCCACTACGCCTTCACCAACTCCCTCACCGAGGAGGAATCGCTGAAGGTCTACCAGCGCTACCACGTACCGGCCGCCGGTCACATCCTGTTCGAGGGCGCACTGGCCAACTTCAACCCCCACGCCGCCACCAAGGTCCACTTCGACAACAGCGACCGCGCCCCGCTGCTGTTCATCTCCGGCGGCCAGGACCACGTCATCCCCGCCTCCGTCAACGCCGAGAACGTCCGCCGCTACCACAAGTCCGGCGCGCTCACCGAGCACGAAATCTACCCCGACCGCACCCATTACACCCTCGGCCAGGACGGCTGGGAAGAGGTTGCCGACAAGGCCCTCACTTGGGCCCTGGCCCACGCGCGTACGACCTGAACGGCCGGGAGCCAAGCCATGCCCATCGGAATCATCGGAGCCGGAGCCATCGGCCAGGCCCTCGCCCTCCGCCTCCTCGCCGCCGGCCGGCAGGTCCTCATCAGCAACAGCCGCGGCCCGGACACGCTGCACGAGTTGGCCCACGCGCTGGGAGCGGGCCTGAAACCGGCGTCGGTCCCCGAGTCCGCCGCCGAGGACATCGTGATCCTCGCCGTCCCGTGGCGGCGCCTGCCCGCCGCGGTGGCGGCGACCGGCGTCGCCGACTGGGGCGGCCGTATCGTCATCGACACCACCAACCCGCTCGGGCCGCCCGACTTCAAGGTCGCCGACCTGGGCGGCCGGACCTCCAGCGAGGTCGTCGCCGACCTGGTCCCCGGCGCCCGCCTGGTCAAAGCCTTCAACACCCTCACCCCCGCCGTCCTCGGCGCCGACCCCCGCACACCCGCAGGCCGCCGCGTGATCTTCCTGTCCGGCGACGACGCCGGGGCCAACACCCGCATTACCCGCCTCATCCAACACCTCGGCTGGGCCGCCATCGACCTCGGCCCTCTGGCCGCCGGCGGCCGCCTGCAACAATTCCCCGGCGGCCCGCTCCCGACCCTGAACCTCATCCTGCAAACCTGACCCACACCGGATTCGCGCGAAACCTCCACACGCCAGGAGGGGTTGCTGCACACGGCTTGCCTACCGTGACTGCCATGCGCGATTCCGATTTCGCGGCCTGGGTCGGCGTGTTCGAAGCCGCGGCCGATCAACGGCGAAGAGCCGCCGACCTCGACTGGGACCAGCCCGTACGCCTCGACCCGGCGATCCTCAAAAGCGTGCGACGTTTCCAGGTCGGCGAAGACGGCGACGGCGCGAACCTGATCAGCAAGGCCGCCCGCGCCGGGAACGACGCCTACACGGCCGCGGTACGCCTGTTCGTGGCCGAAGAGCGCAACCACGCCCGGATGCTCGCCCACCTCCTGAACGCCGCCGGCGTTGCGACCTTGTCCGGCCACTGGAGCGACACCGCGTTCGTATGGCTGCGGCGCATGCTCGGCCTCCAGGTGGAACTGATGGTCCTCATGATCGCGGAGGTGATCGCCCTCCGCTACTACCAGGCTCTCCACGAAGGTACCCACGACCAGCTGACCGTCGAGGTCGCCGCCCTGATCCTCGCCGACGAGCAACGCCACGTCCCGTTCCACCGCCACCGGCTACGCCAGTGCTTCGCCCGGCTGCCGGGCCCGATCCGAACCCTGACCGTAGCCGCCTGGTGGTGCCTGATGGCAGGGGCCCTGACCGTCGTCGCCCTCGACCACGGCACCGCCCTGCGCCGCCTCGGCCTGACCCGCACCCGCTTCATCCGAGACGTCGTACACCAGTTCACGAAAGTCGCCACGGAATCCGACAAATAGGCAATCACATATTCCCGCAGGTCTGAAATTTCATAAACCCGAACTACTCTCACCATGCCGCCTACGACGATCTCGAGGAGGCTGTCGGCTTTCTCCGGGTGTACGGCAGGCGCGCCGTGGCCGAGATTGACGTCGGCGTATCGCGGTGGTCGGAGAACCCGGCCCCGGTCTTCGCCAGGCTCGCCAACTACCTGCGCGTGAGCGACTCGGAGCAGGGACCGGATCGGCGCTTCGCGCGGGCCGCCGTTGAGGGAGAGGCCGAGGTGGAGGAACTCGCCGCCCGTCTGGGCCCGGTCTGCGGGCGGCTGGCCAGGTTCGCCCTGCGCCGGGCGCGCGCCAGCTCCGGCATCCGGGAACTGCCCAAATTCGCGACTCTGCACGGCTACGCCCAGATCCGTGAGCAGTTGGGGCTTGAGCAGCAACCGAACGGAAAACGGCGTTAGCGAGCCGGTTCAGGCGGAGTTACCGCCGTCTGCCGTTCGGATGCGGGTGGGGCGTGACAGCGGGCGGATCTTGTAACGGTTGGGTGACTCTGTGTCGTTCGTGTGCGGGTGTGCCCTACGTTGCCGCGTATGCCGGTTGAGTTCCTGACGGATGATGAGGCGGCGGCCTTTGGCCGGTACGCGGGGACTGTGTCGCAGGCGGATCTGGAGCGGGTGTTCTTCCTCGATGACGAGGACCGCGCGCTGGTGGATCGCCGTCGTGGCGAGCACATGAAGCTCGGGTTCAGCTTGCAACTGGTGACGGTGCGTTGGCTCGGGACGTTCCTGGAGGATCCGCTTGATGTGCCGGTGGCGGTGCTGGACTTCGTCGCTGAGCAGCTCGGGGTGGCTGACGCCTCGCAGGTGAAGAGGTATACCGAGCGGGCCAAGACGAAGCTGGATCACCAGTGGGAGATCCGGCAGGTGTACGGGCTGCAGGAGTTCCCTGCGGCCGAGGCGGAGCTGCGGGCGTGGGTGGCGGCCCGGTCGTGGACGACGGGTGATGGCCCGAAGGCGATCTTCACCGACGCGGCGGGGTCGCTGCGGGAGCGGCAGGTGCTGCTTCCGGGCGTGAGCACGCTGGCGCGGCTGGTGGCCCAGGTCCGCGACGACATCACCAAACGGTTGTGGGGTGTGTTGGAGGGGCTGCTGGGTGTGGGCCAGCGGTATGTGCTGGATCAGCTCCTGGAGGTGGCGCCCGGGTCGCGGGTGTCGGACCTGGAGCGGTGGCGCAAGGGCCCGGCTCCGCGCGGGTCGGGGCCGACGATGATCAAGGCTCTGGACCAGGTCGCGGAGGTGGTGAGGCTGGGCACGGCCGAGCTCGGCGCCGAAGCGCTGGTGCCTCCGCGCAGGTTGGCGGAGTTGGCCAAGTACGGGATGAGCGCGGACGCGTCTCAGCTCCGCCGCCACGGTGCCGGCCGCCGGCTGGCGACGTTGCTGGCCACGGTGCGGTTCCTGGAGGCCAAGTCGGTCGATGACACCTTGGAGCTGCTGGAGCTGCTGATGGCCACCGAGCTGTTGAACAAGGCGCAGACGGCGGCGAACAAGGAGACGGTCCGCAGGCATCCGAAGCTGGCCAAGGCTTCGGCCCGGTTGGCGGTCGCGGTGGAGGCGCTGTTCGACTCCGATGGGTGGGGCGGCGAGGACGAGGAGCCGCGGGTGGTGGAGGTGTGGGAGGCGATCGAGGCGATCGTGTCCCGGGCGGAGTTGCGGGCGGCGTTGGTGGTGGTCAACGACAGCGTCCCGCCCGCTGATGCGGATCCGGACGACTGGCGGTCTGAGCTGGTCGGCCGGTACACCACGGTGTCGGGGTTCTTGAAGCTGCTGCCCAAGGTGATCGAGTTCGGCGCGAACGCCGAGGGCGCCGCGATTCTCGCGGCGATGAAGAGGGGTCAGCCCACATAAGCCCAAACCCACATTGGGATGATCTTGGAGGGTTGAGCGGCGAGGTTGATGAAGCTGTGATCTTCCTCCTCTTTGTGTGCGTATTCGTCTCGCTACGGTGTGTCCCGTCTGTTGAGCGGGGCCGGCGGGAGGCGTGTGCGGTGACGTCGGTGGAGCGGACCGCCTATCGGGTGTTCCCGCGGTTGATGATGACGCGTGAGCTGTACCTGTTCTTCTCTCCCTCGCAGGAGGAGTCGGCGTGGGCGCGGGAGAAGACCGACACCGATGAGCACCTGCTGGCGCTGACGCTCGCGCTCAAGTGCTTTCAGCGGCTGGGCCGCTTCGCCAAGGCCCGCGAGGTGCCGCCCGTGGTGGTGGAGCACGTCCGGCGGTGCCTGGAGCTGAAGGAGGGCATCGCGCCCGCGTACGCCTCGCCGCGCACCGCCGAGTCGCATCGGGTGCTGGTGCTGGTGCGGCGCCGGGAAGGGGTGGCGTACGCGCCGGGCAAGGCCCGCAAGATCGCGGTCAAGGCGATGACCCGGGCGGCGTGGGTGAAGAACCACCCACCGGACCTGATCAACGTGGCGTTGGAGCGGCTGGCTCAGGCCCGGCTGGAGTTGCCGGCGTTCTCCACGCTGGACAGCATGGAGTCGACGATCCGCGGCCAGGAGGCGATGGTGTTCGCCTCCCTGGCCGAGGAGTTACGCACCGGAGACATCGCGGTGGACGGGGCGGCGGAGTACGGCGACTGGAGCTCGCACCTGCTGACCTTCGATGAATGCCGGCCCCTGCTGGCGGCCTACTGCGCCGAGGCGGGCCTGCCGGCGAGTGCGGCTGAGTTCGTGGCCGAGCTCAAGGAGAGCCACCGCCAGGCCGCCGAGCACCTGGACGCCGGCTACGCCGACAACGAGGACCTGAGTTTCGCCAAGGACGGCACCCCGACCCTCAAGCGGCTGGCCGGGCTCGGCACCACCGCCACCGCGACCAAGCTGGGCGCGGAGATCAAGGCGCGGATGCCCGAGCGCACGCTGATCGAGATCACCTCGCGCACCGCCTACTGGCTGGGCTGGCACCGGCACTTCGGACCCGCCTCCGGCCACGACCCGAAGCTGAAGAAGCCACAGGACCGCTACGTGCTGACTACCTTCGCGTGCGGATCGAACATGGGCCCGGCCGAGGCGGCCCGGCACATCGAGGGGATCACCGCACACGAGATCTCGCTGGCCAGGAACCGGCACATCACCCTCGCCAAGCTGAACAAGGCGATCACCGACGTGGTCAACGCCTTCGCCCAGCTGGACGTGGTCAAGGCCTGGGGCGATGGCAGCAGCGTGGGAACCGACGGCACCCAGGTCGACACCTACATCGACAATCTCCTGGCCGAGACCTCGATCCGATATGGGGGCTTTGGTGGGATTCCCTACCATTACGTATCGGATAACTATATTGCGCTGTTTTCCCGATTCGTTCCATGTGGGGCGTGGGAAGCGATCTACATCATCGACGGCCTGCTCGCCAACGCCTCCGAGGTCCAGCCCAAGACCGTGCACGCCGATACCCAGGGCCAGTCCTTCCCTGTCTTCACCCTCGCGCATTTGTTCGGTTTCGATCTGATGCCGCGCATCCGCAACTGGAAGGACCTGACCTTCTTCCAGCACACCGACCAGGTCGCCTACCACCACATCGACGCCCTGTTCCGCGGTGAGGGCGGCACCCGCAACGTGATCGACTGGGAGCTGGTGGAGAAGATGTGGCCCGACCTCATGCGGGTGGCGATCTCCATCCGCGAGGGCAGGCTCAACTCCGTCACCCTGCTGCGCCGGCTCGGCTCCCACTCCCGCAAGAACGAGATCTACAAGGCGTTCCGGGAGGTCGGCCGCAGCGTCCGCACCGTGGCGCTGCTGCGCTTCCTCGCTGACCCCGCGCTGCGGCGGCGCATCACCGCGGTCACCAACAAGGTCGAGGGGTTCAACGGATTCTCCGGCTGGCTGCGCTTCGGCAACGACGGCGTCATCGCCGACAACGACCCCGCCGAGCAGGAGAAGATGATCAAATTCAACTCCTTGCTGGCCAATTGCGTGATCTTCCATACCGCGCTGGACATGATGGAGGTGATGCGCCAACTCCTTGCCGAGGGCTGGGAGATCAGCGCCGAGGACGTCGCGCAGCTCTCGCCCTACCTGACCGCGCACATCAGCCGGTTCAGCCTGTACGCCACCGACGTGCTGCGACTGCGCCCCGACGACTTCGACCCCGACCTGCCCGAGATCGACTTCAGCGCCCTGGCCGAGGCGGCGTAGACGGCCATGCGGGGCATGCTCGCCCCAGCAGCCCGGCGATCGAAGTGAGCGCGGCATCGGCCAGCCCTGGAAACGTTCCTGACACGAAGGGCCCCGATCCCCGAGCGCCTCCATCACGGGCGGGGCTACGCTGAGCCGATCCCAAGAAGAACAGATCACCGCGAAGGGCGCTTTCGATGGCCGAGGAGCATCAGGGCGGGCTAAGCAAGGCTCTCCTCTAGCCAAGCACACGGCATGATCACACAATACGGCTATGGCGTGGTTTCGCAGAGAGCGGGTAACCCGTGCACTCACCCGTGAGGAATTCGAGGCCCTCCCGGTTGACAAACGTGCTGAGCTTCATAATGCCCGACGACACGAACGTCACCAGGTCATCCTTACGCTAGTGCAGGTGGTCACGTCTCTTGGCATCGTCGCGGGCCTAGTCTTCACGGCACTGGGCCTTTCGCAGACTGCTCAGTCGCTGGAGGCCGCCCGCGAAGAACAGCGGATCGCCCGGGAGGGACTCGACGTGGCCCGAAGGGGTCAAATTACCGACCGGTTCAGCAAGGCGGTCGAGCAACTCGGCAACAAGAGCCTGGATGTGCGGATCGGTGGGGTCTACGCGCTAGAAAAGATCATCAAGGACTCTCCCGAATACCATGAGACAAACATTGATGTCTTGATCACATTTCTTCGAAATCATGCCCCCGGCACGTATACGAAGCCATTACCGCGACGGCCAACCCCGGATCTGCAAGCGGCGCTCACAGTAATCAGTCGAAATAGGCCAACGAATGCGACCGGAAGACTGGCAAGTTCGCCTGGCAGGTGGGCTAATCTCCAACTGCTTGGCCTCCCAGGCGCAAACCTGAACGGCGCAGACTTGAGCGGCGCTGACTTGTACCAGACCAACCTGGACTTCTCTTACCTATTTGACGCTAATCTGTCTGGCGCCGAACTGACCGAAGCCAGCCTGCGCGGCGCCTTCCTGTCAGGCGCCAATTTGACCGGCGCCAATCTGAGCAACGCCGACCTGGGTGGCGCCTCCCTCGATGGCGCCAACTTGTCTGGCGCGGACCTATCGCACGCAAAAGGGCTCCATTCCCTAGAGCTACTCAAGAAGAGTGTCAAGTGGGACGCAGACACGAAGTGGCCGCGAACTTAACGATTATCACGGTGAGCGCCCGCAGCTCAGCCTGGATCCACCGCGTAATTCTTGGTGATCATTTCCGGGTCCAATTTCTCCGCGAGGGCCGTTGCCACAGTTGAAGACCTATTTTCGGGTGTGGGAGGGCTGTCTGCGCGGGTCGCGGCGAGCAGGTCAACGTGATGCTGGTCGAGCCAGGCCAGCGCGGCCACATCAGATTCGTGCCGTGGCGGTGGTACACCGGGACGATCAGCCCTTCTCTCAGTCATGCCCGTCACCGAGCCACCGCGGTAGAGCATCCAGACGGCCTCGACGATGACGGCATCGATGTAGCGGAACAGGCGGTCATTGCAGGCAGCCAGCCGCCTGGCGGAGTCGCGGGCGGAGGACTCACGCACCGCTGCGGCGCGGATGAGGTCATGCATGCGATACCCACCTCCGCGCTGACGTTCGACAATGAGCAGGCCGCGCCGGTACAGCTCAGACAGCAGTAGGCATGTGCGGTCGAGCGGTCGATCCGCCATGGTCGCCGCGATCGCCGGAGTGATCAGCGACGCGGGTAGTGGGCGATACGGCGCAGTAGCAGGCGGGCGTCTGGGGTTAGCGCGCCGACAGACAACGCCAGAGCTGCCGCGGCCTCGTCCTTGCCTCCGCCGTTCACGGTGGTGCTGAGTTCGGCGATGTCCAGGCTGGGGTTGGCGGCCTTGAGATCGGTGATTTGGCGGACGGCCAGCGGCAGACGATAGACCGCAGCGATCGCAGCAGCCGTAAAGGGATCCCGATGGCCCGCTCGCTGCAAGATCGCGTCTGCTAGGAACCTGGCCTCGTCTTCGCTGAGCGGGTCCAGCGCAACGGCCCGGTCGGGGTCCAGGCCGATCAGCGCATGGCGGCTGGTGACCAGGACAGCGCAGCCTTCCGCGGCCGGCAGGAGCGGGCGTACCTGATCAGCATGGTCCACGTCGTCGAGAATGAGCAGGAGCCTGCGATCAGCGGTAACTGAGCGCCATTTCTGACTGAGCCCGGCGACATCGGTGGCCTGCGGGTCAGGCGCCACGCCCAAAGTGTTGAGCAATGTCCGCAGCGCCTCTGCCGTACCCATCCGGGACTCGGCGGCCGCGTACGTGCGCAGTCCCAGCCAAAACAGCCCATCAGGGTAGCGGGATGCCAGCTGGCGGGCGATCCGGATGGCGAGTTCGGTCTTACCTGCCCCTGCCATTCCCGTGATCACCAAGACAGTTGAGTGAGGACATCCCTGAGGAAGAGCGTCCAGGGGCGCTGCTCTGTCAGCAGACCGGCCAAAACCCCGGCCCCCGGGGCCAGCGAGATCACTGCGATGCGGATGGTCCTGCGACGCCGGTAACCACTCATTGCCCGCCACCGGCCCATGCGAGCTGGGTGTGGCTCCGGTCGATGCCGAGTTCGGACCCTGGTGCGCAGCCGAGGCGCCGGAACTGCCAGAAGAACCGGCGCAGGTCGGTGGGCGAGCGGGCCGAGTACTCACTGCCGACCGGCAGCGCACGCGCGGCCTGCCCGCCGATCCGGCTATAGCTGATTCTGATTGGGAGAGGAGCCGACCAGCCTGGGTAGGTCGACGCGATCGGTCGCCAAGACCACCATCGGTCGTCGGTGCGCATCGCGGGTCTCCCCTCGGCGGGCTGGGGTGCTCAATAGTCGACGGTGACGGCGTCCAAGGCGGCCTGGACATCGGCGTCGGTGGGCAAGCTGTAGACGCGGACCGTCTCGACTCGAGCGTGGCCGAGCAGATCGGCGACCATGACCAGGTCGTAGCCCGCACGCACCAGGTTGGTGGCGCAAGGCCTACGCGCATGATCTGAAGGATTGGTTCACCTACCTGGCGGGCCGCGGTCTCGACTGGCAGACCGTCACGATCGAGGACGTGGCCGGGTTCGTCGCGTGGCTGCGGCTACCGCCGAAGGCTCGGGACGGGAAGGTCTCGGTTCTGCCCACCGTCGAGCACCACTGCTCGGAAGCGAGCGTGAACCGCAAGCTCGCGGCCCTGACGTCGTTCTGTGAGTTCCACGCCCGGCACGGGGTGAAGCTGGCGGGCCTGCTGATCACGATGCAGCCAGCGGGACGGCGAGGTGGTGGGTCGGCGACGTCCTATAAGCCGTTCCTGCACCACGTCACCAAGAGCGGTCCGC
The DNA here is from genome assembly GCF_039871605.1 of Acrocarpospora sp. B8E8. Classification (NCBI taxonomy): domain Bacteria; kingdom Bacillati; phylum Actinomycetota; class Actinomycetes; order Streptosporangiales; family Streptosporangiaceae; genus Acrocarpospora; species Acrocarpospora sp. B8E8. The sequence continues at coordinate 26,938 of NZ_JBDPLV010000043.1, read as the reverse complement.
AGCGACGTCGCGTGATCAAGCTGAAGACGTCCAAGCCCCGGCCGAAGGTCCTCACCGCGGCCGAGGTCCAGACGATCCTGGACGCCTGCGACCACCTGCGCGATCGGCTGCTCTTCGCGTTCCTGCTGGATTGCGGCGTCAGGGATCGGCGAGGCGCTCGGGCTCGTCACCGCGGTCTCTGCAACGGCCACTATCTGCGCTGGAAGAAGGCGGGCAGACCCGACCTCGCGGAGTTCAAGGCCGAGGCCGAGACCGGACCTCCGCAGATGGGACGGCGAGAGCTCGATTCCTGCACGGTTGCGGGCTGCCGCTACGGCACCGCAGGCCACGGCTTGTGCTGCCGGCATCGGGACAAATGGAGCCGCGCCAGTGGATCGTCAACGCCTACACCCTGGCGTTCGCGGCCCTGCTGCTGTCCGTCGGATCGTTGTCCGACCGCGTCGGACGCCGCCGGATCTTCGCGGCCGGGGTGGCCGTGTTCACCCTGGCGTCCCTGGCCTGCGCGCTGGCGCCGAGCGCCGGCTTCCTGATCGTGTCGCGGGCGGCGCAAGGGACGGGCGGCGCGCTGGTCATGGGCACGGCCCTCGCCCTGATCGCGGCGGCCTACGACGGCGCCCCGGCCCGGGCGCGCAACACCGCCATCGGCCTGTTCGCGGCCGCCGCCCTCGGTCCGCTGGTGGGCGGGGCCGTCGTCGACGGCTGGGGGTGGCGCTACATCTTCGTGCTCAACCTCCCCCTCGGCGTGACCATCCTTGCCGGGACGTGGCTCCGGCTGACCGAGTCGAAGGCGAAGGCGGGCGGCCGGCTGGACACCGCGGGCCTGATCCTCGGAGCCCTGCTGCTGTTCTCGCTGAACTACGCCCTGCTCAACGGGCCGATGGACGGCTAGACCGCCACGACCGTCCTGGCCGCGCTGGTCGCCGGAGCGGTGCTCCTGGTCGCCTTCGTGATCACGCAGTGGCGGCGCGGCCCGGCGGCCATGCTCGATCTGGGCCTGTTCCGCATCAGGTCGTTCACCGGTGCGGCCAGCGTGGCGCTGATCCGCGGCGCCGACCAGCACACGCCGGACTCGGCCCGCCCCGCCGAAGGCGGCCACGGCCGACCTGGCCTGAGGCGCTACACCTGGTACGTCGAGCCACCCACGTGCGGCTACCCGCTGGTGGTGAAGTGCAGGACCCAATGGGGGTAGTTGTCGGATTTGATCTCGGCCAGCGCTCGGACCGGGCGGCCAGTGCTTTCCGGTTGCGTGGCCGGTGAAGGTCACCGCGTTGGCGTTGTCCGGAGCGTACTCCGGATAGGCGTAGACGGCGGCGAGCAGGGTGCCGTTGTGAGCGCGGCGGCGATGGCCGCCGCGCCTGCCGTGGCGCGCCGCCGCCGCACGGTGCCTCCCGCGCCGCGGCTGCGGGCGGTGTCCAGGCGGGCGAAGCGCTCGAAGATGTGCTCGCGTTCGCCTTCGGGGACGCCCAGCCCGCGCTTCGTCCTCCGCCTGCCGCTCACGGATCCGGGGAGAGAGGACCCGCAACGGACACCACATCCGAATCAGGTGGATTCAGAGGACGGTTCGCGGGGTGGCGACCGCCTATCTCAGGAAGTCGCTCATCGGGTGTCCACTCCGGTCGCTGATACCGGGCGGATTGCTTACGGCAACGTTCCCGGCCCCGGTGGCTGACAGATCGAGGACAGACGCTCCTGTAGGTGCTGACGTTCGGTTTCGTTAGCGGAGGCGTTGATCGCCTGGTGCAGCAGTGATCGTGCCGTTGCGGTGTCGCCCAGCTCCGCATGGAGCTCGGCTCCAAGGATGAACAACCGGTGGTTGCCAATGCCCGGCGCGATGAGATCGGCGGCGGCGAGGCCGGCGTCTGGGCCGTCGGCGAGCGCGAGCGCGGCGGCGCGGCTGGTCATCACGGCGGCCGAGGGCGCCAGTGCGGCGAGCCGGTCGAACAGGGCGACGATGGCATGCCGGTCCGGATCAGGGTGAACGTGCATCGCGGCGATCGCTGCCTGCAGGATCCACGGGCCGGGCCGGTCACCGCCACGGCGCAGTGCCTGCGCCGTAAGATCCAAGCCCAGGTTGATATCGTCCCACCGCCAGCTCTGGCGATCCTGCTCGGAGAACAGGACGAGACGGCCATCCTCGACACGAGCATCGCGCCTGGCGTCTGTGATCAGCAGCAGGCCTGACAGGCCAAGCACTTCGGGCTCATCCGGTAGGAGGCGGCGCAGCAGCGCGGTCAAGCCGAGGGCGGCATCGCAGAGCCCACGATGGATGAGACTCGGTCCTTCCGTGGCCGAATAGCCTTCGGTGAAGAGCAAGCCCACGACGCAAAGAACGGCGCGAAGGCGCTCGGGCCAGGCGGCACGATCCGGGATGGAGAAGGATATCCCCGCGTCACGAATCTTCCGCTTGGCGCGCACGAGGCGTTGCGCGATGGCGGGTTCGGTGCTTTCCAGCAGCCGGGCCGTCTGAGCCGCGGTCAGTCCACAGAGGAGCCTGAGCGCGAGTGTCACCTGAGCCGATACCGCCAAGGCAGGATGGCAGCAGGTGAAGACGAGGCGCAGCAGGTCTTCAGCGGTGGAATCCGGCCACTTCACCGCCCGGAACGGATCGTCCATCTCCTCGGCCAGGTCGCCGGATTCGCTGTGCTGCGGTTCGAGTGCCAGGGCTGCGAGCCGTGCGGTTGCCGTGTGGTCACGGCGGATGCGGTCAAGCACCTTGCGTCTGGCGGTGGTGAACAGCCAAGCGCCAGGGCGTTCAGGAATGCCAGACTCGGGCCAGGCTTCCAGCGCCGCCGCGACCGCTTCCGCCGCACCGTCCTCGGCCCGGTCGAGATCACCCGTCCACGCGGCGAGCATGGCGACCAAGACAGGCCACTCTCGCCGGTAGACCTCCTCTACCGTGATCCCGGCCGGGTCAGGCATGGTCCTTAACCCAGTTCAACGAGCGACCGGACTTCCACCGAACCCAAGGTCGCGGCGGGACAGTCCTGGCTGTGCTTGAGCGCGGTGTCGAGATCGGGAGCCTCGATGATCCAGAAGCCACCGAAGTATTCGCTCACCTCCGCGTATGGCCCGTCGGTCAGCAGCAGATCCCCGTCCCGAAGGCGCACCGTCGTCGCCGTGTCGGCAGGCTGCAACTGTTCGGCGGCGCGCAGCACGCCGGACTCCGCGAGCGCCCGGGTGAACGCCACGAAGCGATCCATGGTGGCCTGGAACTCCTCAGGAGACAGTGCTCCCATGAGGCGCGGGTCGATATTGGACATCAGCATGTAACGCATTAGCGTTGCCTTCCATCTGGTATGGGCTGAGGGTAGCGGGCATGCAGGGCGGAGAGGCTCTTGTCCAAGATCGCCGCCGCCCGCCGCGGAATCCCGATAAGCTCGACGAGCGACCGTGCCCGCTTGGCACGGTAGTCGAAGGTTTCCGTCACTTCTGTCCCACCGGCAACAGGCCGCAGGCGCCAGCGCCAGACATGCCTGCCCCGGTGCCGCCAAGCGATAAGCACCCCGGGCTCAAACTCCACCACGGTGTTCACGGTGGTGTATCCCTTCATGCGCATGCGGAACACCGATCCCAGCATGAGCACGGGCGGCCCCTCGAGGACGCCTCTCATGAGCCCGCTTCCGTCGAGCCCAGCGTGTTCGTGCGGGTTCGCGAGGACCGCGAACACCGCCTGCGGCGCAGCCGCGACCACGACAGTGTGCGTGACGCATGCCTGATGTTTGTCGATCACAGCCATCGGGTGACCTCCTTTCACCCAACCGACGCGGCGGCCGCCCCGTTTTCGACACCCAGCCCAAAGAATTTTCTGGCTACCTTGCCTCCCATGACGGCACCCGATGAGCAGATGCTCCGGCAGGCGGCCGACCGCGGCGACATTTCCGCCATAACGGAGTTGGCTCACCTCCTCCTCCTCCTCGAACAAGCGGGGGACCAAGAGACAGACGAAGAGCAAGCTGCGGTGGCCGAATCGTACGAATGGGCACTCCAGGCCGCTGAAGCCGGCAACCTCGACGCGATGTACCTGACCGGCATGCTCCTCATCGGCGAAGGCGACATGGAACAGGCCCAAACGTGGATCCGTCAAGACTGACGGCTTAGTAACGATGAGACCCGCGCCTGAGGAGTTCATCATTCTGACGGCATCGCGTATCTGCGTGTTGTGCGGTGGCGGCGCCGGCCTGATTATGATCAGCGGCATGACCAGAGGGCGATTAGGGCTGGTTGCGGGCGCGGTCGCCGTGATCACCGCGTGCGGCCCGACGGAGGGCGGAGGACCTCTTGCGGCGAGCACACTCTCGCGGGCCGTTCCCTCGATCTCGGCGCCGAAGCTGGCCGACGCCCTGCCCGAGCCCGCGGACTTCGGCGACGGCTGGTCGATCGACACCGACACCTTGGGCAGTGACGATTACATCTACCAGCTCGACCTGCCCCAGGCGGGGGACTGCAAGGACGCCGGCACCTGGCTGTCGACCACCAAGCCACCCTCCCCGCACACGATATCGGTCAACATGAACGGGCCCGGCGGCGACTACCTCTGGATACGGCTCGCCGTGGACAGCCCCGCAGCCCAGGCCGACCGGCTCGCGCTGATCCGTGCCGTCCACACGCGATGCAGCGGCTGGGAGTCCAAGGCTGGCGTCAGCAACGCCATCGTGACCTACGAGAAGCTGGACATCCCGCAGATACAGGCCGAGGAGGCCTGGGCGGTCCGCGTGACCAGCAAGGAGAAGGATCAGGACATCACCAGCTCCGAGGTGTGGGCGCTGGCACGATCCGGCGGCCTGGTGGTGTCGCTGGCCAGCCAGCATGGGCACGATATCCGGACCCTGCTGCCCAAGGCGATGGCCGAAGCCCGCCAGGAACTCGGGTTGTAGCGCGGCGCGCGGATGACGCACGTCAAACGTACGCGTGTCGCGACGCGGCCACGATCGACTCGCGGTGCCGTTGGCGGTCGATGCCTTTCGGTGAGTCGCGGTAGACGCCCCCGTTTGCGAGCTGGATCACGCAGCGCCCCGCTGGTGGTATTCATCCTCGGCGGAGGCGATCTCCCGCTCGTCGGCGAGAGCTTCGGCGAACGCTTCCACTGGACCCAGCAAGGCGAATCGGTTCACGTGATGGCGACACCGGACAGCGTGATAATCGATTCCAGCGCGGAGGAAAGAATCGTCCCCAGGACGATCAGCAGGAGGCTGATACTCGCGGCCGTGCTGCGGCACGGCCGAGGCGGGTGAGCAGGTCCGCGCGAGCGGCGACAGCGCCGGATGGCAGCAGGTGAAGATCATGCGGAGCTGGTCGTCGCGCACCGGTCCCACCTCCTTGGATTCGTCGGGTTGGTGCAGCAGCAGTGGCGGGCCTCGCGGGTGGATTCCCGGCGCAGGCGGTCGATCGCCCGGTTGCGGGCGGTGGTCACGATCCACGCGCCGGGATTGCGCGGCGTCTGATCCCATTTCTGGACGGCCACCGCGAATGCGTCCTGGACGGCCTCCTCGGCGAGTCCGATGTCACCGAGCAGGCGCGTCAGCGTGGCCACGCACCGGCCGTACTCCGTCCGGTAGATCCTGTCCAGATCCATCGGTGCTCACACCACCACCACAGAAAATCAGAGGACGTGCTCGCCCCGACCGCGTGCGAGGCGGCAAGGCCTACTCGTCACGAGCGGCGGTCCTTCTCGTCAAAGGGGCAGCCGGGCGGTCACCGTGGTGCCCGAGCGGTCGGAGGCGATCGTGCAGGTGCCCCCGAGTTCCGCCGCGCGTTCGCGCATGGAGCGCAGGCCGACGCCCGGTTTGAGGGTCTCCGGCAGGCCGACGCCGTCGTCGCTGATCTCCACGATCAGCGCGTCCTCCCGGCGCAGCGCGACCTCCGCCGAGGTGGCGTTGGCGTGTTTGCGGATGTTGGTGAGGCCTTCCTGGACGATTCGGTAGGCGGCCACCTCCACGGCGGCGGGCAGTCCGTCCAGGTCGCCGGCGATCTCCACGATCGGGCCGTCGACCGCCAGTTGCCGCACGGCTCCGGCCAGGCCGAGATCGTCCAGGGCGGGCGGGCGCAGGCCGTACACGAGTTCGCGGATGTCGCCGGAGACGGCGTCCATGCCGGAGCGGAGCTCCTTCAGCAGGATGTCGGCGACGTCGGGGGAGCGGGTCAGGCTGACCCTGGCCATGTTGAGGGTCATCGCCATCATCGTCAGCGTCTGGCCGAGGCCGTCGTGCAGGTCGCGGCGCAGGCGGCGGCGCTCCTCCTCGCGCGCGGTCAGGATGCGCTCCCGGGAACGTTGCAGGGCGGTGGTGAGGCGCATGGCGTGGGCCGCGTCCGCCACGTACGGGGTGAGGGCGGCGATCACGCGCTCGTCGTGGGCGGCCGGGAACCTGCGGCGGCCGGTCGGGCCGATCAGCAGGGTGCCCACCGGCTGGCCGTGCCAGACCAACGGGACCGTGTGGGCGATGGTGGAGAGCTTGCCGGCGATGGTGGTCGCGCCGTCGACCTCGGCCGCGGCGCCGGTCACCGCCAGGCCGTCCTTCAGGGTTTCCAGGGCGGCCAGCAGGCCGTGCACCGGGTCGGTCTGCTGGAGGCGGGCCTTGAGGCCGTCGGCCAGGGCGATGGGGTCGCCGCGGGTGCCGTACAGGACGTGGTCGGCCAGGCGTTGCAGGGCGCGCCGCGTCGGCTGGAAGAACGCGCCCGCCACCAGCGCGGCGGCCAGGCCGAACAGCTGGTCCACCCCGGCCAGGAAGAAGCTGGAGACGGCGGTGGCCAGCACGTACACTCCGGCGATCACGCCGACCAGGCCGACCTGCACCAGCGCTGTGCCGCTGCCCGGGTCCACCGTCACGTCGCTCATTGCGGAGGTGACGATGAGCAAGCCGCCGTCGGCGGCCTCGATCGCGCCGTGCCCGGTTTCCTGCACGCGTGCCAGCAGGCGGCGCGGCGCGGCCAGCGCGACCGCGTGCCGCGCCTCCTCGGCCGTCGCGGCCGAGATCGCGATCTCCGGGCGGTGGGTGATCTTGCTGTTCCAGCTCGCGCACAGCTCGTCGTCGCCGTCGTCGCCCGAGCGAAGCGGGTCGTACGGGGTGTCGGTGAGATTGGTGGTGGTCATGAAGAGGTCTCCTGGCTTATGGAATGTGCGCCGATCCGGTGCGGTGCGAAGGAGCGGGAGCAGCAAGCGAGTTGATCTACGCCGCCAGGACATCAACGTCACCGCCACCGCCGACGAGATCGTAGGCGCATCGCCCGCGCCCCTGGCGGGGACACGGGCGGTGATCTATGTGATCAGAGACGGGTGTCAGATCCACCATCTCTGGTTGTTGGCGAAATGGCAGGGGTACTGGACGAGTGGCGCGCCCCAGGCCGTGGTCGCCTCCCAGCTGTCCCAGCACATCCGGAATCCGCGGGTGAAGACCCAGGCGCCGTACGGAGCCGGCCGGGCATCCCACTGGGAAGACGGGCTGGCGCAGTCCCCGAGCACGATCCGTGCGCCTGGCTCGAACGGCGGCTTGTCCGGGTCGTTCACCAGGCACTTGCCGCTTCTTTCCGAGCGGATCCGCACGGTCGTGCCGCTCGCGTGGAACGTGAATTGCTCGTAGTCCCACGGTCCGCCCTGGATGACGGGCATGCCCTGGTCCGGTGCCAGGATCCGCAGCGGCAGGTTGCTGTGCGCGGCGGAGATGGTGGTCCAGGTATTCGCGTCCCGGACCCCGTTGTTCAGGTAGTACAGCGCGCCCTGGATCTCCGAGCCCAGCGCCGAGTATCCCGCAAGGTTCGGATGCGCGGTGCCCCATTCGTCGCCCTGGATGCTTTGGCTGCGCAGGTAGGTGTTGGTCCACGGCTGGGCCGCACACCACCCGTGGTTGCTCCAGTCCGGCGGCTCGATGACGTGCCACGCCGGGTAGACGTCTCTGGCCTGGTGGTTGGCGTCGTACACCACGTCGCGGATCACCTGGTTCATGCCGGCGACGGCCACCGTCGACAGCCACTGCGATTCCCGGCGGGTCACCGAACCCATCACGGGGTCAGTGAGGGGCTGCCGGTCGCAGTACACCCGCTGGCCGTTGACCAGCTTGGAGGTCGGGTCCGGATAGATCATGACGTAGATGTCGCGAACCGGAGCGTGCAGTCTCCGGGAACCACCCTGCCCGTCGCCCTGGATGGCCTTGATCAGCTCGACCCAGTGGCCGCGCATGGCCGCCAGACCGGCGTCGAGGTCGTCCTGCATGAAGCCGTCGCAGCTGTCGAGATTCCACGGGGCGCCACACGCCCGCACCAGGCTCTCGAATCCCGCGTCGTTGCCCCCTGCGCCGATGGTCAGGACGTCGATCCCCAGCTGGTTGTCGTTCCACCACTGCTCGACCTGGTCGATCTGCGCGGGTCGTTCCGCGGCCGGGTCCGTAGCGAAATTGCGCTGCGGCGACAGGATTCCCCCGCTGGGATCGTCCGTGACGTCGATTTTCGCGCCGCTGCAGGTGACATTGAGTTGAACGTACGGATCCCCGAATGGGCTGCCGGCCCGCAACGCGTTGATCCCCAGATTGAGCGCCGAGTTGAACGATCGGTGGCAGAGCGGGTCCTGCCAGGTCCGTCCCGAGTCTGGCGAGCCCTGGCCGGCGGCGTACGAATCGCCCATCGAGACGATGGTCGTGGTCCGCCGTACGGGATCTGCCGACGCGGACGGACTTAGGACGAGCTGTGTCCAGCCCGTCAGAAGTAATGCCGGCAGCGACAACGTGAACAGCCGTCGTGCCCGGATTCCTGCCTTCATCTTCTTTTCCCCGTCGTGGAATGGTCGTGGTTTCGTGGCGCGACTCATCCTGAGCGGGGCGGCGACGGCGCCGGTAGGGCAGAACTACGTATTCGCCGGGTGCGTGATCATGGTAAGTAACATGTGGCGGCGTCCACCCGGCGGAGTTACCCTCCATCTGGTGGTGTGGCACGCCGCCGAAGGGGCCGAATGTGCGGTACGGCAGGTGGTCGAGGACTCCCCGATGTCCTATCATGATCGGTCGCGACGATGAGGTGCGCTCGATTCTCGGCGTGGCCGCTCGGGCGGCACGGGGCGAGGGCCGGGTCCTTGTGATCGAGGGCGAGGCCGGCATCGGCAAGACCCGGCTCGTCAAAGAGGCCCTCACCGCTGCGCAGCCCTTGATCGGCAGGGCCGTCCCGGCTGCCCACCCCGTGCCCTACCGGCCCTTCGCCGAGGCGTTGATGGCAGTGGAGCGCGCGGGCGCCGCGTCGGCCGAGCGCACACTCGACCCGCTGCTCAGCCCGATCGTCGCTGGGGAGACGATGCTTCGCGCGTTACGCGACCGGGCCGGCCGCGGCGGGCCGGGGATCCTGGCGCTCGAAGATCTTCACTGGGCGGACGAGCAGACCCTCGCCTGCGTCGAATACCTCGCCGACAGCCTCGCGCGTGAGCCTGTGCTTGTCGTCGCTTCCCTGCGCGCCGAGGAGGCGAGCCCTGCCCAGGACATGGTCCTACGGCTGGCGGCCCGGCACGCAGTCGACGTATTGGACCTCGGCCGCCTGTCCGGACCCGACGTTGCGCGGATTTGCGATGAGTGTCTCGGCGGCGCGCCTGCCGCGGTGGGCGACTACGTCCGCCACTACGCGGACGGGATTCCCCACCTGGTCGAGGAACTGCTTGGCACACTCCTGTCGTCGGGCGGACTGCGCCGGGTGGACGGCGTGTGGGTGGCCGGCGAACTGCCGGCGCCCGTGATTCCGGATGCGTTCGGCACGGCGGTCACACGTCGCCTGGCGGCACTCGGCCCCGACGAACGGCATGTGGTGACCGTGGCAGCCGCGCTCGGCCGACGGAGCGCCCCGAGCCTGCTGTCCATGGTTTCCGGCTTCCCGGAAAACCGGTTGGCCGATCTGATCGCCCGGCTGTCCAGCGCGTACCTGCTGGTGGAGCGGCACGGGACGGTCGAGTTCCGCCATGCGCTGACCCGGGAGGCGGTGCTCGCTTCCCTGCCCGCAGGCGAACGCGAACGTCTGGCGTCAGCCGCGCTGACCGTCCTGGAAAGCGCCGAGACGCAGTCTGACGACATCGCGGAGAGCATGGCCGGGCTGGCCATGCTGGCGCGCCAGCCGGACCGGGGCGCGTACATGCTGCTGACTTTCGCGCGGCGGGCCCGCGCGTGCGGAGCGCCGGCCCCGGCGGAGATCGCGCTGACCCGGGCACGCGAGCTGGCCGTGGATCCGGAGACGGTCGACAAGATCGACGAGGAAACGCTCGCCGTCCTCGCCTCCTGGCGGGCCCGGGGCAGCCTGGTCCGGGTGCACGCCAGCCGCTTGGACCAGGCCGTCGAACTGGGCCGGCACCTCGTGCTCCGGCTTGAGGCCGGCAACGCGCCACCTGAGCGGCGCGCCCGGATCCACCTGGCCGTCGCGCGGGCCAACCTCGGCGCCAAACGATGGGAGCAGGCCACCGCGGACGCCGCACAGGCCAAGCGTCTCGACCCGCGGGGCCGCCTCCGCCAGGAGATCGACCTGATCCGCGCCGACATCGCCATCGGCCGCGACCGGCACCGGGAAGCGGAGCGGCTGGCGCAGGCGGCCTTCGACGCCGACCCGGAACATCCGCTGGCCGGCGAGGCGCTGCTCATCCTCGGACGGGCGCGCCGACCGAACGACGCCGACCGTGCCCGCGACGCGTTCGCGCGGGCGCTCGCCTTCGCCAAGCGACGTTCCATGCCGGACCTGATCGCCGGATCGCTGAACGAAATCGGCACCCTCGACCTGCTGCGCAATGGAACGCCGGACGCGCTGGAACAAGCCCGCGGCCAGGCTTTCGCCATCGGGGCCATGGTCGCGGGCACCGTCGCCCAGTTCAACCTCGTGGTGCTGCATCTGTTCCGGCACGAGCTCGACCGCGCCGAGAGCCGCGCCGCCGAGCTGCTCGACCTCGCGCACCGCCACCGGATGGGGCCGCTGGAGTACGCGGCGTCCATCGCCCGCGCCGCGGTCGCCGCGTCCCGGGGCGACGACATTGCCGCAGTCGAGGAGCTGCTGCGGCACGTCCCCGAGGCGCTGAAGGCGGATCCCGAGTGGTCCAGCCTCATCTGGGGGCATTGCTACGCCGTCGCCGCCATCAACCGGGACGATTGCGACGCGGCCCGGCTGGCGCTGCGGCACGCCCACGGCCTCATGCAGATCCCCGACCCGCACCACAGCCCGGTGCCGGGGCTGCTGACCCTTCTGTCGGTCGTGGCCGGTGAGGAGTACCACGAGACGGTGCGGACCCTGCTCCAGGACCCCGATCGGCTTTCCCACGCTGCGGCACGTGGCCCTGCCCTGGCCGCGTGCGCCATCCGGGAAGCCCGGCAGGGAAACCAGACCCGGGCGAACGTGCTGCTGCGGGAGGCGTTCGGCACGCTGGCCGCGACCCCTTGGTTTCAGGCGGTGACCGTACGCCATGTGGCGGCGTCCGACGTCGGCCCGGCCTGGCCCGAGCTGGCTCCTTACCTCCAGCACGCCCGGGGGTTCTTCGAAGCCGCCGCGCTGGGCACACTCGCCCAGGCCTGCGCGGACACGTCGGCCGCGGGCGCCACCACGAGGACGGCGGCTCCCCGTGTGGGCGTACCCTTCGATCTCAAGGCGGCGGGAGTGACCGCCAGAGAGCTCGAGGTCGCCGAGCTTGTCATCCGCGGCCTGTCCAATCGCGAGATCGCGCAGCACCTGTTCCTGTCCCCGCGCACCATCGACAAGCACGTCGAGCGGCTGCTCCAGAAGATGGGGTGCCCCAACCGCACTACGCTGGCGCTGCGCCTGACCCCCTTCCTCCCGTCCTGACCCCTTCACCCCGGCCGTGGCTCGGCGGACCGGTCAAACCCCTCAAGTTCGGATTGTGTCTCCTGGTCTATTGACGTGTGCGGACGGACAATCCGAGCATGGCAGGTCGACCCAGCAGGCTCGGATTCGTGGTCTTCACCGTCTGCTGGCTCGCGTTTCAAGCGTTCATCATGCACACGGTCGGTACGGCCGTCCAGGAACAGTCAGGTCCTGTGGCGGGTTTTCTGGCCTGGGTCGTGGCAGGGATCGTTCTCGTATTCGCATACACAGCCATTGTCTGGGCCTCGGCAGCGGGCATGGAAAAATACCGTACGCGGGCAACGCGGGATCGACACATCGAGGATGACACCTGACCGGACATGGCGGGCTGCCAAGATCAAGGCGCTATACATACATACGTGCTGGGCGTGAGTGCAGCCCCCGCTGCGTGAGCCAAAAAACACCGCCGCTTCCATGTCCGGGCTGAGGTTCTCGGACTGGATGCACATGTTCGAGTTGGCGTTCCTGAGCTGGTAGGTGGGACCGATGACCGGCACGAACGTCCACCGCCGGTTCGCCACGGCGGTGCAGGTGCTCTGCACGATGTATTCGCCCGCCGACATGGAGCTGTCGTACACCGAGAGGCACTTGCCGCCGTACTTGCTGCGCAGCGTGTAGATGCCCGCCGGTGGCGGAGCACCGGGACCGTGCGATGGAACGGAATGTCACGCCTTACTCGCGTACGTCCACAAAATCTGCATAGGGAATTTGGGATGGGATTAATCAGACGTTTCGGTATCGCCGCAGTGGCGGTTACGGCGTTTCTGTCAGGAGCGGTACCGGCTGAGGCGAGCGTCCAGGCGCCGGTGTCCTCGAATGCGGTGGGCTGGGGCTGGAACAAGCACGGCCAGCTCGGCAACGGCACGACCGCGATCGCGCAGACCACCTTCGTGGGGGTGGGCGCGCCTCCCCAGTGGTTCCTCAGAGCCGTCGCCGGAGGGAACCACAGCGTGGCCATCGCGGCCGACCGTACGGTGTGGAGCTGGGGACGCAACTCCCTCGGCCAGCTCGGCGACGGCACGACCACCCCGCGGCTGACCCCGGGACCGGTGCCGGGGCTGTCCGACGTCGTCGACGTCGAAGCGGGCTCCGGCTACAGTCTGGGGCTGCGCGCCGACGGCTCGGTGTGGGCTTGGGGCGTCAACGACCGGGGGCAGCTGGGTCAGGGCAGCTCCGGGAATCCCCAGCCGACCCCGGTCGCGGTGCTCGGGTTGTCGAACATCGTGGACATCGACGCCGGCACGGCGCACGCCCTGGCGTTGAAGTCGGACGGCACGATCTGGTCCTGGGGTGATAACTACTTCGGCCAGCTCGGCATCGGCTCGTACGGCGATTTCCATCCGACTCCCCGGAGAGTACCCGGAATGAGCGCGGTGACGGCCGCCGCCGCCGGCGAGGGGCACAGCCTGGTGCTGCGCTCCGACGGCAGGATCTGGGCCTGGGGGGATAACGGCGCCGGGCAGCTGGGCGATCACACCAACACCAGGCGCCCACTGCCGGTGCTCGTGCCGGGACCCGGCGGATTCACCCACGTGGCCGCGGGCGCGTCGCACAGCCTGGCGTTGCAGTGGGATGGCACGGTTTGGTCCTGGGGGGCCAACTGGGCCGGGCAGCTGGGCACCGGCGACCAAACCAGCCGTCCCTATATGGACCGGGTGCGTGTAGGCGGCATCACCTGGATCGACGCGGGCGAAGAATTCAGCCTCGCCCGGCAGAACCCCGGCAGGGTGTTAGCCTGGGGCGCCAACGGCATCGGCCAGTTGGGTGACGGCACCCAGACCGACCGTCTCGGCCCGGTCCGGGTGTTGGGGCTGGAGAACGTCCAGGGCATCGCCGCCAGTGCCGCGTCCAGCCACGCGCTGGCCATCCGGTCCGTAGTGCCGCCGGCCCCGCCCCAGGTCCAGATCGAACTGGAGACGGAAGGCGGCGTCCTGCCCGCCGGTGGCTCCCTGACCGTCAACGTGGGAACCCTGGCGATCAACGGCCCAACCAAGATCCAGATGTCCGTCACGGGCCTGCCGCACGGGGTGACCGCGACGTTCAACCCGGCCGTGATGATGAGCGGGAGCACATCCGTCCTCACCCTGACGGCCGGCCCGCAGGCGACCACCGGCTGGTTCACGATCACCATAACCGCCACCGCCGCTACGCACACGGCTTCGGCCACGTACGAATTGAACGTCACCGACCCGATCGAGTGACCGTTCCACGTCGTGTCACGTCATGTCACGCCCTTGTGGTCGAGGGCACCATCCAGTGCCCCGACCACAAGGAGATCATCGTGACCACTATTCCGCGCAGGACCACCAATCTGCGCTCAGCCCGCAACATCGTGGCGCTGGCCACCGCAATCACCCCGCTCGCGGCCCTGCTCGCTGTGAACTTCGCGGGTACGGCCACTGCCGCGACCCCGAATCCCGACCCGACTGTCACCGCCACCGAGACCAACACCCCCTCCGAATATCCGTGGGGCCCGTTCTACGCCAAGAACAACAAGGCCAGTGCCCAGGGCGGATACACCGTCGACTTGATCCCTGTGGGCAAGGGGAAGTACAGGACCAAGGTCTGGGTGCACGGCAAGCTGACGAACCTGGACCACGGCTCCGGTAAGTGCGCCTACGCCGAGCTCAAGCTGCACCTCTTCAAGGCCAAGCGTTGGGTGTGGCAGGACATCAAGTGGTGCGGCGCCGGCGACAAGGAATTCGCCGTGCGGAAGCGGGATGTCGACGCCGTGAAGATCCGCGTGAGCCAGAGCGACAAATGGGGCCGCCACCTGTTCAACAAGGGCGACTGGAACTACGTCGTCAGCCCCGAGTAGGCCGACATGTGACCAAGGGGATGGCCGCAACCGTTCGGCAACAGGCGCCAGCCAGATATGGCACCGATTCGACCACCATCGGCTTTGTCCGATAACAGGAGGCACACGTGTACATCCGGTCGGTCGGAATCTCCCGCCTGTTCGCCATACTGGCGGCGGCCACCGTCGCTATGGCGACGGCGATCGCGGCGGCGCCGCCCGCCGCCGCGGCCCGCACCCTCACGACAATCTCGTTCCAGCATTCCGACCCGGAACTCAGGATCAGGTCATCTTGACCGGCGGCTGGTCCGCGCCCTGGGCATCCGCCCGCTGATCGCCCGCCGAGGCGCCGAACATGGCTCTGGCCTGGGCAAGCAGCGATAGGTCTCGTGTCGGCGAGGCTTGGACAGGCGGTTGGATGCCGACAGTTCAATCGCCGCCGGTGGACCTCGCGTTTCGCCGCGCTCGGTGCAGGACGAGCGTGATGGAGACGAGTACGGCGAGGGCGAGGGCGATCCAGCCGGCGCCGACGGCCTCCAGCCAGCTGGTCGTGGCGGCCTGCGCGGCGGTCGCCGCGCCCACAATCGGGTCGTCGGTGGAGGCGCCGGAGAAGACGCGCAGTTCGTACCAGCCGTAGTAGGCGACGTACAGCCCGGCCAGGACGAGCAGCGCGCCGCTGATCCGCGACACGTGCGGCAGGATCCGCCGCAGCCGGGCCACCACCACGGCCCGGGCCAGGGCCACGGTCAGCGACAGCAGCGCGACGACCAGCCCCATGCCGAGCGCGTAGGAGACGAAGACTGCCAGCCCGCCCAGCACGCCGTCGCTGGTCAGAGACGCCGAGGTGATGGCCAGGAACGGCCCGGCGGTGCACGACAGGGAGGCCACCGCGTACGACAGGCCGTAGCCGTACAGCGAGGCGGGCGAGGTGGTGGGCCGCCCGCCCGCGATCTTGGGGGTGCGGATCAGCAGTTCGCGACCGGTCAGCAGCCAGAGACCCAGGCCGAGCAGGGCCACTCCGATGGCGATCGTCACCCAGGGCAGGTAGCGGCCGATCGAGACCGCCAGCGGGGTGACGACGAGCCCGAACAGGCCGAAGACCGTGACGAACCCGGCGGTCATCGCGGCCGACAGCGCCAGCGCCCGGAGCACCGGTCCACGACCTGCGACGCCGTCGTCGGTGATCAGCAGGGTGAGGTAGGCCGGGAGCATGGCGAACCCACAGGGGTTGAACGCGGCCACCAGCCCGGCCGCCAGGGCCAGCGCGAGCGGCAGGTCGGCGCTCACCTGCGGGCGAAAGGGTTGACGGGCGGGACGGGGCGCCGATGCCGGCGGCCCTCCCCCGGCGATCGTGTCATCATGGCCGGCGCCTATCCGGCAAGTTTCTCGACCAGCATGTCAAGCGTGCCGGAGTCGAGCGGGCCGGAGACCCTGGCGCTGGTCCCGTCCGGCTTCATGAACACGAACGTGGACTGCGCGCTGACACCCAGCTTGGTCCAGACCGTGCCCTTCTCGTCCGACAGGTGCACCAGGGAGCCGGTCCCGGTGCGCTGGACGAACTCCTTCATCGCGGCCTCGGTGTCCAAGCTCGCGATCCCGACGAAGGCGACGTCGTCGTACTTGTCGGCAGCGGCTTTGACCGCCGGGGCCTCGGAAAGGCACTTGGGACACCAGGGCGCCCAGAACCAGAACACCACCGGCTTGCCCGCCAGGCTGGTCCCGTCGAAGCTGTCACCGCTCAGGGTCTTGGCGGTGAACCGCAACGACGCCGGGACGGCAGCGGGTTTGGCGGGCGCGGGCGAGGCCGTGGGTGCGGCAGGCGTGATGGTGGCCGAGAGCGGGGCCCCGGCGCCGACCGGGTTGGCCGAGTCGTCCCCTGCGCCGCTGCCGCACGCGATGACCGACAGGGCCATCGACAGTGTCACAGCCGCCATCCGTGCTCTGATCATGTGGCCAGCGTAGAACGGGTTTTCCCGCAGGATGTTACGAGACGGTGACGTGGCTCGTGGGCGTCTCGTCCGCCCAGGGGCCGCAGCAGCCTGGCCGGACATGGTCGCCAGCTGAAGCCAGAGCCTGGAAGACGCGCGAAACCGAACTCGACCCGATTCTCCTGACCATCCCGCTGCAGCTCTTCGCCCACCACGCCGCCGTCGCCCTCGGCCGCGACGTCGACAAATCCCGCACCCTCGCCAAGAGCGTCACCGTCGAATAACGGCTTTCGTCCGGTACGGCACGTGCCGTACCGGAGGATCCTAGTTGCGATCGCTTCCGGAGCCGGCAGATATCAGCGCGCCGTTCACCGAGGAGTATGTGGTCATCCCGCCCACGCGGCCGGTGACCCCGAGAAGGTAGAACGCCCGCTGGAGACGAGAGGAGAGCCCGCATACCGCGACCCGGTCGCCCATTCCGAGCCATCGGACACGAACTGTACGCCGATCAACATCAGCGCGATCGCGATCGGCCAAGCGAAGTCGAGCGTGTCGGTGGCGGCCTGCAGGATGGGCTCCGGGTTGCCTAGATCGGCGTCGATGTAGTCGATGGAGCCTGCCGGGGAACCGATCAGGAGCGCCCATGCGTGCACCAGCGCGAGCGGGTCGTGGTGGACGTAGACGGTCCTGGCGGCCGGGTTGACCCGCTGCGCGACCTGGTGGGTGTTGTCGGCGGTGGGGATGCCGGTGCCGATGTCCAGGAACTGGTCGATGCCGGCCGGGCCGGCGAGGTGACCGGCCCCACGGCCGATGAACTGCCGCTCGGCCCTGGCGGTGATCGCCAGGTTGGGCATGACCCGCAGGATGTGGCCATCGCAGCACGGATAGCCGGGTGCGGGGATGGAGAAGATGACGAAGGTGGCGGCCAGGCCTGGATGTTCCGGCCTGGACGATGACCGAGGCCGACGCTGACAATGATGGGATGCTGCTGGATCGGGAGGCTTCGCTGGCCGCGCTCGCCGAGTACGCGGCCGATGCCGAGCGTGGCGAAGGCCGGCTGGTGCTGATCTCGGGCGAGGCAGGGGTGGGCAAGACGGCGTTGGTCGAGCAGTTCGAGCGGGATCTCCCCGGCGCCCGGTGGTACTGGGGCGCCTGCGACGGGCTCTTCACGCCCCGCCCGCTCGGCCCCCTTTTCGACCTCGCCGACCAGTTCGGCGGCCGGCTGCTGGAGCTGGCCCGGGCGGGCGCGGCGCGCGATGACCTGTTCAGCGCGCTGCGCGAAGGGCTCGAGGAGTTCGGGGTGCTGGTCATCGAGGACGTGCACTGGGCCGACGAGGCGACCGTCGACCTGCTGCGCTTCCTGGGCCGCAGGGTCCGCCACACGCGCGGGCTGCTGCTGGTGACCTATCGCGACGACTCCTTGCCCGTACGCCATCCGTTGCGGGTGGCGCTCGGCGAGCTGGTGGGGTTGCGGACCACGCGGCGCATCGGGCTGGCGCCGCTGTCGGTGAACGCTGTGGCGGCGCTGGCCGAGGGCAGCGGGATCGACACGGCCGAGCTGTACCGGCTCACCGGCGGCAACCCGTTCTTCGTCACCGACGTCGTCCGCTCCGGCCTGCGTGCCGTGCCCGCGTCGGCGCGCGACGCGGTGCTGGCACGGGTCGCCCCGCTGGGCGACGCGGCGCGCGAGACGCTTGAGGTGGCGGCGCTGATGGGCACCCGGATCGAGGTCGGTGAGCTGGCCGCGCTCGCCGGCGAACACAGCATCGACGAGCTGGTGGCGGCCGGCCTGCTCGGCGGCGCCCCGCTGGGCTTCCGGCACGAGATCGCGCGGCTGGCGGTCGCGGAGTCGGTCGCGCCGCATCGCCGCCCCGGTGTCCATGCCCGCATCCTGGCCGCGCTGCGGAGGCTGGGCTGCGACGACGACGCCCGGCTCGCGCATCACGCCGAGGCGGCGGGAGATCCGGACACGCTGGAGTACGCCCAGCGTGCCGCGCGTACCGCCGTCGGCCTGGCGTCGCATCGCGAGGCGGCGGCGCAGTTCGAGCGTGCCCTGCGCTTCGCGTCCGGGCTGGAGGTCGAGGCGCTGGCCCGGCTGCACGAGGACTATTGCGTGCAGGCCTCCCATTGCGACCGCGGGGAGGAGGCGACGCGGGCCGGTGAGCGGGCGCTGGCGCTGTGGCGCTCGGCCGGCAACCGGATCCGCGAAGGCGATACGCTGCGCCGCCTCTCGCGCGCGTACTGGGGGTTGTCCCGCGATGAGGACGGCCGCGCCGCCGCCGAGGACGCGGTCGCCGTCCTCGGACCGCTCGGCGAGAGCGCGGAACTGGCCTGGGCGTATGCGAACCTGGCTTGCCAGCGGATGCTCGACCGGGACAACGCGGAGGCCGTCGGTCTCGGCGAGCGGGCCCGGGAGATCGCCGGGCGGCTGGACGTGCCGGACGCGCTCGCCGACGCGCTGAACACGATCGGCTGCGCGAAGGCGGCGCTCGGCGAGGAGTGGACGGCCGACCTGCGCCGCGCCCTGGCCACGGCGCTGGCCTGCCGGCTGCCCGCCCAGGCCGGGCGAGCGTATGCGAACCTGCAGAGCAACTACGTCGTCGAACGCCGGTTCGCCGAGGCCGACCAATGCTTCGGCGAAGGGCTCGCGTACTGCCTGGAAAACGACATCGCGACGTATGTGACCTGCCTGCGCGGTGGGCGGACCGTCGTGTTCGAGCAGACCGGCCAGTGGGCGCAGGCGGCGGCGCTCAGCGCCGAACTGCTTGCCGAAGCCGCCTCCCCGACCAACCGGATCAGCCCGTTGACCAGCCTGGGCATCGTCCGGGCCCGGCTCGGCCAGGACGGCGTGTGGGAGTGCCTCGATGAGGCCGCCGCGGCGGCGGACGGGTGCGGCTCGCCCGGGTGGATCGTCACCGTACGCCTCGCGCGGGTCGAGGCGTACTGGCTGGAAGGCAAGGACGAGGCCGCCCGCAGCCAGGTGGAGTCCCTGGTGGCCGTCGCGGATCGCCTCGATCCGTGGGCGCGCGGAGCCGTCGCGGTGTGGCTGCGGCGGACCGGCTCGGATCGCGCGGTCACGGGTGTGGTGGCCGAGACGTACCGGCTGATGATGACCGGCGACCGGCAGCGGGCCGCCCGCGCGTGGCGGGAGCTGAACTGCCCGTTCGATGCCGCGCTCGCGCTTTTCGACGGAACCGGGGAGGGCGAGCTGCGCGCGGCGCTCGAGATTTTCACCGACCTGGGCTCGGTGCCCGCGGCGCGGCTGACCCGCAGGCGGATGCGGCGGCTGGGCATCAGGTCGGTGCCGGTGGGCGCGCGGGTGGCCACGCGTGAGCATCCGCTGGGCCTGACGCGGCGTGAGCGGGAGGTCCTTGAGCTGATCCATGCCGGGCGCACGGACGCCGAGATCGCCGCCGCGTTGGTCATCTCGGTCAAGACGGTCGGCCATCACGTCTCGGCCGTGCTGGCCAAGCTCGGCGCGCCGACGCGGGCCAAGGCCGCGTCGGAGGCCAGCCGGCTGGGGTTGTTCGCAGAAAGGTAGGGAGCGGCACGGGAAACATGGGGAACGCCTCCCCATCTCCTGCGCCTGGGCCCGTCCTAGGGTCGGTGCATGCCTCTTTACATGGATGTTCACACGATCACGGGCGGCGTCACTGTCACCGACGTGGCGCAGGCGCACAAGGCCGACCTGCAGAAGCAGGGCGAGCACGATGTCAACTACCTCAGGTACTGGGTCGACGAGCAGCACGGCAAGGTGTTCTGCCTCGTCGAGGCACCGTCGGCGGAGGCGGCCGCGACCGTGCACCGCGAGGCCCACGGTCTGGTCGCCGACGAGATCTTCCAGGTACAGGAGGGCTGCTGACCGCAAGGGTTCCTTGATGATCCACGGCAACTGGCCGGCCCTGTACAGCAGCGGCGCGAAGCTCGGGATCTCATTACTCTTCGGCCCGATCTGCCGCTGAGCCAGCACGCGGTGGCGGTGTGGGTGACAGCCGCCAGCAGGAAGGCAGGCCGCCCGTCGGCGTCCAACGCGCCCGCCATCTGCGGCACACCCTGGGACCTCACATGGAACGGCACGGAACGCCGACCAATATTAAAAGACCTCAGCGGCCACGCATCCGGATTGGACGCGGTCGCTCACTAAAGGAAAGGAGCAAGGCAGATGGCAATCCGAGGACGGGGAACCGTATCGGTGCTGGCGGTGCTGACGACCGCGGCCGCACTACTGACGTCCGCCGGACCCGCCCAGGCCGACGACGCTCGCTGTAGTTTGAGAGCCAACCCGGTTCCCGGTGATTTCAACCCCGTGCAGGTCCGGAATTTCTGCTACCCCCGCTACCCCACGGACACACTCATCGAAACCGCCTACAGGGGCGCCGACACCTGGCCGGACGACAACGACGCGCTCTTCACCCTGAGGAATCCGCCCATGCACGACATCCGCAACGTGAGTTGGTCGGACCTGAACGAGGACCCCTACGGCGACGAGATCTACACGCGGAACCTGTTCCGCATGGCGAACGGCAACCGCTACATCCTCTATTCGAACGAGGTTCACAAGGAGTTCCGCCCGCACAACAGCTAGTCTAACGGGGCTCCGCCCCAGCCCGGCGAGCCGTGTCGGGATGGTTGATGTAGTCGTGAAGAGGGCTCCGGCCGGGGCCAGACGGTGACACGCCGTGTCCGGTTATCGACCGCCTACCGGCGGTGGTTGGCCTCTGCGGGCCGATGCCCGACCGGAGCTTCCCCATGACGCTACCCCGCACCGTGGCCGATGTCCTGACCGAGCACGTGGTCTTGGAGATCGAGTCGATCGACAGGATGTTCCTGAACGTCTACCAGCCGCTGCTGCAACATCCACGGGCGCTGGTCGGCTGGGTGAACACCCGGGATGAGGTCTACTTCGATGCGGCTCTCATTCGAAAGGGTGTGCCCAACATCGGGGATAGGTCCAACATCGTGACTGGGTATTTCCGCGACTGAGCGAAGGCTGGCCGCCTGAACCTCCCGGTACCGCTGCTCTCTGGCCGGCGACCCCCCTCCCCAAGGCCAGGCGGAGCTGTTGTGACAACAGCAAGCAGCGGAAATCCGCGCCGCCTGCCGTGGCATCCCCGCCGCTGCAGGCGGCGCGTCGACTTTTCGCGCCTACACGGCGAGCCCTCGCCACATTCGCCCTCATCGCACCTGCCCGGCAACGCGCTGGCAACAATGGCGAGCCGAGCCGGTGCGGATTTAGCTGGGCTGCGAGCGCTGCGCAAGCACCTGTTCGTAAGAAAGCCGCACCTAAGAACACGGAAGGAAATGACCATGCGGGGGAACCTCAGAATGCGCTGGACCGTGCAGCGGGGAAATCTCACAATGCGGTGGACTAGGCACCCAGAGGAGAAGCGCGGACGATGCGCGCCGCCTACAAGAACTTCGCCGTAGTACACGTCGGGGTTCTGGCTGGACGAGAGGGGTCGGAGCCGGCTGCCGGTCTTTTCCACGGCACGGCTGATGAAATCAGATTTCGCCAGAACGCCACCGGGCTACACGGCCCGAGTCCGACGGTGGCCGCGCGAGGTAGCAGTCCTGGCGCCCGGCCGCGTTCTCAATGAGGACGACGGCTCGCTGAACAAACGGGATGAGATCTTGTATAAGAAGGGAATCAGCAGTGAAGCCCAGTAAATCAGGCAGGCTCACCGCGATCTGCGCCGCACTCATGGTGGGTTGCCTCAGCCTGCTCTCCCCCAGTCCGGCCGGTGCCGACCACAGGAACACCTCCGCAGCGGCCCCTGCCACAATGACCGTTCCGGCATCGGCCGGTACCCGATTGGCGGCGTACCCGGAACAGCTCACGAATGTCTACAGCGGCAGATGTATCGACGTCGCCAATAGCAGCCACAGTAACGGAGCCGCAGTCCTGCAGTACACCTGCCACGGCGGGTCCAATCAGCTGTTCAGATTCGAACCCGTGCTGGACGGCACCGGTGTGCACTACCAGATTGTGGCGGAGCACAGCGGCAAGTGTCTGCAGGTCGCAGGCTCTTCCCCGCAGCAGGGGGCGAAAGTGCAGCAGCGCACCTGTGTCTCGTCCCAGACCAGCCAGCATTTCGAAGTAACCGGCTATGGTGAACCGCAATTCGACTACTGGTACATCATTGCCAGGCACAGCGGCAAGTGCGTGGCCGTCGCGGGCTTCTCCAAGTACAAAAACGCGCTGATCGAGCAGCAAAAGTGCTTGCCCAACAGCAATCAACTCTGGGTGATGACCATCCACACCTGAGCCTGGATCCAGAAATCTGATGCATAAAATTAGGAGTGAACAGATGAAGAAGCGCACACGTATCGTCGGCCTGCTGCTGGCGAGCGTGACCGCGGTCATGATCGGCGCAGGGCCTGCGAATGCGGCAACGCCTCGCCAGGGCTGGCTCGCGCGCTTAGCCGTCGGCACTGGGGTGGCGGCCTCCGTGGTGGGGCCCGCCGTCAGCGCCCAGGCCGTCACCGGAACAGGGTGGAGCCACGCCGCCGGATGGGGCCAGAACCAGAACGGTGAGGTCGGCGACGGCGGCGCCACCGCGCCCCAGGCGTCCACCCCCGTGGCCGTGGACGGCGCCGGGCACGGCTTCACGAAGGTGTCCGCCGGGAACGGGCACAGCGTCGCCATCGACGCCCTCGGCGCCGTGTGGACCTGGGGCAACAACAACGTGGGCCAGCTGGGCGACGGCACCACCCAGCGGCGGCTGTCCCCGGTCAAGGTGCCGGGGCTGAGCGGCGTCGTGGACGTCGCCGCCGGGCAGGACTTCACGCTCGCCGTGACCGCTGACGGGGCGGTCTGGGCCTGGGGCAACAACTACGTGGGCCAGCTGGGCGACGGCACCACCCAGCGGCGGTTCAGCCCCGTCCAGGCGATCCTGCCGTACAACGTCAAGCAGGTCTCGGCCGGCATGGACTTCGGCTTGGCGCTGCGCGCCGACGGCACCGTCTGGGGCTGGGGCGAGAACAGCATCGGCCAGCTCGGCCTCGGCACCTGGACCGACCAGCCGTTCCCCGCCCAGCTGCCCACCCTGACCGGGGTCAACAAGGTCGACGCCGGTTACTACCACGCCCTGGCGCGGCGCACGGACGGGACCGTATGGGGGTGGGGCTACAACTGGGACGGCCAGGTCGGCGACGGCACCCAGCTTTCGCGTCCGCTGCCGGTCCCGGTGTTCCCCGGCAACGCCCTCGACTTTTCCGCCGGCGGGCTGCACAGCCTGGCCATCCGCCGCGACGGCTTGATGTTCGCGTGGGGCGACAACACCCACGGCCAGCTGGGCATCGGCACGACCGAGGGCAGGCTGGTCCCGAACAAGGTGTACAACCTGGGCCTCAACGTGCGGGTGGTCTCCGCCGGGTACCTGCACAGTCTGGCCCTGCTCGCCGACGGCACGGCGTGGTCCTCGGGCGACAACGAGTTCGGGCAGCTGGGCACCGGCACCCCGGCGGGCACGCTGATCCCCGTGCAGGTGCCCGGGCTGGCGGCGGTCTCCGGGATCAGCGCGGGCTTCGGTCACTCGCTGGCGGTGCGCGAGGTGCCCAAGCCCGCGTACACGATCACCGTCTCCAACATCCCCTCGCTGGAGCCGGGCGGCTCGGTCACCGCTCAGATGATCACCACCGCGCTCAACGGATCGGTGCAGCAGATCGATCTGACCGCCGTGGTCAGCGAGCCCCCGCCCAGCATCGCCGCCGTGCCCCCGACCGGCGTCGGCGCCGGCGTCAGTCCGAGGATCGTAACGGCGGGGGACACCGCCACGCTGACACTCGCCGCGGGACCGTATACCCCCTTCGGCACCTACGAGGTCGTCGTGACCGCTCGCACCCCCGTCGGCGTCGTCCCCGCCGCCAACGTCACGAGGGTCTTCACCTTCGAGGTCGGCTGGCCGTCGTCGTAGTGCGAATCATCCCGACCAGGGGCGCGGGCGGCAACGTGATCGAGCGGCATGACACCTATCTGAAGTGGGTCGATACGGCCTTGTTCACGCTGCGGGCGCAGATCAGTCCGGCTGACCTCGACCGGCTGGTCCTGACCCGCCGCTACTGGATGATGAATTCGCGCCCTCTCCTGATGAAGGCTTGAGAGGAATTGGCGACCGGTGCAGTTCGGGGCACCGTCGCGATGTGGCAGTACGTCGTGCTCATGACAACGCGACTGCCCTCAGTTATTTGCCATTACCAGATATCCAGAAAGGAAAGTACGTTGACCATTAGCACCCATGGATCTCGCAGCCGCCTTCAGGGCCGCCTGCTGAAAGCGCTTAGCATAGCCGTGGCGTCCGTCCTCGGTATCGTCTTGATGGCGGGGCCGGCCTCCGCCGCCGAGCGGAAATGCGCCGGCAACGCCAGCTACAACGTGTGCCTGACCATCATCCCGCTCGGCAATAGGACCTTCCGCGTCGTACTCGGCATCGACTACCGCATCGGCCTACAGGCCGCTCAGACGATCATCAACGCCCCCGGCGACCCCTACTTCGCCAGAATTATGGGAGACGACGACGTTCCCGATCTCACTCTCTTCTGGGTCCCCCTCACCGGCTTGGGAGCCTCGGCCGAGGCCGGGCTCAGCGCCGACTTCGAGCGTGTCGTCCCCGGCTCCTGGCTCGATGAGGACGATCTACTGGGAAACAGGGACGAAGTGTACGGCCGGATCACATTTGTCGATCCTCGCAACAACAAGAGCCGCACCTTCGAGACACCCAACATTTACGACGAATTCTAACTAAATGCCGTCGTATCTCCACGATCCGGACCGCCAGGCCGTCCAAACTCCGCTTCGTGGTCAAACTGCCCAAGTCGATCACGCACGAGCACAGGCCTGACCGGCATCGACGAGAAACTCGGCACCTTCCTGGACGCGATCGAAGCGCTCGGATCGCGGCTCACGCGCTCTTGGTGCGACTGCCGGGGTCGTTTCACACCGACGACCTCGGCAGCGTGGCGGGCTAGTGGTGGCGGTGTTCGTCAGGTGGCGGGTTCGATGACGGGGACGACGGAGGCGGCTGAGGTGGTGCGAGCGCCAGTCCCGCGAGCGCCCAGGCGGTCAGGATGAGTGCGGGGATGCCCGCGCCGGGAAACTCGGCCTACACCGTCTCGCTAACGCCACTGGCCGTTCCGTTGTAGGAAGCGCACGCCCCGCAGCCTCCGAGTACGAACTGGAGCTGCGCGCCGAGCGCCAGGCCGAGGACATCGCAGCCGCCAAACGCCGCGAAGCCACCGGTGCCATGCTGCCCGGCAAGAAGAAGGCCGGCTGGCCGCGCACGATCGGCCCCGCCGGACTGGTCACACTGCGCCGCCTGGTCGACGACGGGGTCAGCGTCACCGAAGCCGCCCGCACCTTGAAGATCGGCCGCTCCACCGCCTACGAGGCCCTGGCAGATCCGCACACGCCGGAGTCCACACCGTAAGCGAACTGAGACCTTCAGATTCCTCTCAAGGGCTTCATCGGCTGCCGATCAGCGGAAACACCGTCCATGATCCACTCAATGTGGGTTTTGGGCTTATGTGGGCTGACCCCCTGGAGACGAGCTGACCGCGCGGATGCGCGCCAGGCCGGACCGGACCACAAGCGACGAGGACCTCCTTGCCGACCGCGACCTGCTGGAACGGCTCCAGGACCACTACGACCAGATCGCCGTGACCGACCCGACCGGCTACCACCTGCACACCGACCGCCGCACCCCGAAAGACCTCGCCGACCACATCACCACGCTGATCCCCACCACCCGCGACCTGCGAGCCCTCGCCGACCACACCTGACCTGCCCGGTCCAACGCCCCAAACGGCCGGAGATCGGGCCGCTCGCTCGATAGCGTGGCTGCTCAGCTGCTGAGCCGTCACCGCAGGGAGCACGTGGTCATGACACCCGACCAGAACTACCGGCCGAACGTCGGGGTCCACCTCATCCTCATCCAGGATGAGAAAATCCTGCTGCTCCAACGCGCCAACACCGGGTTCGCGGACGGAGACTGGTCCGTCCCCGGCGGACGACTCGACCAAGGCGAGGCACTCCCGCACAGCGCCGCACGCGAAGCCCTGGAAGAACTCGGCATCCACATCAACCCCGACGACCTGACCTTCACGCACCTATGCCACCACGCCGATCCCGACGGCCAGGCCAGGATCGGCGTGTTCTTCACCGCGACCCGCTGGACAGGCACGCCCGTCAACGCCGAACCCGACAAATGCAGCACGATCGACTGGTTCGCCCCACACGCCCTGCCCAGCAACACCGTCGGCTATATCCGAACCGGTACTACATCCGTAGATGAGTAGGAAGCGGGTCGCCGCGTCGCCGGTAGTGGCTGATCAGCGCCCGGGTCTGGTGAACCATCCGGAACCGCGACCAGGCCAGCACGTGGTCGATGAGCTGGGTGGC
>NZ_JBDPLV010000042.1:0-99682 GCF_039871605.1 Acrocarpospora sp. B8E8 | reverse complement strand
GACAAGAACTCCGCCTACGTGATGCTCGCCCGGGCTGGTCTGGCCCCGGCTGGTGTTGATGGCGTAAGACCTGCCGGGACGTCGTCCCGGCAGGCAGCTTGAGCCAGGAATCCCCGTCCTTCAGGGCGGGGAGCAGTCAATCCTCCGCCATCTCGGCCAGCAGCAGATCCTCCAGGACCTCGGCGAGTTCCGCCACCGTGCTCTTGTCGAACAGGGTGCGGATCGGCACCTCCACCCCGAGCCCGGCCCGGATCCTGGCCGCCATCCGGGTCGCCAGCAGCGAATGCCCGCCCAGCTCGAAGAAGTCCTCGAACACTCCTACTTCGGGCACTCCCAGCAGCCCGCACCAGATGGCGGCCACGAACCCCTCCGCGTCGGTACGCGGCAGCACCCGCTCGGCCGCCCCCGGCCTGCCCGGCTCCGGCAGCGCCGCCCGGTCGACCTTGCCGCCCTTGGTGAGCGGCAGCGCGTCCATCCGGGCCCACACGGTCGGCACCAGCTGCCGGGGCAGTCGCGCCACCAGATCGGCCCGCAGGTCCGCCGGATCGGCGGTGCCCGCGTAGTAGGCCACGAGATCGTCCTGCCGCGCCGTCACATACGCCTGCGCCACCTCGGGATGGGCCAGCAGATGGCTCTCGACCTCACCCGGTTCGATCCGGAATCCGCGCACCTTGAGCTGGTCGTCCGTCCGCCCGAGGAACTCCAGCTGCCCGTCGCTCCGCCACCGCGCCCGATCCCCGGTGAGATACCGCCGTCCGCCCGGATTGTACGGATCCGGCACGAACCGGCTCGCGGTCAACCCCGGCAGCCCGACATAACCGCGCGCCACCCCGACCCCGCCAAGAGCGAGCTCGCCCACCACCCCGGCCGGCGCCGCCAAACCCTGATCGTCGAGCACCACCGCCGACGCCCCGCCGATGGCCGCCCCGATGGACGGCCTCCGCCGCGCGTCCTCCGCCCCCAGGTCGGCGATGGTCGCGATCACCGTCCCCTCGGTCGGCCCGTACGAGTTGACCAGCCGCACCGTATCCCCGAACCGATCACGCCACCGCTCCACCGACGCCGCCATGACCTGCTCGCCGCCCAGGACCACCAGCCGCAGCCCCGGCGGCCAGGCGATCTCGTCGAGCACGTCCACCAGCCGATGCCAGTACGCGGTAGGCAGATCCAGCACGGTCACCTCCGGCCCCGACCGCAGCAGATCCGGCAGCGTGGCCGCCCCGTCGGGCAGCAGCACCAGCGCCGCCCCCGCCGCCAGCGCCGGAAACACCTCCTCCACATGCGCGTCGAAACTCAGCGCCGAGAACTGCACCACCCGATCCCGCGGCCCGATCTGGTACGCCTCCCGCATCCACGCGACCCGCGCCTCAACCCCGGCCCGCTCCGCGATCACCCCACGGGGGACTCCGGTTGTCCCCGACGTGGGAATCACATACGCGGCCCCCGAATACCGGAGAGTGCCCGCACCTTGAGTGACGCCTTCGGAGGTGACGATCCAGTGCGCGGGTTCGGCCAGCAACGCGATGCGATCATCCGGATCGTCAGGATCCAGCGGCAGATACGCGGCCCCCAATCGCCACACCGCCAGCAACGTCGCGATCGCCTCCACCGACCTCGGCAGGCATACCCCCACAAGATCCCCGGGCCGTACCCCAGAGAGCCCTCGGGCGATCTCCTCCACTCGCGTGTCGAGTTCCCCGTACGTCACCCGCTCGTCCCCGCAGATCAACGCGACCGCGTCGGGCTCCCCACCCAGCGCGAACGCGGCCTCCCGTACCGGCTCCACCACCGGAGCGGCCACCGGATCCGCCATCGCCAGCCGCGACACCGGCACCCGAGGATCCGCCGCCGCCGACTCCAGCAGCCGCAGGAAACGTTCGCCCATCAGCCGGACATCGGCCTCGCGGAACAGCGCGGTGTCGTAATTGAACGAGATCAGGATCCGGCTGCCGTCATGCCAGGCGTCGATGTTGAGGTCCACCTTGGCCTGCCGGTACCCCGACTCGAACTGGCTCATGGTGAGCCCGCCGAACGAGCCGTCCTTGCCCGGTGTCTGGTTGTGCAGGATGAACAGGCTCGGCACCAGCGTCTCGGCGGGCTGCGCGAACCGCTCGAACGGCACGCCCGGCCGGCCGAGCGCCGTCACCGCGTCCGCCCGGGTCCGATCCACCAGCTCGGCGAAGCCCGGATCGTCGCTCAGATCCCCGCGCAGCGCCACGACCTGCGAGACGAACCCGACGATCGCCTCAAGCCCGGCCCGTTCCCTGGCCGCCACCGCCGTGCCCACCAGCACGTCACGCTGCCCGGTATGCCGGGAGATCAGGGCCATGTAGGCGGCCGTGAGCACCATGAACAGCGTCGCCCGCCGCTCCCTGCCCACCCGCTCAAGCCCGCGCACCACCTCAGGCGGAATCTCCATCAGATGGAATCCGCCCCGCCCGCTCGCCGCTCCCACCGCACGGAACGGCAGGTCGGGCGGCGGCGGATCGGCCAGGCGTTCCAGCCAGAACGGCACCGCGCGCTCGTCCCGCCTGCGCTGCCAGCGCGCGTAGTCGCTGGGCTGGATCGGCAGCGGCGCCAGCCTGGGCTCCCGCCCCGCGACCGAGGCGTCGTAACATTCGGCCAGGTCGGCCAGGAGGATCTGCAGCGACCAGCCGTCCACGATGATGTGGTGCGGTACCACGCACAGCACGTGCTCCAGCGGCCCGAGCTCGATCATCGAGATCCGCACCGGCGGCCCCGCCGACAGGTCGAACGGGCGCCCCACCAGCTCGGCGACCAGCTCCTCCGCCTCGGCCTCACTGCCCGCCCGCCGCCAATCCACCGTGGGTGGCGGGCCCGCCACCGCCCACGGCACGCCTTCCTCGTCGACGAAGCGGGTGCGCAGGCTCTCGTGCCGGGCCGCGACCAGGGCGACCGCGCGGTCCACGGCGGCCCGGTGGAGCGGGCCGCGCAGCCGCCGTACCAGATGGCAGTTGTAGGCGGAGTTGTCGGGCTTCAGCCGCTGGAGCACCCACAGGCGCTCCTGGGCGGGGGAGAGGGGCGCTTTCATGACCCGGCCGCCAGGTCGTCGAAGATGGCGGCCAGGTCCTCGGCGCTCAGCCCGTCCAGCTGGTCGCGGAGCGCGGCCACCTCGTCCAGGTCCAGCTCGTCCGGGTCGAACAGCTCCATCTCGCGGGCCAGGGCGGCGACCGTGGAATGCTCGAAGAGCAGCACGATCGGCACCACGATGGCGAACCGCGCCTGGATCTTGGCGATGATCTGGGTGGCGGCCAGCGAGTGCCCGCCCAGGTCGAAGAAGTCGTCGTCGGCGCCGATCGGCTCGGCCACGCCGAGCACCTCCCCCCAGATGGCGGCCAGCTCCTGCTCGACCGGGGTAGCCGGCTCCCGGTAGGGGACGGTGCCCACCCTGGTCCAGGCGGGCGGTGGCAGCGCGGCCCGGTCGAGCTTGCCGTTGGGGGTGAGCGGCAGTGCCTCGAGCACGACCAGGTGCGCGGGCACCATGTATTCCGGCAGCGTTCTGCGCAGCCGCTCGCGCAGCACCGGCCAGAGCGCGCCGGGGTCGGCGTCCCGCGGCACCACGTACGCGACCAGCCGGAGCGTGCCGTCCGGGCCGGGGTGGACGGCCGCGGCGGCCTGGCGTACCTCGACGCCGGAGCGCAGCGCGGTCTCGATCTCGCCGAGCTCGATGCGGAAGCCGCGCACCTTGACCTGCTGGTCGGCCCGGCCGAGGTATTCCAGACCGGCCCCGGTGCGGCGGACCAGGTCGCCGGTGGCGTACATGCGGGCGCCGCGACGCGGGCTGAACGGGTCGGGCCGGAACCGCGCGGCCGTCATGCGCGGCAGGCCGCGGTAGCCGCGGGCCACGCCCGCGCCGCCGATGTGCAGTTCGCCCTCCTCGGCGGGGGAGCCGTCCTCGGCGAGCACGTACAGGCCGGTGTCGCCGACCGGGTCGCCGAGGGTGACCGGGGCGGGCGCCGGCGCGACCAGGCCCGCGGCGGACCAGACCGTGGTCTCGGTGGGGCCGTACACGTTCCACAGCCGCACTCCGTCGGCGAGCAGCGCGTCGGCGAGGTCGCGAGGCAGCGCCTCCCCGCCGCACAGGCGGGTCGCGATCTGTTCCGGCACGCCGCCGGATTCGAGCAGGACCCGCCAGCCGGCCGGGGTGGCCTGCATGATCGTCGCCCCCTGGGCGATCGCCAGCTCGCGCAGCGCCTTGCCGTCGGCGGTGTCCGCCGCGATCACCACCCGGGCGCCGCAGGCCAGCGGCAGCAGCAGCTCGAGCACGGAGATGTCGAACGACAGGGTCGTCACCGCCAGCCAGACGTCGCCGGGGGCCGGCTTCAGCGTGTCCGCGAACGACTCGATCAGGTGGGTGACCGCGCGGTGCGGGACCGCCACCCCCTTCGGGCGGCCGGTCGAGCCCGAGGTGTACATCAGGTACGCCAGATCGCCGTGCGGCCAGAGGCCCGGCTCGGCGTCCTGCGCCGCCAGCCCGCCCTCGCTGATCGTCAGCACCTCGGGCACGCCCGCGACCAGCCGCTCGTCCACGCCCGGCTGGGTCAGCACCAGCCGGATTCCCGCGTCCTCGCGCATCAGCCGCAGCCGGTCCTCCGGGAAGGCCGGGTCGAGCGGCACGTACGCGCCGCCCGCCGCCCACACCGCCAGCACCGCGACCAGCATGCCGGTGGTCCGCTCCAGGCAGAGGCCGACCGGCACCTCCGGCCGGACCCCGCGCCCGCGCAGGACCCCCGCCAGCGCGCTCACCCGGCGATGCAGCTCGGCGTAGGTCAGGTCCCCGCCGGGGCCGCTCACCGCGACCGCGTCCGGGGTCAGGTCACGCCATCGCGCCAAAAGGGTCATCGGACTTCCCTTCGCTTGGTACGCTGTGTCCTGTCCGGTAGTGAGAACCAAGCCACCGGACCTACCGCCGGGCTGGCGGGATGTGATGCCTGTGGAGGCTGTGTAAGACCTCGGCTTGGGTTCGTCCCGGGGGCGGTCGCCGGTGAAGCAGGAAAGTCCAGCCTGCGAGGGCTGGAATCCTCCGGCTTCGGCCATGGGGAGGAAGTCAACTCACATGCCTTTCAGATGGGATAGACGCAGATCGGGGTGCTTGCCCGCCCGATGGACCAGGCGGGTGAAGGTCTCCCCGATCAGGTGTCCCGTCTCGGCGGAGAACAGGTCGCTGTTGTATTCGAGCCAGCCGCCGACGCCGCCGGCGTCCCGGTAGATCTCCCCGAAGATCTCCGCCCTGGCCTGGGTGACCCGCAGCGGCTCGCACGTCTCCACCCGCAGATCGCCCAGCGTGGTACGGAACAGGTCGGCCTTCGGCAGATCGTGGGTCAGGTTGAACACCACCTGGCAGAGCGGCGGGCGGCTCAGGTCCCGGGGCGGCTGGACCGCGTTCAGCACCCGCTCGAACGGTGTGTCGGAGTTCTGCAGCGCCCGCAGGAACGGCCCCTTGGCCCGGCGCAGCAGCTCCCGGAAGGTCGGGTCGCCGGACAGGTCGGCGCGCAGTGCGATCGTGTTGGAGAAGCAGCCGATCAGCGGCGCGAACTCGGCCCGGCCCCGCCCGTGCACCGGCACGCCCACGCAGAAGTCCTCCTGCCCGGCCAGCATGCCCATGCTCGCCTGGAACGCCACCACGAGCGCCATGAACTGGGTGCAGCGCTCCTGCTTGGCCAGCTCCTCCAGCCTGGTCGCGGCGTCGTCGGGCACCGAGACGTACTGGCGAACCGCCCGCCCGCTCCACCGCCTCGGCCGCGGCCGGTCGGTGGGCAGGTCCAAGGGCGGCACCCCGGCGAGCCACTCGGCCCACCACTCCAGGGCGCGCGGGTCCTGCCGCTTCCGCTCCCACACCGCGAAATGCCGGTATTGCAGGGGGAGGGCGGGCAGGTCGGCTTCCCGGCCTTCCCGGTAGGCGGCATAACATTCGGCCAGCTCGCGCATGAGCACGTCGAGCGACCAGGCGTCGCCGGCGATGTGGTGGATCACCATGCAGAGCAGGTGCGCGTCCCCGTCGGCGATCAGCGCCACCCGGATCGGCAGGTCCCTGCTCAGGTCGAAGGGCCGGTTGACGAACCCGACCACCGCCTGCTCGCCGCCGTCCATCCGCTCCACCGGCACCTGCGCCGGCTCCCGTACCACCTGCGCCGGCCGGTCGCCCCGCAGCAGGAACCGGGTGCGCAGCACCTCGTGTCTGGCCACGATCCGGGAGAACGCCCAGACCAGCCCCGCGTGGTCCACCGCGCCGTGCAGCCGGACATGCCACATCATGTGGTAGCCGGTGTCGGCCGGGTCGAACCTGCTGAGGAACCACAGCCGCTCCTGGCCGGAGGAGAGCGGCCAAGCCATGCCGTCCGCCTGCTCGGCCAGCGATCTGCGCAGCGCCTCCCGCCGCGCCTGCGGCAGCTCCGCCAGCCGCTTGACCAGCTCCGCGCGATCCTCGGGGGTCATGACGCGACCTTCTCGAGCCGGCGCTTCAGCGCCTGTGTGCCAACCAGGTCATCGGGCACCGCGTCCGGCACCTCCTCGTCGAAACGGGCCAGCCTCCTGATCCGCAGCGCGGCCAGCGCGATGACCGCGATCGCCAGGCCGCAGACCAGATAGAGCAGGCCGATGCCGCGGTCCGCGCCGACGCCGGCCGCCTCGCCGATGTGCTTGAACAGCTCCGACCCGTACGGCACGACCACGATGTAGCCGAACGGCAGGGTCGACCAGGCCACCAGCGTGTTCAGCGCGATCACCCGGCCGTGGAACCGCTGCGGCACCTTGACCTGGATGATCGTCGCGTACTGGCCGTTGATCAGGGTCATGCAGAACGCCATGCCGAACGCGCCCGCCGCGATCAGGGTCAGGTCCGAGCGGGCCCCCACCACCCCGCAGAACACCGCGAAGCCCAGCGTGGCCAGGAACACCCCGCGCAGCCGGTGTTTGCGCGGCCCGCCCCAGACGCTCATCACCAGGCCGCCGAGCAGGCCGCCCACTCCGCCGGCCAGCGACACCCGCACGATGTCGGCCAGCGCCGCGAAGGACAGCACCAGCGGCGTGAACATCAGCCACAGCGGCGCGAGGAACACGTTGAGCACCGCGAACCAGAGCAGCATGGCCCGGAAGCTGACGTTGCCCCACGAGTGCCGGACGCCGCCCGCGATCTCGGCGAGCAGCCCCTCCCTGCGCCGCCACGCCATCGTCCTGGGGAACCGGACGAAGACCACCACGAGGGTCGCCACCACGTAGCTGAACACGTCCAGCGCCAGGATGCCGCCGAGGCCGATCACCGACAGCAGCCCCACCGCCAGCAGCGGCACCAGCAGCATGGCCGACCCGCTCACGGTCGCCACGACGCCGTTGGCGTGGCCCAGGTACTGCTTGGGCACCAGCTGCGGGACCGCCGACATGTACGCGAACCGCTGGAACGTGAGCGCCAGCGACAGCGCCACGATCAGCGGATAGATATGCCACACCTGGAGGTTGCCGGTCCACGCCAGGACGCCCAGGATCAGCTGCACCCCGCCCGCGGCCAGATCGCCGAGGATCATGATGGTGCGCCGGTCGTACCGGTCCACGATCGCCCCGGCCAGCGGCGACACCAGCATGCCGGGCACCAGCCCGAGCACCGCGAACATGGTGAAGTCGGCGAGCGACCCGGTGGTGATGTAGATCCACACCGGGATGGCGAAGTCGGTCAGCGCCGAGCCCGTCCACGAGATCAGCTGCCCGGCGGCGACGGCGAAGAAGCGGCGCATGCTCGGGCTGGGGCCGAGCGCGAGCCCGTCCTCGTCGGCCGCCACGTCCTTGCGGGACAGGCCCTGCAGCCACCAGGTGGACCGCTCGGTACGGCGGAGCGGCTCTGTGGCGTCCGCCGCGATCGCCCGGTGGGTGCCGGTGACGATCGCGGCCAGCTCCTCGGCGCGGTACTTCAGGTAGAAGTGCCCGGCTTCGTCGAGTACCACCCCGGCGGCGCAGTCGCTCAGCAGATGCCACTCGCGGTAGCGCTCCTGGTAGAACTCGCAGGCCGGGTCGCGCTCGCCCGCCACCGAGATGACGGGGGCGCGCAGGCGCGCGATGCCCTGCTCGAACAGGTTCGTGAAGTACTGCTCGGCCTCGCGGGTGCCCCGCCTGCGGTTCTCGATCACGAGCTTGAGCTGGGCGGGTTCGAGGTCGTCGAGGTCCAGGCCGGCCGCTTGCAGGGCGTTGGCCCAGATCTGGTCGCTGCGCAGGCGCTCCATGACGCGGGAGAGCCCGGCCAGGCGGCCCCTCGGGCGGCCGAACGGGAAGATTCCGCCCAGGTAGACGGCGTCCACCTCGCGGCCGGCCGCCTCCAGCTTGCGGGCGATGTCCACGGTGAGCATGACGCCCAGGCCGCAATGGCCGTACAGGACGAGCGGGCCTTGGACGTTCTCCAGGATCTCCGCCACGCAGCCGTCGGCGACCTCCGGGATCGGGCGACCCTGTTCGCCCAGCTCGTGGCCGGGGACGGCGATGGAGAGGAGCTGCCAGTCGGCCGGCATCACGTCGGCCAGCGGTTTGTAGATGACCGCGCTGCCACCGCCGTACGGCGCGCAGACGAGGGTGCCTTTTGTCAGCTTCCGGGGTGGTGTGAACCGGTGGAGGAAACGTTTCGGGCCGCTGTCGCCGGTGTCGAGGAGGCGGGCCAGGTCGCGTACGGTGCGGTGTTTGAACAGGTCGAGTACGGTCACGGTCCGGTGTGGCACGGCCTTGCGGAGGCGGGCGATCACGCGCATGGCCAGCAGCGAGTGGCCGCCGAGAGTGAAGAAGTCGTCGAGCGCGCCGACTCGCTCGGCGTCGAGCAGGTCGGCCCAGATGGCGGCGACGATCCGCTCGGATTCGGTGGCCGGGGGGATGTGCTCGCCCGCTGGGAGCGCGGCGAGTTCGGGGAGTTTGTCGCGGTCGATCTTGCCGTGGGATTTGAGGGGGAGTTCGGCCAGCCAGATGAACTGGGTGGGGATCATGTAGTCGGGGAGGGTTCGTGCCAGGCGGTCGCGGAGGTCCTCGTCGGGGACTGGGTCGCCGGTGAGGTAGGCGATCAGGCGGCCGTTGCGGGGGACGACTACGCAGGCGCCGCCGATGACGGCTTCGATCTCGGCGGGTTCGACGCGGTAGCCGCGGATTTTGAGCTGGTGGTCGCGGCGGCCGAGGAAGTCCAGGTCGCCGGAGGGCAGCCAGCGGGCCAGGTCGCCGGTGCGGTACATGCGGGCGCCGGGCTCGCCGTACGGGTCGGGGAGGAAGTTCTCGGCGGTGAGCGCCGCTCTGTTCAGGTAGCCGCGGGCCAGGCGGGGGCCGCCGAGATAGACCTCGCCGGGGACGCCCACGGGGACGGGGCGCAGGTGCCGGTCAAGGACGTGCACGCGCGCGCCCGGGAGGGGTTTGCCGATGGGGAGCGTGCCGTGGTCGTGCGGGCCTTCGATCTTGTACGTGGTGACGCCCACCGTGGCTTCGGTCGGGCCATAGTGGTTGACGACCGGGCAGATCTGGGCGAGTTCGCTTGCCCACGTGGCGTCGGCCGCCTCGCCGCCGAGGATCAGCAGCCGCCGGGGGAGCAGTTCGGCGGGTGGCGTGTCGGCGGACAGCGCGGCCAGATGTGATGGCGTGATCTTGAGATAGTCCGCCGGTTTTCTCCGGAAATATGCGGCTAAATCGGGGCCTGCTGTGCGGGAGGGGATCAGGTTGAGGGTGCCGCCGGTCATCAGGCACAGGTAGAAGACCGTCACCGCGAAGTCGAACGCCAGCGATTGCAGCAGCGCGTATGACGCGCCCGGTTCTATCCCGAAACGTTCGTGCACGCCCGCCAGATATGTCATGACTTCGCGATGCTGAACGGCGACACCCTTCGGCCGCCCGGTCGTCCCGGAGGTGTAGATCACATACGCGAGATCCGCGCTTCCAGCGCCTCGGTCGATGTTCGCCCCGTTCAACCCTTCGCCGACCAGGACCGGGCTGACCCCACCAGGAAGGCGGTCGAGCAGCGTGCTGTCCGTGACAACCAGCTCCGCCCCCGCGTCCGACAACACGAACGCGAGCCGCTCCCGCGGATGTTCGGGATCCAGCGGCAGATACGCCGCGCCCGATTTGAGCACGCCGAGCACCGCCACCGCCGACTCCACCGACTGCTCCAGGCAGATCCCCACCCGGCTTCCCGGCCCCGCCCCCAGCCGCAGCAGCCGGTTCGCCAGCCCTTCGGCGAGCCCGTCCAGCTCCGCGTAGGTCAGCGACTTCTCGCCGCAGACGACCGCCGTGGTCAGGGGCGTACGAGCGGCTTGCGAGGAAATCGCCTCGTGCAATGTTCCCGCCGATGTGAACGGCGTCGCCGGCTCACTCGCCCCGAACGCCAGGACCTCGGCGGCCTGCTCCTCCGCGAGCATGTCCAGCGCCGAGATCCGCACGTCAGGATCGGCCACGATCGACCGCAGCAGCCTGCCGAAACACGCGTTCAGCCGCTCCATCGTCGCGGGCCGGAACAGCGCCGTGGAATAGATGAACGTCCCCGTCAGCCCGCCCGGCGTCTCGAACAGATACAGCGCCAGGTCGAACCTGCTGGAAACCGTCGGAACCGGAAACGCCTCCAGCGTCAGACCCGGCGTCTTCAGCCCGCTCGACCGGTAGTTGTGCAGCGAGAACAGCACCTGGAACACCGGCGGCCGGGACACGTCCCGCTCGACCGCCAGCTCGGTCACCAGCCGGTCGAACGGCAACTCCTGGTGCGTGTACGCGTCCAGCGCCGTCTCCCGGGTCCGCCCCAGCAACTCCGCGAACGTCGGATCCCCGGACAGGTCCGCACGCATCGGCAGCGAGTTAATGAAAACCCCCACCATCCGCTCAAGCTCCGGCAGATCCCGCCCCGACACCGGCGACCCGACCGCGAAATCCTCCTGCCCGGAGAACCGCGACAGCAGCACCTGGAACGCGGCCAGCATCGTCATATACCTGGTTGCGCCGTGCTTACGCCCGAGCAGGGTCAGCGCCTCGGTCAGCTCGGCGTCCACCCAGACGTCACTCGCCGCCCCCTCCCACCGCTGTTCCGGCGGCCGGGGAAAGTCGGTCGGCAGGTCCAGCGGCGGCAGCCCCGCCAGCTGCCCCCGCCAGTAGGCGACGTCCTTGTCGTGCGAGCGGTCCCGCTGCCAGCGCGCGTAGTCGCCGTACTGCACGGCGATCGGCGCCAGCCGCGCCTCAGTCCCCGCCCGCCTGGCGGTGTAGAGCGCGAACAGCTCCTCCATCGCGATGTCGCACGACCAGCCGTCGGTGACGCTGTGATGCATGGACAGCAGCAGCACCGACTCGCTCGCGCAAAGCTTGATCACGAGTACCCGGATCAGCGGCCCGCGCTCCAGGTCGAAGGGCCGGTCCAGCTCCCGCTGCAGCCGCGACAGGTTGTCGTCCACGTCGAACTCGGCGTCGGGGCCGTCGAGCAGGACCTGCGGCTCGCCGTCCTCGGTGGCGGTGAACCGCATCCGCAGGGCCTCATGCCGGGCGGTCAGGTCCTTGAGCGCTTTGGCCATCGCCTCTTCGTCGATCGCGTCGTCCACCCGGACGGCGAAAGGGACGGTGTAGGCGGGGGTGTCGGGGGCGTACTGCTCCAGGAACCAGAGGCGCTCCTGGGCGTACGACAGCGGGGGAGGCGTGTCCGCGGCGCGCCGCTGGATCGACAGCGCCGGGGCCCCTTGCCGGAACCGTTGCGCGAGCCGGGAACGCTGGGCAGGCGAGAGTTCGGCCCGCGTCACGGCATGATCCCCGGATGAACTCCACGGGCACGAAACACTGGGAGCGCTCCCATCTTGCTTGGTACGGTTTTACTTGTTCCGGCACGACCAATATCGGCAGACCAAAAACACGGAGCCACAAAAGCAACCCCGTTCCACTCGAACTCGCGCACCTATGGGAACGCTCCCACCCTTACCGCGGGCGGAACCAGCGCGAGTTCTCCGTCACGGTATCCATCACACGACGTTCCAGCCACCTGTTGGCGTGAGGAACTTGCGCCCACTCCCTGCGGGGATCTCCGGATCTGGGAAGATTCCCGGCCGGGCGGACGGTAAAGGCCGGGTGCATGAAAATTACATTCGCCCGGCCCGATGGTTTCGCCTGGGAAGCGTGGGTAGGTGGCCTAGTAGGGGACTAAACCACCATAAAGGTGGATATTGCCGAGGGGAGGGTGTGTCGATGACCGATACTGACCCGAGAGCGGTGGCCGAGCCGGTTACGGCAGGCAAAGTGGGAGCGCGGCGGGCGGAGATGGGGCAGCGACTGCCGGACAGTGTCTCGCTCTCGCTCAACGTGCCCCAGATTCGGCCGGCGGCGACCACCCGGCCGGAGGCGGCGGCGCCGTCCACCGCCGACCCGACACCCGCCATGCTGATCTGGCCGCCGATCGAACCACCACGCCGGCCCGACATATCCGACGACCTAGCCGAGAGTGCCAGGCGCATGAACGAAGCGCCTCCTGTCAACGACGTCGTCGCCGCCCACACCCGGCATAACACACCACCGGAGACCACCCCTGCCCGGCCGGCCTCCGAAACGCCGCCGCGAAAGCACCGCGCCCGCTACGTGACCGCCGCCGCCGTCGCGGCGGGCGTGGCCGCCCTGATAAAGCACCACAGAAGGGTCCACCACTAGAACTTCGCTCCTTCAGGATGAGCCGGGACCGTGTGATGAAGTACGGTTTGACCCGCCGGAAACACCTGAGGAGAAACGCCGTGGCGGACTTTACCGATCCCCGACCAATGTGGGGATTCGCGAAGTGACCCTGCTCGCCGAACGGTACCGGCTTATTTCGCCCATCGGCCAGGGTGGCATGGGCACGGTCTGGCACGCCATGGACGAACTCCTCCGCCAAGAGGTCGCGATCAAGGAAGTGCTGCTACCGCCCGACCTCGGCGAAGCCCAGCTGGTGGAGATGCGCGAGCGCACCCTGCGCGAAGCCCGCGCCGCCGCGCGGCTGCGTTCCCACCCCTCGATCGTGACCGTGCACGACGTGGTCCTGGACGGCGGGCGTCCGTGGATCATCATGGAGCTGGTCCGGGGGCAGTCCCTTGACAAGATCGTCCGTACCAGTGGGCCGCTGCCGCCGCAGCGGGTGGCCGAGATCGGGCTGACCATGCTGGACGCGCTCAACGCCGCGCATTCCATGGGCATCCTGCATCGGGACGTCAAACCGGGCAACGTGCTGATCACCGGCCAGGGCCGGGTCCTGCTCACCGACTTCGGCATCGCGACCGTGGCGGGCGACGTGGCCCTGACGCAGACCGGGCTGCTGAGCGGTTCGCCCGGATATATGGCTCCAGAACGCCTGCGTGGCGAGCCTGACGGGCCGCTGGCGGATCTGTGGTCGCTGGGCGCCACGTTGTACACGGCCGTCGAGGGGACCACGGCGTTCCATCGGGAGAACCCCGCGGCGATCATGGCCGCGGTGCTGATGCACGAGCCGCATCCGATGCGGCTGGCGGGGCCGCTGGCGCCCGTACTGGCCGCGATCCTGGAGAAGGACCCGGCGCGCCGCTGCCCGCCCGGCTATGCCGCCGCCCAGTTTCAGGCGATCGCCGGAGGCGGGATCCCCACCGGCCCCACCATGCCCGCCCAGCCGGCCCCGCGCCGTCGCTCCCCGGCGCCGCTCATCGTCGGCGGCGTCCTGGGGGTGACATTGCTCGCCGTCACCGGCGTGGTCGTGTGGCGCGGCGACCTGATCCCGTCATTCGCCGACACTCCACGCACGAGCAGCTCCGCCACCGCGCCCGGGACCGGCGAGCCATCGTCAGAACCCACGTCAGAACCCACGGCCCAGGCGACTCCGCTGCTCCTCGGTAATCCCGAAGCGTGTGACCTGCTCACCCCGGCCCAGGCGCGGATTCTCCTGGGCGGTGCGGTCAAGCGCCAGTTCCAGACCCACGACTCGTGCATGTGGACGGGGCCCGGCAACACCGCGTTCATCAACTTGCAGAAGACCCAGTTCACGACAATGGAAGTCACCCAGTCGGCGTACGACATGACCCGGGCGACCATGGAGGACGAGCCCAAACGTTATCCCGCCACCCGCCTGCGGGCCACCCGGACCGTCGGCGACGCCACCTACAGCTGGACCCGCCAAGCCGACGGCTACCACCAGACGACCGTCATGTTCAAAACCGCCAACGTGACAGCGTCCCTGTACTACTCGGGCCCCCGCCCGGGATTCGGCACCGCCGACCGCGCCGCCAAACTCGTCAACGCCGCGATCCTGGCCGCGCACTGAGGACGCCCTTGCGGCTAGCCCGTCGCGCCGTGAGGGCGCATCACGGCGACCACATCCACCAGCCGTTCCAAGCCGTCGAAGTCCTTGGGGTTCGCGGTGAACAACGGCAGTTCGTTGCTGGCGGCTGTCGCGGCAATCATCAGGTCGGCGGTCCGGCTCCGTGGCTGCCGGCCTTGCGCGTACACGACGGCACAGAGCTGTCCGAACATCCGGGCCGCCTCGGCGTCGTACGGCAGCGGATCACCGAACGCCGCCTCGGCATGCTGGAGCACCGCGATCCTTCCCGCGCGCTTGACCGGATCATCGGTCGCGTACGGCCCGCGCGACAACTCACCGAGCGTGACGGTGGTGATCGCCGACTCCACGGGCAGCTCGGCGGGATCGAAAAGCTTGAAGGCGGCCACGATGTTCGTGTCCAGAACGCCTCGCTCATGCCGGCTCACAGGCCAGTCCCCTCGAATGGATCACGAAGCTCGTCATCGATCACCATGTCCAGATCAGCCCGTACCTCGCCCCAGTCAACAGCCGGAGCGGTGGCGAAGACGGCCTGCGCCTCACCCGTGGGAACGAACCGGCGACGCTTGATCGGCTTGACTTCGGCAAGCGGCTCACCATTGATCGTCAAGATGTACCGCTTCCCCTCGCGCAAGCCGCGCGTGACGCTACCGGAGTCGTTGACGAACTGGCGCACGCTCACCTCGGTCGGACGAGACCTCTGAGCATCCATGACTCAATAGTACCCCCGCCGTACCACGGCGTACCACACCAAGCGATCGG
The DNA here is from genome assembly GCF_039871605.1 of Acrocarpospora sp. B8E8. Classification (NCBI taxonomy): domain Bacteria; kingdom Bacillati; phylum Actinomycetota; class Actinomycetes; order Streptosporangiales; family Streptosporangiaceae; genus Acrocarpospora; species Acrocarpospora sp. B8E8. The sequence continues at coordinate 84,657 of NZ_JBDPLV010000042.1, read as the reverse complement.
CCGGAGACAGCGGTGACGCCAGCCTCGCGCGATGCGGTTGGCTGAATCTCGTGGACGAGGCCGCCCGCCATCGAGCGCTCTCCAGCTGTGTGGCATCGCTCGTCCCGTGGCGGCCTCGGAGGATGCGGGCGAGACCCGCCCGCGCAAGAAGCGCCAGGGCCTCCGGCGCGATCCAGAACGCTTCGGACCGAATGGCGTCGTCACTTCAGCGGCTTGGATACCTGATCTTGATACGACCCATGCCGAGCTTGCCGCTCAGCCGCAGCGTCGTCGTCACATTCATGTCGGCGGAGCCAGGTGCCTTGTTGATCACATGGCCCATCCCCGAGACGAGCCCGTCGACGACGGCGATCCAGTCGCGCGGCACGATGACGATGATTCTTCCCGACCCGCAGGTGGCCTCCAGGCGCACCTCCCGGTGATGGCATACCGCCTCGGTGAAGTCGATCGTGATGTTGCCCATCGTGACCGTGGCCGTGATCCGCTCGGGCACCACCCAGCGACCCTCCTGCCTGATCTTTCCGGAACGGGTCTCAAGGACCAGCGCCTGGGCATCGGGCAGCAGCACCGACCGGCCTCGCGGAAGATCCACGACTAGGGTGTCAAGCTCGGCGTAGGTCTTGGCGGCGTATACGCTTTCGAGCCTGTCTTCCAGCTCGTCCAGGGTGATCCGGCCCTCACCGGCGGCCACCCGCAGACGATCCGACACCGCCTCGCGGTCCGCATCTGAAGCTCGCAGAGTCCTGTGGATCTCACCGGCGCTTTGCTCAGTCACGAGATCCAGGTTATTCGTTCCGGCGCCGGAATGGCGATCCCCGAACGCGATAGCTCTCGATAGCGCGGGGCGTACGAGTAAGTATGCGATGCTCTCAGGCAAGCGGACCGACGGTACGCTCTGAGCTCCGTGGGGTTTTCCCTTCGCGCCTCCTGGGAGCCACCCTGACGCCACCGCACTCCGACCCCGAAACCGTGTAGATCAGCTGCGGGTGGGTGGTCGCAGTAGCCGGTAGGCGATCCAGCCGGCCCATCCGGCTGCGGCGAACGCGCCGAGCTGAGCTAAGCGCCAGCCGATGGGCAGCGGCAACTGGGGGATGTCGAACCAGAGCCGGGACAGGCCGGGGAGCGCGATCGACAGGTAAGCGGTGGCGCTGAACAGGAGGGCGGCGGCGGCGATTCTGCTGAGCCGCCAGGTCAGCGCGCCGATGAAGGCAAGCCACAGGCTGGTGCCGGTGATGACGGCCTGAAGTGGGGGACCGAGGGATCCGAGCAGGTCGAGCGCGGTGAACAGGGACAGGATCACGGCGCCGCACAGCGGGATGGAGGCGCCCGCGAGCAGTGCCCGCCGCTGCCAGGACCCAGCCCGGCTCGCCGCCGCCATTCCCCACCTTGGGAGCAGTGCTCGCCGCTGCCAGGGCCCAACCGGAGGCAGCAGCCCGGGCAGGGCGGGGGCGAGCAGGGTCAGACCGGCCAGGAACATCGCCGCCGTGAGGAAAGTCCACGGCACCGAGATGGGCAGCACGGCGACCAGCACCGCCGACACCGCGGTCATCACCGCCGCCGCACCGCTGATGGCGGCAGGCCACCCGCGTCCCGGCCACCTGGCCGTCGCCGGTTCGAAGCCGGTGGCCGCGAGGAGGACGAGCGCGTGTTCGATGCTCAGTCGCTGGCGCCGGTCGCGGCGCAATAGGCCCTGGATGAGTGGCCGCAGCAGGTTTGCGTGCCGCATGGGGTCGGGGTCGTGAGTCAGGATGGCGGCCAGGACAGCGGCCGGTTCTGCCCTGTTGTAGGGGGGTTGTCCTTCCACCGCCGCGAACAGTGTCGCGCCCAGCGACCACAGATCCCCGGCCGTGTCGCCCGAGTCACCCCGGAGGCGTTCCGGCGGCAGGTAGGCGGGGGAGCCGACGATCACCCCGCTGGTGGTGATCGCGGGGTCGCCCGCGGGATGGGCGATGCCGAAATCGGTGAGCAGGACCTCATCCTCCTCGCCGAGCAGGATGTTGCCGGGCTTGATGTCCCGGTGCACGACCCCGGCGGCGTGCGCCGCGCGCAACGCGTCCAGGAGCCGGGCGGCGATTCGCGCCACCTGCCGCTCCGGAAGCGGACCGGTCCGGGTGATCCGCTGCTGCAGCGATTCGGCGGCCAGTAGCTCCATGACGATCCACGGTCCCTGCCGATCCTCCACCACGTCGTGGATGCGGATCACCGATGGATGCCGGAGCCGGGCCGCCGCCCTGGCCTCGCGCAGGATGCGCCGTGCCCCCTGCTCACGCTCCTGTCGGTCGGCGTGGTCGGGAAGCAGAACCCGTTTGAGCGCCACGTCACGCCCCAGCACCTCATCGTGGGCCTGCCACACCGCGCCCATGCCCCCGCGTCCCAGTTCCCGCACCAGGCGGTAGCGACCGGCGACCAGATCGGACTGCCCCTCGCGCACCACGGGCATGCCCGGAAACTACACAAGTCCGGGCATATCGTCCAGCCCAAGCCGAGGGTTTGCCATCCGATCACCGAACTCGATGGAAAAACTACAATTCAACGAATTTCGTCCTTAATCTGCACAATTATTTCACATGTCATCTACTCCGCAATCCGCAGCTCCGCTCCCAGCGGCGGATCAGAAGTGGCAAAATTCATCTCACGCCGAGTCCCTGGCCAAGACGCTCAATGAGCGGGGACGTCGATATTGTCGAAATCGAAGTGGCGGCTTAACTGAATATCACGCGAACGCATTGGTCGTACTTCCTCACCCCTTGAGGACCGACCCGGGCCCCTACTACCAAAGGAGCCGCTCATGAGCAGGTACGCACGAAGCGCCGCAGCCCTGGCCGGGTTAACCCTGGCCGGCGCGATCCTTGTCGGGTGTGCCAGTGGCGATGACGGCGACACCCTGGTGGAAGGCACCCCCGGCTCGTCGTCGGCAACTCCCGCCATCACCGGCGCCGCCGAGATCGAACTGCCCGCCTCGGCCGTACGGACGGTCGCCACCGGCCTGCGCATCCCCTGGGGTCTGGCCTTCCTCCCCGACGGCACCGCCCTGGTCACCGAACGCGGCAACCAGGTGCCCACCTTCCAGGACGATTCGGTCGACGCGGGCGGCATCGCGCGGATCATGTCGGTTACCCCGGACGGGAAGGTCACCGAGGCGCAACGACTCCCCGAGGTGGACCGGCGACTAGGGGAGGGCGGCCTGCTCGGCATCGCCGTATCTCCCAACTACGCCACCGACAAATGGGTCTACATCTACTACAGCGCCACCAACGACAACCGCATCGCCCGGCTCCACCTTGGCCAACCGCCGCAGCCGATCCTGACCGGCATCCCCGTCTCCGGCGGCGAAGGGGCCCGCTTCCACCAAGGCGGCCGCCTCGCGTTCGGCCCCGATGGCATGCTCTACGCCAGCGTCGGCGAAACCTACTTCGAAAGCCGGTTCGCCCAGGACCGCGCGTCACTCGGCGGAAAGATCCTGCGCCTGACCCCCGACGGCAAACCCGCACCCGGCAACCCGTTCGCAAACTCCGCCGTGTGGAGCTACGGCCACCGCAACGTGCAGGGACTGGCATGGGACGCTCAAGGCCGGATGTACGCCTCCGAGTTCGGCTCCAAGACCTATGACGAGATCAACCTGATCCAGCCCGGCCGCAACTACGGCTGGCCGGTAGTCGAGGGCTTCAGCACCAACCCCCAGTTCACCAACCCCATCGCCACCTGGACCCCCACCAGCATCGCCTCCCCCAGCGGCATCGCCGTCCTCGGCGACCACCTCTACGTCGCCTGCCTCCGCGGCCAGACCCTCTACCGCCTCACCCTGGACGGCACCGACCCCCGCAAACTACTCAACACCCACGGCCGCCTGCGAACCATCGCCGTAGCCCCAGACGGCTCCCTATGGGTCACCACCTCCAACCGCGACCAGGTCGGCCGCGAGGACCGCCTCCCCCAGACCCCCGAAGGCGACCGCATCCTACGGATCACCCCATGACACGCCGAATTCTGGGACCCCCACGTCGGTCAAGTGGGATGTCGGCTCGCTGTCCGAGACCACCCAAGCCGGAGGGCGTGTCGGTCAGGCCAGTGGTGAGGTCATCGTGAAGGAGGCGTCGGAGGCGTACACCGAGGTTGACTCCCTCAGGTCGAGTCGCATCGCGTAGTTGTAGTGGCGCAGGTAGCGGCCGGGCAGGTTGTAGGACTCGAAGGAGATCGCGCCGCCGCCCGCGAGCCCGGCCCGGCCGCAGAAGGTGGCGTCGCCCTTGAAGATCGCCGATCCGTCGTCGCGCTGCAGGGTGAGCGCCATGTTGTAGTGGCGCAGGTAGTAGCCGGGCGTGTGCACCGACTGGAACGAGTAGCAGCCGGAGTTGGCCAGTCCCGCGGCCACGGTGAACGTGGCGCTCTGGCGGTCGGCGAGTGGGCTGGTGGCGCTGAGCGGGTCGATGTAGGCGAGGCCGCTCCGGTGGCGTACGTACCGGTCGGGGAAGTTGGCCGAGCGCAGGGACCGGTTGCCGGTGGGGACGGCCGTGGTGTCGCCGACGTCCTCGCGCAGGACGGTGAAGTGCCTGGCCACGCCGGAGAGCCCGGCCAGCTCCACCTTGGCGCCGAAGGACGACAGGTTGGAGCTGTCGGCGTAGTAGTACCGGCCGCCGGTGTAGTTGTCGAAGTACAGCCGCCACCGGCCGTCGGCCAGCCGCGTCAGCGCCGGCCCCTCCAGCCCGGAGCCCCAGCCCGCCCAGTTGCCGGTCCCGGGGAACTGCCAGGGGCCGTTGAGCGAGGTGGCGGTGGCGTGCTCGATGTACTTGGTCGTCTCGTTCTTGAGGAAGTTGTGGTACGTCCCGCCGACCTTGACCACGAAACTGTCGATGTAGTTGGCCGGGATGCCCAGCGCGACCGGCGCGGTCCAGGCCGACAGCGCGGTGTTGGTGGCGGTGATCCGGTACGGGCGGAACTGGCCGGCGGTGCCGGTCGTGGACGCGGAGAAGATCACGTGGACGCTGCCGTCGGAGTCCTTGAACCATTCGGGCGCCCAGGTGCTGCCGGTGGAGCCGTTGAGGCCGACGGCGACGTTGCGCAGGAACGTCCAGCTGACGGAGTCGGCGCTGCGCGCGAAGCCGATCGTGTTGCCCGTCCAGTTGGTGGTGTAGACGAGGTAGTAGTAGCCGTCGGTGTGCCGGATCACGCTCGGGTCGCGGATCAACCCTGACGGCGGGGTGTAGGCGTTGGCCCGGACCAGGTTGTAGTTGGTGGCGTTGAAGGAGTCGTAGACGTACATGTTCGACTCGCTGCTGTTGGTGAACGCGGTCATCAGGTAGTGCGGGACCGGGCCGGCGGCGTGGGCCGGGACGGGCTGGAGCATGCCCGTGGCGACGGCGGCAAACAACGTCAGAACGGTGGCGAGCACCCTCCTGGCAGCGGCGTTCCGGGTCCTGTGACTCCTCGGTGCACGCATGGGACCGTCCTTGACTGGAGACCGCAGCGGATGTTTGCGCTAACATAACCACGGCTGGGACGCGGTGGTGAATTGAGGGCTCGGCCGTATTCGTAACGCGACGGCGACTCACCTGTCAATCCCAGGGTGACCGGGCTCTTCGGCGGGCGGAGAAGTACGGGACGCCGGTCATAAAGCTGCGGACTTCGAATACAACGAGATCCGGAAGCGCGGCCCGCTGATGTGCACCGACTATTCGGCGGAACGGCGGGCGCGCCATTCCCGTCGCAGGGATGAAATTTTCAGAGTTTCCCTCCATGGCCGTCCAGGAGACGCTCGGCTTCCTCGTCGGATAGCTCGGAGAGCTCCTTCAGGAGCCGCTCCTCCACCACGGTGGCGAGTTCGGCCACCGTCCGGTGGGTGAACATCGTCATGATCGGCAGTTCCACGCCCGCGATCGCCCGCAGTCTCGCGGTGACCCGGACGGCGAGCAGGGAGTGCCCACCGAGGCGGAAGAAGTCGTCGGCGGCGCTGACCCGCTCCAGGTCGAGCAGTTCGCGCCAGATATCGGCGATCAGTTCTTCGGCGTCGCCGCTGGGGGCGACGAACCTCGTCTCGGGTGCCTGCGGGGCCGGGAGCGCCCGCTGGTCGAGTTTGCCGTTGGGCGTCAGTGGCAGCGCTTCGAGCCGGATGAATCGGGTGGGCACCAGGTAGGCGGGCAGGCGTTCGGCGAGGGCGGCACGCACCCCGTCCGAGTCCGCGTCTCCCACGAGATAGGCGATGAGGTTCTCGTCGTGTACGGCGGCGACGGCCGCCACCACGCCGGGCACGGCCTCGCAGGCCGCCTCCACTTCGCCCAGTTCGATCCGGTGGCCGCGCAGTTTGACCTGGTTGTCGGCGCGGCCGAGGAATTCCAGGCTGCCGTCGTCATGCCAGCGCACCCGGTCTCCGGTGCGGTACAGGCGGCCACCGGGCGATCCGTATGGATCGGGGACGAACCGTTCGGCTGTCAGTGCGGGCCGTCCCAGGTAGCCATGGGCCACTCCTGCGCCGCCGATGAGCAGTTCGCCGGGTACGCCTTGGCGGACCAGTTCGAGGTGGTCGCCGACGACATAGACCTGGGTTCCTCGGATGGGGCCGCCGATGCGCACCTCCTTCGGGTCGGCGGGGATAGGCCAGGCGGTCGACCAGATCGTGGTCTCGGTCGGGCCGTAGACGTTGAACAGTCGGCCGGTGGCAGCTCGCAGCCGGTTCGCCAGTTCGCTGCCGAGGGCTTCGCCGCCCACCAGGGCGGTGAGCGCTGGGTCGTGGAGCCCGCATTCCAGCAACATGAGCCAGCCGGACGGGGTGGCTTGGACGTGGGTGACTCCGGCTTGCTGGATCAGCCGGACCTGCTGGAAGCCGTCGGCTGCGGTGTCGGCGATCTCCATTCGGCCGCCGGTGGCCAGCGGCAGGTAGAGCTCGAGGGCGGAGATGTCGAAGGACAGGGAGGTCAGCGCCAGCCAGACGTCCTGAGGTGTCGCGCCGATCAGGTCTCTCATGGCAGCCAGCAGGTTGGCGAGCGCCGCGTGCGGCACTACGACCCCCTTGGGGCGGCCGGTCGAACCGGACGTGTAGAGGACGTAGGCGGCGTCCGCGCCGCGGATCCCGGCGCGAGTGAAGCCGGGCCGGGCGGGGGGCGGGTTGTCGATCAGCACGGTCGGGACCGGGTGGCCGGGCAGGGCCGTCACGGTTTCCGAGCTGGTCAGCACCAGCGACGCGCCACAGTCGGCGAGCACGAAGGTCAGCCGCGCGGCCGGGTAGCCCGGATCGACTGGTACGTACGCGGCGCCGGTCCGCTGCACGGCCAGTAGCGCCACCAGCGCCTCAATCGAGCGGGGCAGGCACACCGCCACGCGGTCCCCGGGTCGTACGTCCAGCTGGGCGGCCAGCTCGTTGGCGCGGCGGTCGAGTTCGGCGTAGCTCAGCCGGGTCGGCCCGCAGCTCACCGCGATCGCATCCGGCCGGAGCTCGACCTGCTCCTGGAAAAGGTCGGGGAACAGGGTTCGCCCGGGCGGCGCTGTCCGGTTCCATTCGTCGATCAGCTGGTCGCGTTCGCGCCCGGACGGAGCCGTCAGTTGCGACAGCCGTACCTGGGGATTGTCAGGGATCCGGGACAGCAGGGATTCGAAGTCGCGGGCGAAGCGGTCGATTGTGCTCTCGTCGAACAGGTCGCGGTTGTAGACGAGCATCATCAGCCACTCGCCGTCATGGTCGAAGATGTCGAGCTTCAGCTCGTACGGCGAGTGGGTGAAGCCGGTCTCGAGCCAGTCGGTTTGCAACCCGGCCAGCCGGATGGCCTGGTCGCCGGCGTCGTAGGTCATCCCGAAGGTGGTCTGGAACAGGGGCGGGCGGCTGAGATCGCGTTCGATGTCCAGCGCGGTGAGCAGCCTTTCCAGGGGCAGCTTCCGATGCCGGAGCGCGGCCATCAAGCGGGACCGGGTCCGGTGCATCAACTCCAGGAACGTGGGGTCGCCGGACAGATCCGCTCGCAGCACCGCGATGTTCGCGAAGTAGCCGATCAGCTGATCGTCCTCGGGCCGGTCCCGACCGGCTGTCGGGAAGCCGACGCAGAAGTCGTGCTGGCCGCTGTTGGCGGCGAGTAGCGTCTGGTAGGCGGCCATGAGCGCCATGAAAGGCGTGCACCGCGCCGCGGCGGCGAACGCCGAGAAACGCGCCGCGAGGGGCCTCCGGATCGTGTACGGGTAGAGGGCGCTCCTGGTTCCGGCGACGGCCGGCCGCGGCTGGTCGGTGGGCAGCCGCAGCGGCGGCACATCGGCCAGCTGGTCCTTCCAGTACGCCAGCGACTCGCCGTCGGCGGTCTCCGCGCGGACGAAATCCGCCCACCGCGTCTGCAACGGCGGCAGCGGCGAAGGCTCGCCCTTGCGGAAGGCTTCGTACAGGACGGACAACTCGCTCAGGAGAATGCCGATCGAACGCCCGTCGCACACGATGTGATGCGCGACCAGCTCCAGCACGTGCTCCTCGGGGCCCAGCCTGATCAATGCGACCCGGAGCAGCCGGTCCCGTGCCAGGTCGAACGGCCTGGTGACGAGCTCGTCCACCAGTCCCTCGCAGGTCAAGATCTCCAGCTCGAAATCTCCGGGCGGATCGATGACCTGCGAAGGACTACCGTCCACGGCCGGAAACCGGGCGCGCAGCGCTTCGTGACGCGTGACGATCTCCTGAAACGCGCGGGTCAGCGCCGAGACGTCGATCGGGCCGATGAGCCGGGCGGCGTGGGAAAGATGGAAGGACGGATCGCCGGGATCCACGTGGTGCAGGAACCAGAGACGTTCCTGATCGGCTGAGAGCGGTAAGGGATTCACGCCGGCAATCCAGTCGCCGGCTCCAGCAGGAGTTCGATTCGAGCGCACGCCTCGGCGAGCCCGGCCTCCGGATCCAGAGCACCGACGGTCTTCCGGCAACGTTCCCCATAGCCGGTGTCATCGGCCGCCTCAGCCACCGCGGCGGAGATCTCGTCGCGGTTCCAGCTGCTGCTCGGCAGCCACGTGGCCAAGCCGAGACGCGACAGCCGCGCCGCGTTGTCGGGCCGGTCCACCGTGTCCGCCAGCATGACCTGCGGGACGCCCGCGGCCAGCGCGCGGGTGAGGGTGCCTATCCCGCCATGGTGGACGAGCGCCGCCACCCGGGGCACGACATCGCGGAACGGGAGCCGCCGAAACCACGTCATGCCGTCGGGGAGCGGGTCGGGCACCAGGTCGGCGTGGCGCGCCACCAGCATGACCGGCCTGCCCGCGCATCCCTCGACCGCGGCCTCGTAGAAGCGGCAGTCCTGCATCCTGCTCGTGCCACCGGTCAGCAGCACCGGGCGCTCCGCCAGCAGCGCCTCGGCGCCGGCCGGGAGCCCTTCGCCGGGATCCTCGTCCGGCACCACGAAGCCGGTCCGCACCACGCGACGGGGCGTCCGCGGGCCCGCCTCGTCGAACCATTCCGGCCACAGGCCGAGTTCGAGGCCGACCTCCTTGAACCAGCTCCGCCAGTCGGTGACAGCGGCCAGCCCGAGCTCGCGGCGGACCGCGTCCATCCCGGGCGCGAGCTGCGTCCGGCAACTGTGTACGGCCATGCCCACCAGCATCATCTGCGACGGGGAAAGCGCGACCCACGCCGAGGGAGCGCCGAGCAGTTCCGCGGCGAATCGCACGGAAAAGGTGGAGGTGTGCCGTCCGATCAGGACCGTGTCACCGGGCCGGTGCCGATCCGCCATCTGCCGGACCTCCCAGGCGAGCTGCTCGAACAGCCCGTGGCGGCGGAAGAGCGCGTTCCAGGACAGGTCGCGCGAGCCGATGAGAGCCGTCGTGTCCGCCATATGCCGCTCGTACCCGGACACGGTGTCGACGGGGACGAATTCGAGCCCCGCGCGAGCGACGCGGTCCCCGAAGGGAGCGTGCGTGAACAAGGTGACCTCATGTCCCGCCTGCCGCAGCGCCCCACCAAGGCGGATGAAGGGCAGCACGTCACCGTGGGTGCCCTGAGTGGACATCAATATCGTCGCCACGGGAGAGTCTCCTTCTGAAGGAACGCGGTACGTCGGGCCCCCGGGCACGCGGAATCAGCGGTTCAGCTCATCGAGCCCGCTCTCCGACCGGTCGGTCGGCACCCCGGTGGTGTCCGGTACTCGCTGGTCGTTGAAGCAGCACAGTGGATCGACTCCCCACGTCCGTGGCGGGCGCCCTACGCGAAACCGCCACGGCGCTGGACCGGTGGGAACGCTCCCACGCCAAGAGGGTAGGATTCCGGATCTCCACCGTCAAGGTGCCGGGCGTGCTTCAGGCATTCCTGCCAGGCCCAGCGGCGATCCCGACCAGACGCCGTCGGTCCAGTACTTCTGGAGCCTGGCGATGACATCGTCTCGGCTCATCCACGCGTGTGACATGGTGGGTTCCCGTTCCTCCGCGAGCGTTCCGTGTCGCACGCCAGCCTTCGATCCGACAAAATCGATCATGGTCGTCGCGCCTCCGCAGGTGAGGCCAGCCAGATCCGGACATTGATGGGCGTGGCGACCTGGGCCACTCGGAGTTCGGCGGTGTAGGCGGGGACGCCCTGCGGTGGCACTCGCCGATCCGTGCCTTGCTTGGTGTAGCACTCCGAAGCGAGGGGCCCATCCAGCGCACGCGCCCTGCTGTCCGCGGAGGCGGGGGATTCGGCCAGATGCCCGTACAGCCGCCCGGCGATCTGTTCCGCCGAGTCCGCCGGCGCCGCGGGGACGGGCAGCGCAGCTACCGGCGCGCTCCACTGGCAGCTCATCGCCAGCAGCACGATCGCCATCACCGGCACCCACTTCACCTGGCTCATATCGTGTTGGACGCCATGGGAATCGAAGCCTGTGGGTTCATTGCATGCTCATCTGATGGGGATGGTCGTACGACCGGGGGCAGACGAAGATCCAGAGACTGTATCCACGCCCGATTGTGATCATTGTCGGCTCGTCTGTCCGCGGATAGATCGGATCCGTTCCGGTCGGCTCGTCCTCGATGGGTCGCCACGTGTAGCCAGCATCCCATTCGCTACTGGCGATGGTCAGAAGGAGCCGCATCTCCTGGCCGCACTCACAGTCCATCGGACAGGGGTCGGTGAGGTGCCACGACGCCCATCCGCCGACCTTCCAGCCGTGCGCGATCGAAAGATCCTGGTAGCTGTGGTCGGTGGCCTCCTCCCACTCCTCGATGCGCTCCCGCAGCTTCTCCGGAAGCAGATCGGCATATTGGCATTCGACCACCCGCTCAGGGTGGAGCACGCACGGCTCAGGCAGGTAGGTGTTCATCTCCATCAGCGGCGGCTCGGGCTGATCGGGCAGAACATGGACGACATCCCCGGAATTGCGCCACTTCAAGAGAACACGAGGGCAGCCGGCCTCGTGATCGATGGGACACCACAGCACTTGGAGCAGATCCGCCCCCTCAGGACAGACCAGGTCGGGCACATCGCGCGCGAACAACTGCGCGACCGCCATCATCGGAAACGGCGGAAGGCCGACACCGGCGACAAGCTCCCGATCGATGCGCGCCAGATCCGCACGCTCCTGGTCCGTGAGCTGGAGCCGCTGCCCAGGACCGGTCCGGCTGTAGCCATCCGCGAGCACCCGCCGCCGAAGCCGCTCATCATCCGGTCTCTGCAAATCGGTCACATCATCGTGCTGTTCCCGGCATACCGGCCATGCCTCGTCCGCCGGCCACAGAAACGGCCCGCCTACGGAGCTGTCCGTCACCTCCGGAACGCCGGGGCGAGGATGCAGTCGCGTCGCCGTACGAGCGAAATCGGTTAGTTCAGGAAAGAGCTCGGTCAGATCCACCACGCGAGAAGGTGTCGTACGGCCCATGCCAACTCTCCCGATCGACGACGCCGGATCGGGCGATGCTAGCAACGACAACCGACGAACTCGTCGCCTCTCGCCTGGCATCGCCATTTCAATATCCAGCCGCTTATCCTGTGCGCATGAAGATCGGCAAGCTTGGCGTTGTCGGCGGTGTGCTGTTTCTGGCGAATGTTCTCCCGGGGTGCTCGGCTGAGGGCGGTGCGTCTGCGGGCGCTCTGAAGGTGAGCAGCGCGGCGTTCGCCGAGGGTGCCGCGATCCCGCAGAAGCACGCGTGCGCCCGGATGGAAGGTCAGGACGTTTCGCCCCCGCTGACCTGGAGTGGAATACCCGAATCGGCTAGCGAGCTGGCGATTGTGGTGAACGATTCGGACGCTCGCGGTGGGACGTACATTCACTGGATCGTGACTGGCATTCCTGTCTCCGCGACGGGCGCGAGTGAGGGCCAGGCCCCTGGTCAGGTGCTGCCGGGCACCAACAGCACGGCCGCCTATTCGGGTCCTTGTCCGGCCAGCGGCGAACATCACTACCATTTCATCGTGTACGCCCTGAAGAGCCCGATCGAGCCGAACGGCAGCGCAAAAGCCGTGCACGAGCAGATCAAGGCTGCGGCGATCACCTCAGGCGAGACTGTCGGCACCTGGAAACGCTGATTCGAGATGGATCGGTTTTCGGCTGGGGAAACGGGACAGTGGAAGGGAACGGCTCGTTGAAGTGCAGTGTCGTGATTCCGACGTACAACCGAGTGGAATTGCTTCGGCACACGCTCAACTCGCTCGTCTGGCAGAGCCTGCCGAAGGAGCAGTTCGAGGTGCTGGTCGCCGATGACGGTTCCGACGACTCCACCGCCGAGCTGGTGGAGACGTTCCGGGGGCGTCTCAACCTGCGCTATTTCTTCCAGGAGCGTGACGGCTTTCAGGTCGCGAAGGCCCGCAACCTCGGCATCTCCCATGCGGACGGCGAGGTGTGCGTCATGCTGGATTGCGGGGTGCTCGCGCACTCCGACCTGCTGCGGGCCCATCTCGACAGCCACGCGGCCTCCGACGTCCCGCTCGCCGTCTGCGGTTATGTCTACTGCTTCCACGTGAACAACGACTTCGCCAAGCTGATGGACCAGGTCATCGACTACGACGACCCCGACATCACCATCGCGAAGCTGAAGGCCAGGAAGTTGTGGCTGGACGTGCGCGAGACCTTCTACGGCAAGTACGGCGACAACATCGCCGACCTGCCCGCGCCCTGGCTGAACTTCTGGACCTGCAACGTGTCGGCGCGCACCGAGCAGCTGCGCTCGGTCGGGATGTTCGACGAGGCGTTCCGGCGCTGGGGCGGCGAGGATCTCGACCTCGGCTACCGCCTGCACCGGGACGGCGCCCGCTTCGTGCTGAACCGCCAGGCCGCGGCCGTGCACTGCCCGCACGAGAAGGACTTCGACGACAACATCGTCCAGGTGACGGAGAACTACAAGTACATGGCGGAGAAGTACAAGACGCCGATCATCGAGCTCCTGCTCTCGGTGGGGGACGCCGTCGGGAACCTCGACTTCTTCACGCTCAACGACGTGATCCGGGAGCGCGGCCTGCCGCAGTGCGCCGACTATCTGGCGGCGCAGCAGGGGGTGCCTTCAGCATCTTGACGATGAATGTTTCATCGAATTTCCGGATTTCTCAGGGGCGGTCGAGGAGCCGTTCGGCCTCCTCCTCGGACAGCTCCGACAGTTCCGACAGCAACTGCTCCTCCAACTCGGCGGCGAGTTCGGCCACCGTCCGGTGGGTGAACATCGTCAAGATCGGCAGCTCCACCCCCGCCAGCGCCCGCAGCCGGGCACTGACCCGCACGGCGAGCAGGGAGTGCCCGCCGAGCCGGAAGAAGTCGTCTACCGCGCTGACCCGCTCCAGGCCGAGCAGCTCGCGCCAGACGTCGGCGACCAGTTCCTCGGCGTCCCCGCTGGGGGCGACGAACCTCGTCTCGGGCGCCTGCGGGGCCGGAAGCGCCCGCCGGTCGAGTTTGCCGTTGGGCGTCAGCGGCAGCGCGTCGAGCCGGGTGAACCAGGCGGGCACCAGGTAGGCGGGCAGGCGTTCGGCCAGGTCCGCGCGCACGCCGTCCGGGTCCACCTCGCCGACGAGGTAGGCGACCAGATTCTCCTCGTGCACGGCGGCGACCGCCGCCACCACGCCGGGCACGGCCTCACAGGCCGCTTCCACTTCGCCCAGCTCGATCCGGTGGCCGCGCAGTTTGACCTGGTTGTCGCCGCGGCCGAGGAATTCCAGGCTGCCGTCGTCATGCCATCGCACCCGATCGCCGGTCCGGTACAAACGGCCACCGGGCGATCCGTATGGATCGGGGACGAACCGTTCGGCTGTCAGTGCGGGCCGTCCCAGGTAGCCGTGCGCCACTCCCGCACCGCCGATGAGCAGTTCGCCGGGTACGCCCTGGCGGACCAGTTCGAGGTGGTCGCCGACGACATAGACCTGGGTTCCTCGGATGGGGCCGCCGATGCGTACCTCGCTCGGGTTGGCGGGGACGGGCCAGGCGGTTGACCAGATTGTGGTCTCGGTCGGGCCGTAGACGTTGAACAGTCGGCCGGTGGCAGCTCGCAGTCGGTTCGCCAGTTCGCCGCCGAGGGCTTCGCCGCCTATCAGGGCGGTGAGCGCTGGGTCGTGGAGGCCGCATTCCAGCAGCACGCGCCAGCCGGACGGGGTGGCTTGGACGTGGGTGATTCCGGCTTGCTGGATCAGCCGGACCTGCTGGAAGCCGTCGGCCGCAGTGTCGGCGATCTCCACCCGGCCGCCGGTGGCCAGCGGCAGATAGAGCTCAAGGGCGGAGATGTCGAAGGACAGGGAGGTCAGCGCCAGCCAGACGTCCTGGGATGTCGCGCTGACCAGGTCCGCCATCGCGGCGAGCAGGTTCCCGAGCGCGGCATGCGACACCGCGACCCCTTTAGGGCGGCCGGTCGAACCGGAGGTGTAGAGCACGTACGCGGTGTCGTCGCCGCGCACGCGCGTCCGGCGGAATTCCTGCCCGCGCTCCGGCTCGTCCACCAGCACGGTTCGCACCGTATGGGCGGGCAGGAGGGCGGCGGTCTCGCGGCTCGCGAGCACCAAGGACGCGCCGCAGTCGGCCAGGACGAAGGCCAGCCGGGCGGCCGGGTAGTCGGGATCGACTGGTACGTACGCGGTGCCGGTCCGCTGCACGGCCAGTAGCGCTACCAGCGCCTCAATCGAGCGGGGCAGGCACACCGCCACGCGGTCCCCGGGTCGTACGTCCAGCTGGGCGGCCAGTTCGTCGGCGCGGCGGTCGAGTTCGGCGTAGCTCAGCCGGGTCGGCCCGCAGCTCACCGCAGTCGCGTCCGGCCGGAGCTCGACCTGCTCGGAGAAGAGGTCGGGGAACAGGGTTCGCTCGGGCGGCGCCACCCGATTCCAGTCATGGATCAACCGATCACGTTCGGCACCGGACGGGGTTGTGAGACGCGACAGCCGTACCTGAGAATCATCGGCGACCCGGGACAGCAGGAATTCGAAGTCGCGGGCGAAGCGCTCGATCGTGTCCGCGTCGAACAGGTCGCGGTTGTAGACGAGCATCATCAGCCACTCGCCGCCGTGCTCGAAGACGTCGAGTTTCAGCTCGTACGGCGAGTGGGTGAAGCCGGACTCGAGCCAGTCGGTTTGCAGCCCGGCCAGCCGGATGGCCTGATCGCTGGCGTCGTAGGTCATCCCGAACGTGGTCTGGAACAAGGGCGGGCGGCTGAGATCGCGTTCGATGTCCAGCGCGGTGAGCAGCCTTTCCAGCGGAAGCTTCCGATGCCGGAGCGCGGTCATCAGGCGGGACCGGGTCCGGTGCATCAGCTCCAGGAACGTCGGGTCGCCGGACAGATCCGCTCGCAACACCGCGACGCTGGCGAAGTAGCCGATCAGCTGATCGTCGTCCTGGCCGTCCCTTCCAGCCGTCGGGAAGCCGACGCAAAAGTCATGCTGACCGCTCCGCGCGGCGAGCAGCGCCTGGTAGGCGGCCATGAGCGCCATGAACGGCGTGCACCGCGCCGCAGCGGCAACCGCCGCGAAGCGCGCCACGAGCGGCCCGCGCAACTTGTGCCGGACGAGGGCGCTGTCGGGACTCGCGACGGCCGGCCGGCGACGGTCGGTGGACAATTGCAGCGGCGGCGCGTCGGCCAGCTGATCCTTCCAGTACGCCAGCGACTCCGTGTCGGTGGTTTCCGCGCGGACGAAATCCGCCCACCGCGCCCGCAATGGCGGCAGCGGCGAGGGCTCACCCTTGCAGAACGCGGAGTAAAAGGCGGACAGCTCGCCCAGGAGGATGCCGATCGAACGCCCGTCCGCGACGACATGGTGCATGACCACCGACAGGACGTGCTCCTCCGGCCCGGTCCTGATCAGGGTGACTCGGATCAACCGATCCCTGGCCAGGTCGAACGGCCGGGCGGCAAGCCCGGCCACCAGCGCGTCCACCGGCCCCTCGCAGGTCAGGGTCTCCAGCTCGAAATCTCCGGGCGGATCGATGACCTGGGAAGGACTGCCGTCCACGGCCGGAAACCTGGCGCGCAACGCTTCGTGCCGCGCGACGATCTCCTGAAACGCGCAGGTCAGCGCCGAGACATCGAGCGGGCCGATGAGCCGTGCGGTGTGGGAAAGATGGTAGGTGGGATCGGCGGGATCGACCTGCTGCAGAAACCAGAGGCGTTCCTGGTCGGCGGAGAGCGGAAGCCGGTTCACCTCGGCAGACATCGGCGGATCTCCTTTGAACGTACGCCTATCCGGCTGCCACGACGAGCGATTCCATCTCGCGAAGCAGGGTCTCCAGATCCCCGGCCCCGAGGTAGTGGGTGTCGGCGGTGACCATCACCTTGAGCTGTCCCGGATTCCCGGTCACATGCACGCAGAACCGGCAGTTGAGCTCGTCCAGGCCGCTCTCGGCCTTCACCACGGTCTCACCCGGCTCGGCCCCGCCCGGGATCGGCACCCCGGTGGTCTCCGCCGCCCGCTGATCGTTGAAGCAGCACAGCGGATCGGCTCCGGCGAGCCGGACGTTGAGCGCCGCCTGGTCGTAGTAGGCATGCCGGTACGCGCGCAGCGCCGCGGCCCTGGCACCCGCCATCACCTGATTGAAGTCGGCCTGCCCGGAGTCCACCACCAGCAGGCCTAACTGGGCGAGCGAGGTGACCACCTCGCTGTGCCTGGCCAGAAAACGATTGTTGACCAGCGGCGTCATGGCCGACCTCGGCCGCCCGGCCGCCCGGCCCACCAGCACGCAGGCGGCCACCAGCAGGATGGTGGACCCGTTGACGCCGTACCGCTGCGCCAGCACGCGGGAGGCCCGGTCCATGGCGGGCGAGAAGATCGCCGCCCGCTGGTAGCGCGGCCCGTCCGAGGGTTCGCGCCGCCGGTCGAGCAGCGGCCCGCCGAGCGACCGCGCCGCCCAGAACTCCATCGCGCGTTCGCTGCGGGACACGTCCTGCCCCGACTGCGCGGCGACCAGCTCGCGCAGCTGCTCCGGCTCGCCGGGCGGGGCGCCGCGCAGCAGGGTCAGGCGCAGATCCCTGGCGACCAGATCGGCCGCGTACCCGTCCGCGGCGACATGGCAGAAGACCAGCACCACCTCGCGCACCTGGCCGGCCGTCACCACCAGCGCCACCCGGAGCGGCCAGTCCGAGCCGAACTCGAACCGCACCCCCACCAGCCGTTCCTCCTCGGCGGCCGACTCGACGATCTCGACCGGTATCGCCCCGCCGCCCGCTACCACCTGGTACGGCTCGCCACCGGCGCCTTGACGTACCCGCGTGCGCAGCGAGTCGTGCCGGGCCACCACGACACCGAGCGCGGCCACCACCGTGGCCACGTCCGTGGCGGGCGCCCCGCGCGGAACCTGCACCACCCTGCTGAAGTTGAAGTACCGATCCCCGGACGGGCCGACCTGCCGGATCGCCTCCCAGATGGAGCGCTGGCCCCAGGCGAGCGGCCCGGTCCACTCGTCCTGGCCGGTGTCGAACGTGGCGTGCATGCGGGTCAGGCCCCCGAATGGATCGAGGCTTGGGCGACCGCCTCGGCCACGCCCTCCACGGTCGGGTTGTCGAAGAACACGTCCATGGGCAACTCCACGCCGTACTGCTTGTCGATCCTGGCGATGATGTTGATGATCGACATCGAGTGCCCGCCCAGGTCGAACAGATCCTCGTGCGGGCCGACGTGCTTGAGGCGGAGCACGTCGCACCAGATCCGGGCCACGCCTTCGACGATCTCCGGGGGCGCGGCCGCGGCGACGGCGGCGGGCAAGGCCGGCTGTACCTGGCTGGTACGGGCCCCCGAAGACGGCAGGACGAGCTCCGACAGGGGCGTGTCCGGCGGCTGGCCGAGCACCGCCCGCAGGTCGGCCGCGACCAGCGCCGCATCCTCGCCGGAGAGCACCCGCGGGTCGTAGCGGAGCCAGGCGTCGAGCGTGCCAGGCCCTTCGACGGCCTGCAGGTGCAGCGCGCCGCGGGCGCCGCCGTTGAACATCGCCCAGTCCACGTCGACCGTCAGGCCGGGAAAGTCGGGGTCGGGTCCGCGCCGCCGGTAGCTCACCGAGACCGGCGTGAGCGAGCCGCGTGGCGACAGGCCGCCGAGCGCCCGCGCCAGCGGCACCTCGCGGAAGCCGTAGACGGCGCGCAGCTCGTCGCGCACCTGGTGGGCGAGCTCGCGGAAGGTGCCGCCCGGCTCCGGCCTGGCCACCACGGGCAGCTCGTTGACCAGCAGGCCCACGGTCTCCGCGGTTTCCGGCCCGCGGGTGGACAGGTCCACCGAGATGATCGGCTCGCGGGGGCCGTACCGGTGCAGCAGCGCGTGCAGCGCGGTCAGGACGTGCTCGAACGTGGTCACGCCCAGGTCGCCGGGATCGGGGAGACCGGACAGCGCCGCCACGCTCGCGCCCGGCCCGGGCCGCCGGGACGCGGTGGTCTCGCCGCCCGGCGTGAAGACCTCGAACTGGTCGCGCCATCGGGCCTTCCAGAAGGTCTCGGCCGCGGGGAGCGCCTCCTCGACCCGCTCGCGTTCGGCCTGGATCACCTCGCCGTACGGCGGGGCGGCGGGCGCCACCGGACGTCCGGCATACAGCGCGGCGAGGTCCCGGACCAGGATGTCCTTCGACATTCCGTCGAAGACCAGGTGATGGGCGACGAACAGCAGGCGGTGCCGGTCCGGCCCGGTCTCCGTCAGGGTGAACCGGGCGAGCGGCCCCCAGCGGACGTCGAAATCCGGCGGCTGCTCCGGACCGTGCGCCACGGTCGGCGGAATGTCCGCTCGGACGATCAGCAGCTCGCCGTCGTCCTCCTGGAACGCGGCGCCGAGGAGCTCGTGCCGGTCCAGGACGGCCGTGCATGCCGCGAGCAGCGCGGGCACGTCGAGCGATCCCTCGAAAGTGATCGCCAGCGGCATCTGGTAGGCGGTGCCGGATCCGGCCAGTTCGTTGATCCACATGCCCCGCTGTAAAGGTGAGGCCGGGTTCCGGGGCATCCATAACCTCCATCGGACGGGGGATCGCGTACCAGAGCCTTCGAGAACGCCTGCGCGCCCGACCGTGGGAACGCTCCCACGGCAAGAGGGTAGGATCCGGAATCTCCATCGTCAAGGTCGTCTTCAGGCCGGGCGACGCGTGCCGGCGCAACGGCGGAGTCCCTCCACCGGCGCGGGTGGAGGGACTCTGGGTCACGGGATCAGCCCGGGGGGAGATTGCCGTTCTTGGCGACCGGCAGGGCCAGCTGGCTGGCGCCGGTGAGGGTGGCCTGCTCGGCCGGGAGGCCGGCGAGGACGGGGTTGATGTGCCGCAGGGTCAGCGTGACCGTCGGCAGGGCCGGGGTGACGAGGTCGAACTTCTCCAGGTCGATCCACCGGACGATGGTGAACACCTGGGCGGGGATGTTGTCGCCGGCCTTCTGCACCGGGACGCACAGCTGGCGGGCGTAGCGGACCTGCGCGCCGTGCGTGGGGATTATCGGCGTCAGGACGGGGTTGAGCTGGCGCAGCGACAACTGCTGGTTCAGCGGGTTGTTGGGGGTGATGGCGTAGCACTTGAGGTCGATGTGCCGGACCAGCGCCAGCACGTCAGCGGGTGGGACCGCGTTGTTCTTGATGACCGGCACGCACAGCTGCTGCGGGGTGTTCATCGAGATCTGCGTGCGCGGCAGGGTCTGGAACAGCGGGTTGAGGTGGCTGAGCACGAGGCCCGTGGTCACCGTGGTGCCGGAGATCTTGTAGCAGGCCAGGTCGATGTACTTGATGAAGTCGATCGCGGGCGACGGCGCCATCTGGGTGTTCTTGGCGACCGGGACGCACAGCTGCTCACGCTGGCCGAGGGTGACGGTCTCGATCGGCAGGTTGCCGAGCACCGGGTTGATGTGCCGCAGCGTGAGCGTGGTGGCGGGCGGCTGGTACGGGTTGGTCTTGAAGCATTCGAGGTCCAGGAAGGCGGTCAGATCCTTCGGCGTCGGCAGCGCGAGGGCGGAGGCGGGCGGCACGCCGAGGAATGCCACGGCGAGCACCGCGACGGCGGCGGACGAGAGGCGCCGGAGCATCGATTTTCTACGTCCGTGAATTCCGGTTACGGCTCGGTCCATTGTGCCTCCACAATCGGGGGTGGGCCTTCTTATCGCCGAGTGTGTGCCGCCGTGGCCGGACTTTCAATCTCGCATTTCGTACGCAAAATTCGGACCGGCGGGCGGGGGAGTTAACATCAGGCACAAAAGCGTTGTTAGCCCGCTGGAAATCGAATTTACTGAGGCCCTATCCACCTGATAGCGCAGGTCGTCAGAAGTGCGCGCTGGGTTGGGTGGTCATGGTTTCGGATTCTGAAACTTTCAGGTGACTGTGGTCGGCTTCGGGCAGGGCGTCAGTCGAGTGGAGTATTTCTGCGGCAAAGTAGCCGGGACTGCTGGAACGGGCCTGAAACGACGCTGATGCGAGCTTGTCCGCGCAGTTCAGACCGCCACGGCCGGTCGGACTCCGGACCCTCGCGCATGATGGCAACCGAATGGCAACAGATTCCTCGTACCTCTGAACCGACGGAAAGGAGGAACACGTGATGAACAGCGCCAGAATCGCGACGAACCACTCTGAGGTAATCGGTTAGTCGTGGTGGCTGGTCATCATCGATGGCCAGCCACCAACGGCACCCTCCGTTTGGGAGAGGGGTCGTCCCAGACGCTTTACGACCTTGTTCAGGGAGAGTAGATGTGACCGCCAAATTCGGTAACGACTGCCGTCTTTGCGTATCCACCACGGGTAGTGCGGTAGCGCACCAGGAGGCGGCATCGGCGGCGTTCGAGCAGGGCGACGCCCTCGCCGCCGTGGGGATTCTGCGCTGCGGCATCGCAGCGATCGTCGACGGGGCCGACGGGGCGCTGGCAGCTCTTCGAGTCGACTTGGGCAACATCCTGACCGCGCTGGGGCAGTACGACGACGCCGAAAGGGAGTTACGCGCGGCCGCTGACGACGTCGACACCCATCTCCGTGCGGCGCGCCTGCTCCATGGCATGTGCCTGAACGCGCTTGGCATGCTCTGCCGATACACCGCTCGTTTCGACGACGCGGCCGGATACTACGAGCTGGCGCGGACGGAATTGCGCGGCGCCGGCGACGAGGACGCCCTCGCGACGATCCTGCACAACATCGCCGGGCTCGCCCATGCGCGGGAGGATGCCCGATCGGGTATCGAGGCCGGGCAGGAGTCGGTTCGCATCCGTACCGCCCGGCACGGAGAAAACTCCGTGCTGGTCGCCGCGGACCTGTCGAATCTTGGCGGTCTGCTGTTCGACGTCGGCCGGGTTGAGGAGGCCGCGCGATGCTTTTCCCGAGCGTGCGAGATCTTTGCGAACTCCTACGGCCCGGACCATCCCGAGGTGGCGGTGAATCTGGGAAATCTCGCCGCCGTGGCGGTGGCCGGCGACGACTTCGAGGAGGCGGAACGGCTCTATGCGCGCGCCATCGCCATCAAGACGCGGGTTTGGGGTCCCGACAACCCGACGACCTTGCTGAGCATTCATAACTTCGCCCGGCTGCTGACGCGGATGGGCCGTGTCGACGAAGCCTGGCAGCATGCCCTGGACGTCGTGGCTGGTCTCGCCGGACGGGTGGGGGAGGAGCACCGGCTTCT
The DNA here is from genome assembly GCF_039871605.1 of Acrocarpospora sp. B8E8. Classification (NCBI taxonomy): domain Bacteria; kingdom Bacillati; phylum Actinomycetota; class Actinomycetes; order Streptosporangiales; family Streptosporangiaceae; genus Acrocarpospora; species Acrocarpospora sp. B8E8. Next base: position 62,734 of record NZ_JBDPLV010000042.1, on the reverse strand, counting down.
TCGCCGGGCGCGCGAGCTGGTCGCGGAGCTGGCGCGGATATCCGAGCGAAGGCTGCGGACGTGACCGATGTCAGCCTGATCCGGCGCCGCCTGCGGACGCTCGCATTCCTCGAGTGGTTGCCAGGTGGACTGATGTTCCCCGTGGTGGCTCTCCTGCTTGTCGAGCGCGGCGTCGACCCCGTCCAGATAGGCATGATCTTCGCGGTTCACGCGGTCGTCTCGGCCGGCTTCGAACTCCCCGCGGGCCTGCTGGCCGACCTGTACGGGCGAAAGCCGGTCGCGCTCTGCGGCGCGATCACCAAGACGGTGGGTCTAGGCGTGCTCGCCCTCGGTGCCGGCCTGGGTGCCATGGTCGCGGCCGGCGCCCTCATCGGTGCGAGCCGTGCCGCCCTGTCCGGGACGGCCGAGTCCTGGTTCGTCGACCAGGCGAGTTCAGCGCCGGAGGAGGTGCCACGGGGCCTCGCCGGCGCCGAGGCGGGACTGGGCACGGGAATCGCGTCCGGCGCGCTGGCGGGTGGTCTGCTTCCGCTCGCCGGACCCCAGGCCGGCATCGCGGCGACCGCGGTTCCCATCGCGCTCGCCTGCGCGCTGGCGGCCGTCCACGGCATCGCGATCGCGGTCTTGATGACCGGCCCACCACACCGGCGTACGGCCGGAGCATCGCCCCGAAACCGTGCCGTGTTCCAGCACTTCGGCGACGCCATCCGACGACCGGCCGTCCGGGCCGTGCTGTACGCCGGCTGCGGTGCGGGGCTGGTCGCTGGAGCTCTGGAGACGTTATTGCCCGTATCGGCGATCCGACTGCTCGGCGCCCAGACGGCCCCCACGTTCTACAGCGTTGTCATCGTCTGCGGCATGACACTCAGCGCGTTCGCCGCCACCTACCTGACCAAAGTCGCCCAGAGCTTCGGCCCGGTCCGGATCGTCCTGATTTTGATGATCGTCGCGGCGGCCGGGTGCGCCACGCTGATGCCGCTGGCCTCACCGGTCGCCTTGGCCGCCGCCTTCGTGACCTTCCACGTGGCGCTCGCCGGTTCCACACCGACCACCGGCGGCTGGCTGCACAGCATGGTCAACGACGACCACCGGGCGTCCACGGTCTCCGCGGTGGCGTTGTCCGGTGCGATCGGCGCCGGTATCGGCGCGACCGCGGTCCCCGCCATCGCCGGAACCTCCGGCGAGTGGTTCGCGTGGGTGACTGTGGCGGGAGCTTTCCTCCTCGCGTCCCTACCGCTGATCCTCCGGTACGGACCGCGCCTTGTGGCCCCTGAAATCCATTCGAGGGCCTGAGCCGGAATCCAGCGTCGTTCCAGTGCCATATCAGGGGTGTCTCAGCATGTCGGGAGAGAGTACCGGTCAGTCCTGCCGTACGTGAGGAAGTGAAATGGGCGGACCGACAACCCGGAGATGGATCAACGTGCTGGGGCCGCTTGAGGTGTGGTGTGCGGGGAAGGCTGTGGTGTTGCCGCCGCGCCGGAGAGGGCTGCTGGCGCTCAGGGCTGGGGGCATGGTCACCGTGGAGCAGCTGGTGGACGGGCTGTGGGGGGAGGACGCGCCGCCTAAAGCCGTGCGTACGTTGCATGCGCACATCGCCAAGCTGAGGGCCGCGCTGGGGCGCGCGGGCGGGCGGGGCCAGGCGGACGTTCATCGACGAGCTCGGTGTCGAGCCGGGGGAAGGGCTGTGGCATGTCGAGGCGGGGGTGCTCCGCGGCGTGACCGATCCGCGGGAGCTGCTTCGGCTGGGGCCGCCGGCCATCCGCGCATCGGTCGCGTCGGCCCTCGGATCCAGCAGGTAGCCGGGCATCCGCGTCACGCGTCGAGTCTTCGCCAGGCCCGGCTCAGCCACGCCTCGTACTCCGGCCCGGACGGCGTGTCCAGCACCAGGCGGAGCGGCTCGACGACGCGCCCCCGACCGCCGCGCAGTGTGGTCAGATTGTGCGCCATCACCAGGTCGAACCGCTCCACGGGCACCTGGACCTCGTAGCGGGAGCGGAACTGCGGCCAGGGCAGGCCGATCGTCAGCGAGGCGAGGTTGCAGAACACCCGGGTGACCTCGCCGGCGCAGCCGCGGCAGGAGCAGGTGGTGCTCAAGGTGTGCAGCAGGGGGAAACGATCCTTCAGCTCCGCCGGGACCGGCCGTCCGCAGGGCAGCAGCGGGGCGGCCAGCAGGGCGGTCTCGGTCAGGCCGAGCGTGGGATACGCCAGGGCGGACGTCCGGCCGGTGTGCACGGCCCGCCTGAGGTTGTCACCCAGCCAGCTCGCGGTACTGGGAGCGTCGTCGTCGCCCATGAAACGGGCCGACTTGACGTCGTGGAGGATGCGCAGCCAGTCGTAGTACGTGGCCGCGCGCGGAATTCGACTTTCCGAACGGGCTGACGCCGACCGTTGTGTCATAAAGCACTCGCCTAGTTCATGAGAACTCGCCGGGCCGTGTCGGCCACAGGTCCGCTTGGCCGGAATATTGGCCGGGAAGCGGACCGGAATAGTCCACTTGGGCGCTTTATTTCACCGTAAGCGGTACTGGGCTGTGCGCCGCGGAATGCCTTTTGATGATTATGCCAGTCGCGAAAGCGAGATAACCATCATGGAGGTCTAAGTGACTTCAGAAACGTCATGCGAGGGCGGTCACGTGCCGCGCTGGCGGCGCTCGGCGTGGCCCTCGGCGCCTGCTTGGCCGTCGCGGTCAGCGGGGCCGTGGAGACCAGGGTCGGGGCTCTGCCCCCCTGCGGTGTGGAACTCCCCATGCCCGGACACCCTGGGGAGACGTACGAGATCCCCTGCCCGTCCCTGCCGGGTCCGGATCCGACTCCTCCGTACGACTTCCAGGAGCCCGGTGACTGGCCCTGGCCCGGCCCCATCAACCCCTGATCAGCTGATCGCGGGGTGAACCGCTCCTGGGGGTGCCGGCAACGGCGTCGACGCACCCCCGGGGGCGGCCCCGGCCCGCCGGACGGCCGCCGTGACGGCGTCCTGGAGGGGCAGCGCCCCGCAGAGCGCGGCCAGGTCCAGCGCGGCCGCCAGGCGGGCTCGCGCGTCCGCGAGGTGGCCCGGTTCGGCCAGAGCCGCGCCGAACGCGTGCAGGGACTTGGCGTGCTCCAGGTTGGCCTGGGTGCCCGCCAGTCGGTGGCCAGCGGATTGTTCATGGGCTGCCACCTGCACTCGTTCCGGGTGGCCAGCACCGTCTCGAAGGCGCGCCGGGTCTGACCCATGGCCAGCTGGACGGCGATCTCGCCGGGGGCGTACAGGGACGCCGTGACGTTGGCGACCTGCTTGGCCTTGACCTCCCTGAGGACCTTCGCGGCCTCCTCGACCTCCCCGTGCGCCGCCAGCGCCAGCATCAGCACGTTCCCGATGAACATCCCGCCGAGACCGACGGTGGTGAACTGGCAGACCTCCCACGCCTGCCGCGCGTCGCGGAGGGCCTCGGCCAGGCGGCCGTGGGCGTACATGACCTCCGCCCGGACGCAGAGGGAAGGCGCGAGACCGCGCGAAGAACCGGCCTTCTGGTTGTGCGCGAGCGCCGCCTCCACGGACGGCAGCAGCGCGGGCGAATCACACGGGATCAGGGCATACCAGGCGCAGGTGAGCGTCGGCTCGGCCATCGCGAGCCTGAGCAGGCGGTCGCCCGCGATGACCCGCGAGGCGCGCCGCGCCGCCGACTCCCGCCGGTTCTGGTACATGTCATGCAGGGCGAGGCCCGATTCGAGGATGAGCCCGCCGACGGATTCGTGCGGCGGCTCGGCCGCGAAACCGTCGATCAGCGCGACCAGGTCGGTGCCGTGGCGCGTGCCGTAACGCCACCATCGCGATGCACCCCCGCAGGGACAGCCTGGCCTCCGCGGACATGCCCTGGTCGCGGGCCAGGGAGTCCTGGCAGACGAGAGCCGCCTCCCGCGGCCTGCCGGCCAGCCACAGCGTGCTGGCCAGCCCGAACCGGATCTGCGCGCGCGCCTCGGGGTCCGGCTCCCCGGCCAGCGCCTCCGACAGCCGCTCGATGGCCCGCTCGCTGTCCACCAGCGCCTCCGCCATGCCGAGCCGGGTCAGCATCCCGGTCCGCCGTTCGCCGAGATCCTCCTCCAGAGTCCGGCGCAGGAAGTTCACCGCGCTGCTCACCGAGCCGCTGGCCAGGCTGAGCTCGGCCGCCAGGCTCAGCACCTCGACCGGATCGGGCCCGCCGACGCGCGGCGGGACCCTGAGCAGGTGCGTCGCCGCCTTGATCGGATCCTGGCCGCGGATCGCCACGTCCACGGCCCGCAGGTGCAGGTCGGTACGGAGTGCCGCCGGCATGGAGTCGTAGACCGAGGCGCGGATCAGCGGGTGGGCGAAGGAGAACCTGGCCGGGATGCCCGCGGCGACGATCAGCTGGTCGGCCAGCAGCGGGACCAGCGCGTCCATGGCCTCCCTGGGGGATGTCCGCGTCACCTGGGCCAGCCAGTCGCTGCCGACCTCGTCGCCCAGCACGGCCAAGGCCCTGGCCACGTCCACGGCGGCGGGGGGCAGATAGCGCAGCTGCTGGTTGGCGAACCGGGTCACGCCCGGCGAATCCTCGGGCACGGCCTTGCGCACATCGCCCCCCGAGGCGGTGAGCTGCGCGGCGAGCTCCCGCATCAGGAAGGGGTTGCCGCTGGTCATGGCGTGGCACTGGCCGACCAGGTCGCGGTCGGGCTCGATGTCGATCACCCTGGCGAGCAGTTCGGCGCAGCCGTCCGGGCTGAGGGGCCGCAGCGCCCGGGTGACCGCGTGCGGCAGGCCGGCGATGGCCGAGACCAGACGGCCGATACGGTCCTGGCCGGGCCGGAGGGCGAGCACGAGCACCACCGGCAACGCGTCGAGGCGGGCGGCGAGGAAGGTCAGGAACTGCACGGCGGGCGTGTCCGCCCAGTGCAGGTCGTCCACCACGATGACCAGCGGGTTTCGCGCCGCCAGGTCGGCGGTCAGGAGATACAGGGCGGTGAGGATCCGGAACTCGTCGCCCGGCTGCTGCGCGTCGGCGGAGAGGCCCGCCGCGCCGGTCAGCGCCGCCAGCCGGTCCGCCGGATCGGCGATGTCTCTGGCCCGCTGGATCAGGTCCTCAGCCCGGCGCAGATCCGTCTCCCTGACCGTGAGCACGTATCCGGGGGCCCGCGCGAGGATCGCCTCCGGCGCCCCGAGGGCGCGCCGCAGATAGGACACGTGGCTCTGCAACGAGTTCACCGCGGTGGCCGGAGGTTCGCCGTCCCACACGGCGTCGATCAGCTGATCGACGCTGACCACCTCGCCGGGCCGCAACGCCAGCCGGGCCAGCACGGCCTTGCGCCGCAGACCCGGCAACGGCTTGGCCGTGCCGGCCACCGTCACATCCACCGGGCCGAGCAGTCGAATGAGCACCGACATGATGAGAACCGCCTGCCCCACTTGCTGTTTCCTCGTCGCTCTACGCGAGTCGCCTCCTCAATTCCGCGTTCCATTCCGTTCCACCACGTTCCGGCAAACGTGGGTGGTCATATGACCGGTCGACGATCCCGAGGGACCTGGCGGCGATCTGCAGCGCCAGGACGCGCGAGTAGAAACGCGCCATACTTCTCCATCGGTCCGCGACCGGACGGCTTGATCGAGTCGTCGAACGGCCGGCTGATGAAGAGACCGAAGTTCGGTTCGTAGCTCAACAGGGCGCCGAGGCGCGGAGTCGTCTTCCTGTCAAGCAGCCAGCGGCGCCCCTGCAACGGTTGGACGGTGCCGGCAGGAAGGTCCCCACGGGAGCGACCGCACCCGCTCCCGGAATTCCCGTCGCGATCACCCGTGCCGTGGCCACGAGGTCGGCCGAGGCAGCCTGGGCGGAACCTTCCACGCCGAACGACGCGAACGCCACGGCCAAGGTGACAGCCACCGTGGCACGGCGACCAGAATTACCGTTCCTCGGGAACTTCTTCGTTGAACTCACGGGTTCCTCCAGCTACAAAGAAAGAATTCGGCGCGTCAACTGCCAGGACCCTAATGTTTGCCGCTGAGGCAGCCCTGATTTGGAACTGAAATTCGATCGATGTTGATCTCGGTTTCGATTTCCGTTTAGGGGAATCATTGACCGCTCGGTAATCCGATCGCCAAAGGAAATAGACGGGTTGCCGGGTTGGCCACGGCGGCATCCGTACGAGACGGTCTTGACGGATGCCGGCACTCCTCGCGTGCCACAGTTCGAGCGATTGGGCGGTCCAGCGCTGCGTCGAACAGCCGACGCCGAGTCCGGCGACCGTCACCGGTTCGTACGGAAAATCAAGGCGCTCGTACGAAGCAAGCTCCCTCGTCGAGGCGACCCGGAGGAGCTCTGGCCCCTGCTCACCGACATCGGCGCCTGGCCCACCGGGACCCAGGCGTCACGAAGGTCGACGGCCGTCTGGCGCGCCACCCGCCGCCGTCGCCCGCACCACCGCTACGAACGCTGCGCGCTCCGTGATACTGTCGATTTCAGTTGCGGTTGTGGTTCCCAAAGACTTCAAGTGCCCCCACCAGCATTCTGCGCTGTTGGTGGCACTTTTTATTGCCGGTGCTTTTCCGGACGGGGTAATCATCGCGGCGACGCGAGGGCTTGCACAGTGCGAGCCTTCCCGGGCACAGCCCCGAAGGAGATGCAATATGGCTACTGGCACCGTGAAGTGGTTCAACGCGGAAAAGGGTTTCGGCTTCATCGAGCAGGACGGCGGCGGCGCTGACGTCTTCGCCCACTACTCGAACATCGCCGCCCAGGGCTTCCGCGAGCTCCAGGAAGGCCAGAAGGTGAGCTTCGACGTCACGCAAGGCCAGAAGGGGCCGCAGGCGGAGAACATCGTCCCCGCCTAACGCTGAAGCACGTAGCTGGGGCCCGCGCCTTCGGGTGCGGGCCTCTGCGCATGCGGGCACCCGCCTGACTGAAACGGCCTACCGGTTCGCCAAGGGCGAACATTCTCCCCAACGGAGATCACCGGCCAGGTCATCACGTCCTTGACGGTGACATGACGCATCTCTGCCTCCAGACGCGCCCGCGGACGGGGTCGCGACCTCGGTGGTCAGCGGCCCTTCCAGACAGGGACGTCGTTCACTCTCCAGGTGATGTGGTCGATCACGTCGACCACGCCGTTGACCCGTTCGGTCATGCGGACCGCGAGCTGGGCGTCGCTGCGTCGTTCCATCGTTCCGGTCAGTGTCACCACGCCCTGCTCCGCGGCGGCCTGGACGTCGGAGGTCGCCGCCCACAGGGAATGATCAAGGATGTCCTCGCGCACTTCCCCGGCGATGTCGGCGTCGGAGCGCAGAAACACTTTCAGCAGGTCACCGCGGCTGACGATGCCGATCAGGCGGCCTTTCTCGTCGACCACGAACAGTCGCTTGACGCCGTGCCCGGCCATGAGCCGCATCGCCGCCGCCACCGAGGCGTGGGGCCGGACCGTGACCGCTGGGGCGGTCATCAGTCCGGCCGCGATGTCGCCGTGGACCTTCTCGCCGACCCTGGCGCCCCCCTTGCTCAGGCGCCGCCGCAGCCGGGCGCGCAGCGGCGGCTGGTAGCCCTCGCCGTAGTACTGCTCCTTGAACTCCTCCCTGACCAGCAGGTCCGCCTCGGACACCGCGCCGAGGACGTGGCCTTCGCCGTCGACCACAGGAACAGCGCTCACACCGTGAGCGATCAGGACCTCGGCCACGTCCTTGAACGGGGTGCTGCCCTTCACCGACACCACTTCCGTGGTCATGACGTCCTGAACCTTGACACGCATCACAATCTCCTTCGGCGGTGCCGCCTACCGTGAAATCTGTGATTCTTTAGGTAGTTCCTACCCGTTTATCCGTCTTTCTCGCGGTCCTGGCTGCGGGATCGCTGATCAGCCGCACGGATCGACGCGAGCCGGCTCCCGGCGCAGCAGCGGCAGCACCGCCGACCCGAGCAGTTCCACCCCGCGCCGGTCGCTGAGACCGTGCGGGGTGCCGAACTCGACCCGGCGCACCCCGGCGTCGATGAGCGCCTGCGCCTGCCCGGCGACCTGTTCCGGCGTCCCGGAGAAGGCGAACAGGTCGAGCAGGTCGTCGGGAACCAGCCGGCCGGCCGCTCCGTGGTGGCCCGCGTCGACCAGCCCCTTCACCCGGGCGAGCAGGTCCGCGGGGATCTCGACGGTCGGATCAAGCCCGGCCACGACCGCGAGGTACATGGCGACCTCGGCGCGGGCCCGGTTCCGCGCCGCCGCGCCGTCGGTGTCGACGACGGTGACCGCGCCGAGCACGATGCCGACCTCCTCGGCGCCCCGGCCGGCGGCCTCCGCGCCGGGCCGCACCCGGTCCCGGATCACCGTCACCATGGCCGGGTTGGCGCTGCCGCCCACCTTGATCTCGTCGGCGATCCGCCCGGCCAGGGCCGCCCCCTTGGCGCCCCAGGCACCCAGCAGCAGCGGTGGGTCGGGCCGGTGCACGGCATACCGCAGCGCGGTGCCCGGCGCCAGCCGGAACACCTTCCCCGGATATCCTCCGGAGTCGCCGCGGAGCAGCCGGTAGACGACCTGCGCCGCCTCCTCCAGGGTGGTCAGCGGCAGCCGCTGGTCGATGCCGACCGCGTCCAGCCAGGTCCCCCTGGCCAATCCCAGGTACGCACGGCCGCGCGAGGCGAGATCGAGCGCGGCGACCTGCCCGGCGATCTCGTACGGCGCCATGGAGTAGGGGTTGAGGCAGGCCGTCCCCAGGCGGACGCGCTCGGTGACGCCGGCCATCTCCAGCAGGGGAAAGATCGGCGGCTGGTACATCAGGTCGCCGAACACGGTCAGCACGTCGAAGCCGTGCTCCTCGGCGCTGCGCGCCAGCCGCGCGTAGTCGCCGGGTCGCTTGTCGCCCTGCAGCCCGAGCCCGATCTCCACGGCGGTCACGGCAGACTTCTCCTCGCGCGCGTCAGGTCAGGTCAGGTCAGCGGAGTTCAGCCGACGTCGGCAGGTGCGTTCCACCCGCATGATCAGCCGCTCCTCGGGGTCGGGGCAGGCGAAGTGGGAGTCCTGCGCCAGCCAGTCTCCCGAGGCCAGGTCACGCTGCTTGGCGGCCAGGAACGGCAGTACGGCGGCCAGCGCGTAGACGCAGAAGTGGCGCCCCTCGGGGAGGCGCAGGCGGGCGCTCTCGGTCAGCTCGAAGTAGTCGCCCGTTTCCATGCCGCAGACCGACCGGCCCTCGATGCGGTCGACGCTGACCCGCAGATCGTAGAGTTCCATGTCGCCGTGGTTGTCCTCCATGCCGGTTCCTTCTGTCGCGACCGGCGCTCAGGGCGTCGGCGGGTTGATGGCGAGGACGATCTCCGCGGGCGCGTCGGAGCTGTTCAGGTAGCGGTGCGGCCGGGTGGAGTCGAGCGTGATGCTCTCGCCCGCGACGAGGGTGTAGGTGGTGCGCTCGAATTCGACGGTCAGCGTTCCGCCGACCACGTAGACGCATTCCATCGACGGGTGGCTCCACAGCTCCTCGCTGGAGACCTCACCGGGGGCGAGGACCGCGTGCAGCACCTCGAGCTGCCCGTTGCCGGGGGTGAGCCGTTCGTAGCGGATCTGCCCGTTGGGCGCGCCGAGGGTCGTCCGCTCACCGGGCCGGCTGAGCCACACCGAAGGAGCGGCGGGGTCCTCGAACAGCGAGGCGATGGACTCGCCGAAGACGCCGGCCAGCCGGCGGAGGGTCGCCAGGCTGGGCTCGGTGACGCCGCGCTCGATCTGGCTGAGCAGCGTCGGAGACACCCCTGCCTGCTGGGCCAGGACACGCAAACTCATCCCCCGCGCGGTGCGCAGCTCGTGCAAGCGGTCTCCGATCACCCACGTCGTCCTTCCTACCATCGCTCTGTCACGTGCAGGTTAACTACACGCGTGCCATGCACCGTAAGGGTGGCCGTGTTCCGCGTCAACCAGTGCCGTGAGCAGGTCAATCGTGCCCCGGACGCGATCAGGGGTATTGACGCGGCCCCGCCGGACGGCCTAACGTGCCCGCTCAACGTGCAGTAAGGCTGCACGTCCGGGTTGTGGTCACGTCGCCGCCACCACAGGAGAGTCATGACATCACTCCATCCGCCCGAGCGGCCTCCCGCCGGGCCCCTGCGCTATTCCGAACGTCCGCGCCCGACGGTCCTGGCGACCGATCCGCGATCCCGTCCGTAGTCCGGCCTTGGAGACCCCCATGAAGATCCGGTCTGCCGGTGTGCTCGCCGCCGTCCTGACGCTGACCAGCCTGCTCGCCGCGTGTGGCGGCGGTGGCTCGGCCCCGTCCGCGACCAGCTCCCAGGGCGAGAAGACCCTCGTCATCGACACCGCGTTCCAGCTCAAGACCGTCGATCCCGCCCGCATGTTCGAGCCGACCGGGCTGCTCATCGACGAGTCGATCTACGACACGCTGCTCACCTTCAAGGGCGGCGACGTGACCAAGCCGGTCCCGGCGCTCGCGGAGTCCTACACCGCGGCCCCCGACGGCAAGACCTTCACGTTCAAGCTCCGCACCGACGCGAAGTTCTCCGACGGCTCGCCCGTCACCTCGGCCGACGTCGTCTTCTCGCTCAACCGGGTGAAGAACGTGAAGGGCAACCCGTCGTTCCTCATGGACGGCCTCACGGTCGCCGCCCCGGACCCGGCCACCGTGGTCGTCACCAGTGCGAAGCCGAACACGGCCGTTCCCTTCATCCTGCCCAACCCCGCGCTGGGCATCCTCAACTCCACCGTGGCCAAGAAGAACGGGGCCAGCGACGCTGTCGGGGCCGACAAGGCCGACACGGCGGAGAGCTTCCTCAACTCCCAGTCCGCCGGCAGCGGGCCGTACATCCTCAACAGCTACAGCACCACCTCCCAGGTCGTGCTGACCGTGAACGAGAAGTACTGGGGCGCCAAGCCGGCCTACGCCAAGGTCGTCGTCCGCAACGTGCAGGCCAACGTGCAGCGGCTCAACGTCCTGAAGGGCGAGTCGCAGATCGCGGTCGACCTCTCGCCCGAACAGGCGAAGGGCCTCGACCAGCTGCAGACGGTCAACGGCGCCTCGCCGAACGTGTTCTTCGTGTTCACCAACAACAACCCGGAGATCTCGAAGACCTCGTCGAACCCCAAGTTCCAGGAGGCCGTCCGCTATGGGATCGACTACCAGAGTCTCGTCGATCTCGCCGGTGAGGGAGCCGTGCAGGCGCCCGGCGTCGTCCCTTCGGTCTTCCTGGGCGCCCTGCCGGGCAGCGACGCCGTCGTCCGCGACGTCGCCAGGGCCAAGGCCGCGCTGGCCGCGTCCGGCCTGCGGAACCCGGCCGTGAAGCTGAGCTACCCGAGCGACGTCCAGGTCAACGGGCTCAACTTCGGCGACCTCGCGGCCCGCGTGCAGGCCAACCTGAAGGAGGTCGGCATCACGGTGGAGCTGGCGCCCGCGTCGGTGCAGACCGCGCTGGAGACCTACCGCGGCGGCACGGAGGAGATGGGCCTGTGGCAGTGGGGCCCGGACTTCCCCGACCCCAGCAACTACCTCAACTTCCTGCCGGGCCAGCTGGTCGGCCTGCGCGCCGGGTGGGCCGAGGGCGCCGCCCCCGCGCTGGAGGAACTCGGCGCCAAGGCCGCGACGACCGTCGTCGACGGCCAGCGGGCCGGTCTGTACGAGCAGATCCAGCACTCGATGAACGAGGCGGGACCGATCATGCCGCTGATCCAGCCGGCCCAGATCCTGGTCGCCTCCAAGTCGGTGCGGAACCTGCAGTCCAACGCCCTCTGGCTGGTCAACGTCCGTGAACTCGGCTGAGCCTGCCAGCGGTTCCACCGGGGCGGGCCGGCGTCGTCCGGCCCGCCCCGGCGGGCTGCCGCTGGCGCGGTTCCTCGCCCGCCGCCTGGTGGCCGCGGCGCTGCTGTGCGTCGGGATCACGCTGGTCGCGTTCGTGCTGACCCAGCTGGTCCCCGGCGATCCCGCCGCCGCGAATCTCGGGCAGCGGGCCATCGGCGACCCGGCGGCGGTGGCCGCGTTCCGGGCCAAGTACGGCCTGGACAAGCCGGTCCCGGTGCAGTACCTGACCTACATCGGCAATGTGCTCCAGGGCAACTTCGGGATGTCCCAGCAGAGCCACCGGCCGGTGGCGCAGGACCTCGCCGAATACGTGCCGGCCACGATCGAACTCGCGCTCTTCGCGATCGTGCTGTCGCTGCTGGTGGGTGTCGCCCTCGGCGTCGTCGCCGCCGTCAACCGGGACCGCTGGCCCGACCAGGTGCTCCGCGTGGTGAGCCTGGGCGGGGTGTCGATGCCGACCTTCTGGGTCGCGCTCGTCGCGTTCTACCTGCTGTTCTTCAAGTTCGGCCTGCTGCCGGGGGGCGGTCGCCTGGACCCGGGGATGAACCCGCCGCCGTACGCCACCGGCTTCTACACGATCGACGCGGCGCTCGCCGGTGAATGGGACGTGCTGTCGTCGGCGGCCGGGCACCTGGTGCTGCCGTCCCTCGTGCTCGCCGTCTACACGGTGGGGATGCTGATGCGCTTCACCCGCGCGTCCGTGCTGGAGATCCTCGGCAACGACTACGTCCGCGCGGCCAGGGCCAAGGGGCTGCCCGAGCGGGTGGTCATCCTGCGGCACGTGCTGCGCCCCGCGATGGTCGCGATCATCACGGTGGCCGGCGTCGCCTTCGGCAGCCTGCTGTCCGGCGCGGTGCTGGTGGAGAACATCTTCTCCTGGCCGGGTCTCGGGCAGTACGCCTACCGCAGCGCCGTCAACCTGGACCTGCCCGGCATCATGGGCGTCAGCATCGTCGTCGCCGCCGTCTACATCCTCATCAACCTGCTCGTGGACCTCCTGTACGGAGTCATCGACCCGAGGATCAGGCTGACGTGACCGCAAGCGATTCCCCGCCCGCCGCCCGCTCCCGCCGCGACCCGGCCGCTCGGTCGCCGTGGCGGCAGCCGCTCGCCCTGGTGGGCGCCGCGTTCATCGTGCTCTGGGTGCTGGTGGCGCTGCTGGCACCGCTGCTCGCCCCGCAGGGGCCGCTCGACCAGCTCTCGCCGAAGCTGCTCGAACCGTCCGCGGAGCACCTGTTCGGCACCGACGAGCTCGGCCGCGACGTGCTGAGCCGCGTGATCTACGGCTCCCAGGTGTCGTTGCCGCTGGCGTTCCTGCTGGTGGCGTTCGCCGCGGTGATCGGCTCCGTCGTCGGCGGCATCGCGGGCTTCTTCGGCGGCTGGGTGGACGGCGCGCTGATGCGGCTGGCCGATCTGGTGTTCGCCTTCCCCGGCATCATCCTGGCGATGGCCGTGGCCGCCGCGCTCGGTCCCCAGCTCCGCAACGCCGTCCTGGCGGTCGTCGTGGTGTCCTGGCCCTCGTACGCGCGGCTGGTGCGCGGCCTGGTGCTGTCGGCCAGGAACTCCGAGTACGTGGTGGCCAGTCGGCTGCTCGGTTCGTCGGCCGTCCGTACGATGCTGGTGGATCTGCGGCCCAACATCGCCGGTCCGGTCCTGGTGATGGCCGCGCTCGACGTCGGCAACGCCGTGCTGCTGCTGTCCGGCCTGTCCTTCCTGGGACTCGGCGCGCAGCCGCCCGCCGCCGAGTGGGGCGCCATGGTGGCGGCCGGAGCGGCCAACTTCGATCGCTGGTGGGTCGGCCTCTTCCCCGGGCTGTGCATCCTGACCGTGGTGCTCGCCTTCAACTTCGTCGGAGACACGCTGCGGGACGCGCTCGATCCGCGCACCGCGCGTGCCATCAGGGGGTGATCATGGGAGCGCTGCTGGAGGTCGAGGACCTCACCGTATGGCTCGCCACCCGTCGCGGCCCGCGCATGGCCGTGGACGGCCTCTCGTTTCAGGTGGGCAGCGGGGAGATCTTCGGTATCGCGGGGGAGAGCGGCAGCGGCAAGACGATGACCGCGATGGCGCTGCTCGGCCTGCTTCCGCACGCCGCCAGGACCAGCGGCAAGGCGGTGTTCGAGGGCCGCGACCTGCTTTCGATGTCGGCCCGGCAGCTGCGCGCCGTGCGCGGGCGCCGGATCGCGATGGTCTCCCAGGATCCCTCGACCAGCCTGCACCCGATGCTCAGCATTGAGACGCAGCTGACCGAGCACATGCGCCACCATCTCGGGCTGGGCCGGTCGGAGGCCCGCGGGCGGGCGGTCGAGCTGCTCGCCACGGTGCGGATCCCCGATCCCGAGCAGGCGCTGGGCGCGCACGCCGCCCAGTTCTCCGGCGGCATGCGGCAGCGCATCGCCATCGCCGTGGCGCTGGCCTGCGAGCCGCGTCTGCTGCTGGCCGACGAGCCCACGACCGCGCTGGACGTCACCGTCCAGGCGGGCATCCTGCGGCTGCTGCACCGGTTGCGGGCCGAGCGGGAGCTGGCCGTCGTCGTGATCACCCACGATCTGGGCGTGCTGTCCGCCGTGGCCGACCGCATCTGCGTGATGTACGGCGGGCGGACCGCGGAGGTCGGCCCCCGGCAGAACGTCCTGACCCGGCCCCGGCATCCGTACACCCGGGGCCTGCTCGACGCGCTGCCGCATCCGGAGGGCGGGGCGGCGGCGCTCCGGCCGATTCCGGGCAGTCCGCCCTCCCTCGGCGAGGTGCCCGAGGGCTGCCCGTTCCACCCCCGCTGCGGGTACGCCGTCCCGGACTGCCGGACCGAACGCCCGGTGCCGGTTCTCGTCGAACCCGGGCACGCGTCGGCCTGCCCGCCCGACCCGCTGGGAGGTATCGCATGAGCGCCCTGCTGGAGGCGAGCGGAGTCTCCGTGGACTACCACCGGCGTGGCGCCCCCGCGTTGCGTGCCGTGGACGGGGCGGACCTGAGCCTGGCGCGCGGCGAGATTCTCGGGCTGGTCGGCGAGTCCGGCTGCGGCAAGTCCACGCTGGGCCGCGCGGTGGTGGGGCTGCTGCCCGCCGCCGGGCAGATCCGCTTCGAGGGCCACCCGATCGTCCCGCTGGGCCGTCGCCGCCGGGCGCCCGGCATGCGCGGACTGCAGATGGTCTTCCAGGATCCGTACGCCTCGCTCAACCCCCGCCGGTGGGTCGGCGACCAGGTCGGCGACGGGTACCTCCTCGGCGGAGCCTCCCGGCGGGAGGCCTTGCGCCGGGCCGGGGAGCTGCTCGAACGCGTCGGGCTGCCGGCGGACGCCGCCCGGCGTTACCCGCACGAGTTCAGCGGTGGCCAGCGCCAGCGCATCGCCATCGCCCGGACGCTCGCCGCCGAGCCGAGCTGCATCGTCGCCGACGAGCCGATCAGCGCCCTCGACGCGTCGGCGCAGGCCTCCGTCGCCAACCTGCTGGTGGACCTGGTCCGCGAACTCGACATGGGCCTGGTGTTCATCTCGCACGACCTGTCGGTGGTCCGGCAGATCGCGGATCGCACGGCGGTCATGTACCTGGGCCGCGTCGTCGAGGCCGGGCCCACCCAGGAGCTCTGGTCCTCGCCCGCCCATCCTTACACGCGGGCGCTCATCTCGGCGGTGCCCCGGGCCGACGGGGCGGGTGTGCTGCCGGTCGAGCTGCCGGGCGAGGTCCCCGACCCGGCGCGGCCACCTGGCGGTTGCCGGTTCCACCCGCGCTGCCCGCTGGTGCGGCCGGAATGCTCCCGGCACGACCCGCCGCTCGCCATCCTGCGGGAGGGCCGGTCGGCCGCGTGCGTCCTGCAGAACGCCGGTGAGCCGGCGCGCCCGCTGGCGGATTCGACCACGCACATAGGGAAGGACGCGATATGACCGATGCCAGGTCAGCTCTCACCGATTTGACCGAGCGGTTCTGGGCCTGGCGGCTGGCCACCACCCCGCGCACGCGCGACGACATCCCGCGCGTGACCCGGCCGGCCGGGTGGCACCCGGAGTGGAACGCCGCCGCCGTGAACGACGGCCTGCGCTTACTGGCCGACATCGAGCGTCAGCTGGACGCCATCGCCCCGTCGCGGGACGCCGCGGTCGAGGTGCCGCGGCGGCTGCTCGGCTCGGCCACCGCCCGGGTGCGCTGGGAGCTGGAGATCGTCGCGAGCTGGCGGCGCGACCCCTGGTTCTACCTCGACCAGACGATCGGCCACGTCTTCGACGCGCTGCTCCCGCCGGGCCCCTTCGACGCGGCCCGCAGCGCGGACCTCGTCGAACGGCTGCGCTGGATCCCCGCCACCCTGGACACCGCCAGGGACAACCTGGCGGACACCGCGACCCGGGAGTTCGCCGAGCTCGCGCTGCGGGACAGCGCGGCGGCGCCCGAGCAGCTCCAGACGTCGATCGACCGGCTCGCGCCGCGGCTCGGCGGGGAATGGGCCACCGCCGCGGTGACGGCCGCCGCCGACGCCGCGCGGGCGCTCGCCGACTGGCGGTCCTGGCTGACCGAGCGGCTGGCCACGTTCGCCCCGCACCGGCCGGTCGGCCGGGAGGCCTTCGGCTTCTTCCTCCACCGGGTCGCCCTGCTGCCCTGGTCCACCGCCGAGATCCTCGCCCTGGCCGCCCGGGAACGGGACCGCGCCGAGGCGTTCGAGCTGTTCGAAGGAGTCAGGTCCGGGCCGCCCGAGTGGCCGCCCCCGCCCGCGACGGCGCAGGACCAGAGCGCGGCGGAGCGGGCGGCCGAACTGGAGGTGCGCGCGTTCTACGAGGAGCGCGGGCTGCTCTCGCAGCCGGAGACGCTCCGGCACTACCGGAACCTGCCGCTGCCGGACCACCTGGAGCCGCTGCGCTGGCTGGGGGTCACCGACGACCTCACCGACGAGCACCGGCTCGACCAGGACGGGATCAGCTACGTGCCCGCGCCGGGGCCCGGCCTGCCGTACTTCTACCGGGCCAACGCCGCCGACCCCAGGGCCGGGATCATCCACGAGGGCGTGCACTACCAGCAGCTGGCGCGCACCTGGCGGCACCCGGATCCGGCGCACCGGCAGTTCTACGACTCCGTGCCCAACGAGGGGATCGCCTTCTACAACGAGGAGATGATGCTGCAGGCCGGCCTCTTCGAGCACGCGCCGCTGACCCGCGCCATCGTCTACAACTTCATGCGGCTGCGGGCGATCCGGGTCGAGGTGGACGTTCGGCTCGCGCTCGGCGAGATCGACATCGATGGCGCCGCGCGGATGCTGCACGAACTCGTGCCCGTCGACCTGGAGACCGCCAGGGAGGAGGCCGCCTTCTTCGCGGCGACACCGGGACAGGGCCTGTCGTACCAGGTCGGCAAGGCGCAGGTGCTGCGACTGCTGGCGGACGCGGCGCGGCGGGCTCGGGACGGCTTCGATCTGCGGGCCTTCCACGACGCGTTGTGGTCCGACGGCAACGTGCCGCTGGCCGTACAGCGACTGCAGTTGCTCGGCGACGCGGACGACCTGGTGCGGGCCGACACCCTCGCGGGGACCGGCGTCGACATGCGCCGCTTCGCCGAGGATCTCCTGGACGCCATCACCTCCGGGGATGTGGCGCGTGCCGACCGGCTCTACGCCGCCGACATACGTGTGTGGCACAACTATGACGGCGTGGGACGGGACAAGGCGGAGAGTCTCGATGCCGTACGCCGCATCGGTGCGCACTATGACGGCTTCCACGCCACCGGCGTCCGTATCGATCCGGTGCCGGGCGGCTACGTGCAGCGGTGCGTCTTTCGCGGCCGTGACCGGAGCACGGGTGCGGAGCTGGCGGTCGACGCGATGATGCACGTCGAGGTCAGGGACGGCCGGGTCGTGCGGATCGAGGAATACACCGACCCCGCGCAGGGCGCCGTTCCAGAACCCCCGGCCGGACCGGACGCGATCGGGGCCGGTCCGCGGTTCCGGGACGGCACTGGCTGGGAGGAGCAGGCCGGCTATTCTCGTGCGGCACGGCAGGGCGGCAGCATCGCGGTGAGCGGGACGACGGCCCACGGGCCTGACGGTTCGGCCCTGTACCCGGGAGACACCTACGCGCAGGCCCTCGAATGCCTGCGCCGGGCCGTGGCGGCGGTCGAGGAGCTGGGCGGTGCCCGCACATCGGTGCTGCGCACCCGGATGCTGCTGGCGCCAGGTGCGGACTGGCGGGAGGCGTCACGCGCCCACGCCGAGGTGCTCGGCGACGTGGCGCCGGCGAACAGCACCTACGTGGTCGGCTCGCTGATCGGAGCTGATTTCCTCGTCGAGGTCGAGGTCGATGCGGAGGTCAGCAGATGACGTACTCCCTGCGGGTCAACAACGATCTCGACGTCGCGACCCTCGTGGACTTGGCTCAGCGGGCCGAGCGGTACGGCTTCGACCAGTTGTGGGTGTCCAACGACCTGTTCCTGCGGTCGGCCCCGGTGCTGCTCGGGGTGCTCGCGGCTAAGACGGAGCGGATCAAGCTCGGCGTCGGGATCATGAATCCGTACTCCGTCCACGTGGCCGAGATCGCCATGATGGCGGTGACCATGCAGGAGGCGACCGGCGGCCGGTTCCTGCTCGGTGTCGCGGCCGGATCCGCGGAGTTCCTCGCCTGGGCGGGGATCGACCGGCCGCGCCCGCTGGCCAGGACGGCGGAGACGGTCACGGTGGCCCGGGTCCTGCTGGGCGCGGACGAGGTCCGGGGCCCGCTGCCCGACTGGTTCGGGCCGCTGTCGAAACTGCGCGTTCCGCCGGTGCTGCCAGTGCCCGTGTACGTCGGCGCCATGAGCCCGAAGATGCTGGAGATGGCGGGACGGCTGGCCGACGGCGTGCTGCCGCTCCTCTACCCCCCGGAGCACTTCCCGAACGCCAGGGCGCAGGTGCTGCGGGGAGCCGAGGGCGCCGGGCGATCGCCGGACGAGCTCGACATCCCGGCCTGTTTCTGGGTGTCGGTGGGCGACGACGTGGCGGCGGCCCGGCTCGCCATGGCCGCTAAGATCGCCTACTACGGGCCATCCTTCGCGCCGTATCTGCTGACCAGGGCCGGGCTCGCGGTCGAGGACTTCGCGCCGGTGACGGCCGTGCTGGAGCACGAGGGCCTCGCCGCCGCCGCCAGGCTGGTCGACGACCGGATGCTGGCGCTGGGCATCACGGGCACCGTGGCTGAGGTGGTCGAGCGGTGCCGGTCGCTGCGTGCGTCGGGTGCCACCCACCTCTCGTTCGGGCCGCCGCTCGGCCCGGACCTGCGCCAGGCGGTGGACATGCTCGGCACGGAGGTGCTGCCGGTCCTCGCCGCCGACGTGGCCGGTGGCACGGGATGAACGCCGCACGTCACGCGGAACGGTCCGCGATCGTGCTGACGGGTTGCACGGTGGTGGACGGCCGGGCCCTGGAGGGGGTCGCCCCGCTGGCGGACGCGGCGGTGTGGGTGCGCGGGGAGCGCATCGAGGCGGTCGGGCCCGCGCCCGAGGTGCTCGCGGCGGCCGGGGCGGCCGGTGACTTCCGGCAGGTCGACCTGGCCGGCGCGTATCTGACGCCAGGGTTGGTGAACATGCACACCCACCTGTCCCTGTCCCTGCCGGGCCAGGGCGGCGACGCGGTCAAGGGGCTGGGCGCGTACGAACTCGCCCACTACATGGCCGACGGCGCCCGGCGCACCCTCCGCTGCGGGGTGACCACCGTCCGCTGCGTCGCCGAGAAGGACCACGCCGACTTCGCGCTGCGCCGCGCGATCGCATTTGGGCGGGTGACCGGCCCTCGGATCTTCACCGCCGGCCAGGCGCTGGTCTGCACCGGCGGGCACGGGCACGAGGGCACGGACACGCTGGAGTGCGACGGCGCCGACGGGTTCCGGCGCGGGGTGCGCGGCCAGGTCAAGGCCGGAGCCGACCTGATCAAGGTGATGATCTCTGGCGGCATCGCCGGCGAGCACGAGTCCATCCACACCCGGCAGCTGTTCCCCGACGAACTGGCCGCCGTGATCGAGACCGCGCACGCCTGGGGCCGCAAGGTCACCGCGCATGCCGGGCCCGCGCCGGTCATCGCCGAGGCGGTCGAGCTGGGACTGGACTGCGTCGAGCACGGCTACCAGCTCACCCCGGAGGTGGCGGCCCTGATGGCGGAGCGGGGCACCGCCCTGGTGCCGACCCTGCTGGTCACCCGCTGCGAGGAGTTCTTCGACCAGCTGGGCGTGCCGGAGTGGATGCGGCGGCGCTCGCTCGACGCGGGTCCCCGCCATCTGGAGAGCTACGCGATGGCCCTCGCCGCCGGTGTGGAGGTGCTGCTCGGCAGCGACATGCCCCCGTTCTGGCAGTTCGAGGGCACCAACGCCTCGGTGCGGGAGCTGGAGCACATGTCCGAATCGGGTCTCGGCCCGGCCCGCGCCCTGTACGCCGGCACGCTCGGCCCCGTGCGCTGGCTCGGCGCGGAGGCCGACCTCGGCACCGTCGAACCCGGCAAGTACGCCGACCTCATCGCCATGGACGGCGATCCCCTCACGGCGACCTCGGCCTTCCGGGGCGTGCGCTGGGTGATGTCGGGCGGCCGGATCGTCCGCGACGACCGGACCGGGTGGAACGCGTCGTGACCGGTCGACGAACGCCGCCAGCGCCTCGGGGCCGAGCCGGGCGACGCCCAGCAGCTTGAGGAACAGCTCGTCGCGGAAGCCGCCGGCGCGCACCACCGGGCTGGCCGCCCAGTCGCGCAACTCGGCGAGGCCGGTGTCGGTCAGGCGATAGATCGTCTTGTCGGGACGGTCGTTCTGGGAGACGTGGTTCCTCGTCACGTGGCCGTCGCGAACCAGCCGGTCGAGGATCTGGTACAGGTGACGTACGGCTTCCGCGGCCGGGTCGTCGCTGCTCGGCGACGCGATCGTCCTGCAGGCGCGGGCCGTCGACTACGTGGCGATCGGGTTGATGTTCGCGCTCGCCGCCCTGGCCGTGGCCGACGTGCCCTACCTCGGCGTCCGCGAGCGGGACGGCGAGCTCGCCGCGCTGAAGGCGTTCGGCTGGCCGTCGGCGGCCCTGGCCCGGCTCATCGTGACCGAAGGGGTCGGTGTGGGCGTGGTCGGCGCCGTCGCGGGAGCGGGCGTGGGGCTGGCCGTCACGCTGGCCGTCACCGGGACCGCTGTCGCCGTGGGGGCGCTGGTGGCCGGAGCGGTCGCGGTGCTGCTGGCGGGCCTCGCCTCGGTCGCCCCGGCGGTCCTGGTCCAGCGGCTGCCGCCGGCCCGGGTGCTGGCGCGCGAGTGAGGACGGGCCCTGAGGCGGATGCGCCTCAGGGCCCGTCAGGTTAGCGCAGGTAATCCTGCCAGGGGCCGGTGATGGCCAGGGTGATGCCCGGAGACTGGATGTTGACGAAAAGGATCTCGCCGTCCGGGGAGAACGTCGGACCGGTGAACTCGGAGTACGTCGGAAAGCCGTTGCTGGTGCCGATGGCGAGCTGGTTGCGGGCGATCGCGTAGGTGGGGCCGCCCGGGATGGAGCTGAGCACGTGCGAGGCGCGGACGCCGTCCTCGGCCAGGACCAGCGTGCCCCACGGCGTGACGGTGACGTTGTCGGGGCTGTCGAAGGTCATGTCGGTGTACTTCGGGGACGCGCCCTCGCCCTCGGCGAACGGGTTGTGCGGGAAGTACGTGACCAGGGTGATCGTCTCGTCTTTGTAGTCGTAGAACCAGACCATGCCGTCGTGCTTGGCCGCGTCAGGGGGCAGGTCGTTGGCGGCGAAGGCGAAGCTGTTGACGATGTAGCAGCCGTCGCCGTTGCTCCACACGCCCTCGAACTTCTTGCCCCTGGTCACCGTGCCGTCGGCGAACTGGGTGCGCACCGTCTTGGTGGTCGCATCCCGGTCCGGCACCTCGATCCACGTCACGTTGAACGGACGCCCGAGCTGTGCGGAGGTGATGTAGGCGACATCCGGGACGATGCTGCCGTCGTCCAGGCGGATCTGCATCGCTTCGAGCGTGCCCTCGGTGTCGCCGAGCTGGTTGGCGATGCCCTGCTCGAGGCGGCCGGCGCTCGCGGTCCACCGGTAGAACAGCCCGTTCGGGCCGCTGGCGTCCTCGGAGAGGTACACGCGCCTTCTCTTCGGCTCGACGGCGAGGGCCTCGTGGTCGAAGCGGCCGAACGCCTTGATCGGCTTGGGCAGCTGGCTCGCCGAGTCGGTCGGGAAGACCTCGAAGACGTAGCCGTGGTTCTTCTCGTACCTGCCGGTCTGGCCGCCGGCCGACCAGGTGGTGCCCGCGGCGTTGGAGGACTCTTCGCAGGTGAGCCAGGTACCCCACGGCGTCACGCCGCCCGCGCAGTTGCGGACCGTACCGGAGATGCCGACCCACTCGGCCGTGAGATTGCCGTTGGGGTCCGTGGTGATCACGGTGCAGCCGCCCGCGTTCGGCGCGCCCGGGTCGTAGACTGTCCCGGGGATGTGCGGGACGCCGTACTGCGACATGTGCGGCGACATCTCGTGGTTCTGGATGATCGTCAGGCCGGCGTGCTTCATGGACACGACGCCGGTCCCGTCGTGCCAGCCGGGCGTCTTGCCCTGGCCGAACGACATATCGGTCACGCCTTCCCGGGTGACGATCTTGTACGAGAAGCCCTCGGGAAGGGCGAGGATCCCGTTCGGGTCGTCCTTCAGCGGCGGGAACGGACGCAACGGACGCCCGCTGGCCCCTGTGCTGGCGTCGGCCATTGCCGGGGTCCCGGCGAGGCTCGGCAGCACACCGGCGACGGACAGGCCGACGGCGGTGGCGGTG
Organism: Acrocarpospora sp. B8E8; assembly: GCF_039871605.1. NCBI lineage: Bacteria > Bacillati > Actinomycetota > Actinomycetes > Streptosporangiales > Streptosporangiaceae > Acrocarpospora > Acrocarpospora sp. B8E8. Next base: position 40,251 of record NZ_JBDPLV010000042.1, on the reverse strand, counting down.
GCGGCGCTTCCGGTAAGGATCTGGCGACGAGAAATGCTCATACGTAACTCCTGCGGTACGGCCAGAGGCGATGGTCCCCCGACCTGAAGAGCTTTGGAGTCTCACCTGAACCCCAAGCCAACTCCCCGTTGCCACAAAATGTTCATCGGACCAGCACCTCGCGTGCCCGACCTATGCCCGCCACCGGCGTTCCGTTGTGGAGCAGCCAGAGCAACGGCCCGAGCGGTCGTCCACGCGGCCGGGCGCAAACCAGTGAGGCCCTCGACGTACACCGCCGCCCATCAGGCCGGAGGGTTGGCGTGGACGTCGAACCTGTCTTTCGGCGCGTCGGCATGGTTGGGGGAGAACCAGGCGGCGGCAGGCACGAAGTGGTGCCGGGGCACCTCGCGTAGTGCCTGTTCCCACCAGGGCTGGGTGATCGAGCCCCGGACTCGTAGCTGATCGGCCAGCCAGGCGGCCAGCCCTTCGGCCGCCTGGCCGTCCGGAGGCGTCAGCGCGCCCATTCAGGTCCCTTCTGGAGTATGTCGGCCATGGCCGACGGGCAGGCCCGTCTTCAGGTTCAGCCGTCCCCACTCGCCGCTCTGGTTGGTTTCCAGGAAGTGAAACTGGCCTGTGACGTCGCAGATCAGGTCCACGGCCCCGAAGACCAGGAGTCGTATTCGGCCACAATGGCCGGGCAGATCGTCGAGACCGTCGATTTGGACAGGGCGGCCTCCGGGCCGAGCGCATCGGCCAGTGCGCCTTCGACATCGCGGACGGACAGGCGAGCCCTGAGCCATCGAGGTCAGGGGCATCCTTGAGCTGAATCGCATTGAAGTCGATACAAACCACCCGTGTCAGCGCCTCCACAGTTTCAGGGGGCGTTGCTAGCATTGCTGCCGTGCGGTTACGGATTCTCGAGGTTGTGTCGACCGATGACAGTCGAAGTATCGGCCTTGCTGACGGTCACACCTCGGGGGTCCTACGATTGGCCAACGCCTCTAACGAGATATCCAGAGTGGTGGGCGGCGGGCGGGGCGTAGTCGATTTTGCGATACGCAATCGAATCCACCTTCAGCCGGGCGCCATTCTTATCATGTGGGCCATGCCGCCGTGGTATGAATCGAGCCCATCCTGGATGGCGGCGCCGTCCGTGCTGCTGGCCGGCTTTGGCATATATCAGCTCAATCGAGTTTTCGATTTCGTCGAAGACGAGATCAACGACCCGAGCGCATACGCCAAGGCCTATCTTGCGAGATTCGCGCTTCGCAACATGGCCACGGCCGCAATACTCGCAAGCCTTCTTCTGTCGGCGCTCTTCGTGGGACCCGCCGCCACGGCTCTCCTGACGGTGACACTGCTCGCGGGCGTCCTGTACTCGGTTCCGTTTTTCAAGCGAAAACGGGGCGAGCCCCGCCGGATCAAGCAAGTAATCGGTCTCAAGAATATCATCCCATCTGTCGCGTGGCCGATTGCCGCCGTGCTCTATCCGGGTATATCCAGCCCGGACCCGCACATTCTTCAGCTCTTCCTGGCCATCGCACTGATATCGTGCAGTGTGTTCATCATAGAAGTGGCGTGGGACATAAGAGATTCGCGCGGCGATCGAGTTGCCGGCATCAGCACACTTGTCACTGCTTTCGGCCGCACTCGGGCGCTTCTGATTCCCTTTGGTGCTTCATCCAGCTACGCTCTATCGGTTGCACTTCTTGTCTTTCTCGGCCACTTGTCGCCACTTTGGCTGCTCCCCGGGTTTCTCCCCGTCTTATCCGCGGCGATTGCCCTCCGCTGGAAAGACTCGCTCGCCGAAAGCCGCGATCGATCGCACATTCTAGTTCTAATCAACGTACTGGCGTTGATCCCACTGGGCTTGACGGGACGCTGGGGGGCGTAGCAAAGATGACTGCTGACAAAATCGATCCGAACCGTGACGAGCTGTACCGAAAGCTCCTCGAAATCAACGTCTGGGCCATGCTGCTCATCGTCGCCCTGGTTCTGGAGCGGGCCTCGGACGCGATCGTATCCGTTACCTCCGTAACACAGAAGGTGGACACGAAGGTGTGGGCCGCCGTGTTCGTCATGGGGCTGGTTTTCGGTTTATTACTCGCGACAACGGTCGGTATCCTGGCGCTACACGTGCGGTTCCAGGCGCCGTACAGGTACTGGTACATCATTCTGGACAATATCTTTGTCACCGTTCCGCTCTATATCGCCGTTCGATTCAGCGCGGCGTCCATCAGCACGAAATCCGGCACCTCCGTATACCTCAACGAGGACCTGTTCCGGGTTGGTGCGGTCATGATAGCCGTGGCGCTCGCCTTTTTGTTTACGCGCGATCTCATCGTGCTCCCCAAGATTCGGGACAAGCTGTCGGTGCCGCCGCTCGTCGCCGTCAGCGCACTGCACCTTCTGGGAGCTCTGCTGTTCGTTCTGCTGGCCATCGTCCCGGGTGCCGTGCTGTACGTGGCCGTGCTGGGTTCGATAGGTCTCGGCCTCTTCTTCGCGGGGATGGCTGCGATTCCGGTCATTTCAATCCGCTTCGCCCCCGATCCCACAACCGTTTCAGGACCATGACCGCGGCGCGCGGCCGCCGCTGCGGGTCCATCGTCACGACGGGTGCGATGGAGACGACGGGCGTGTCCGGTGTGGCGGCGCCATTCATGCGACCACCGCCTGGGCAGGCTGGCGTGGATCGGCGGCGGACTCCAGGAATCCGGTCCGGGCGTTGCGGTAGATCGCTTCGACGGCCGCCGCGTCCCGGGTGTAGGCGGGCCAGAGCCGCACGTCGTGCCCTCGTCGTTCCAGCTCCGCATGGACGCCGGGGTCGAAACGGTCCTCCAGGAAGACGTGCGCCGCGAGGTAGTCGAAGGGCGCGAACGAGTTCGGAAAGCTCCAGGTCGAAAAGCGCGGCGCGTTCACCGCCTCCTGCAAATCCATGCCGAAGTGGAAGACGTTCAGGAAGACCTGGAGCATCGCCTGCACTTGCATGTCGCCACCAGGGCAGCCGAACGCCAGCACACTGCCGTCGTCACGTACGGCGATCGCGGGGTTGGGAGTCAGCCGAGGCCGCTTACCCGGCGCCACGCCCGACGGATGCGCTGGGTCGGGCCGCGACTGCAGGCCGCGCAGCGAGGGCACGATCCCGGTGCCGGGGATGACGGGCGAGGTCGACGCGCCGTCGGACGGTGTCGCCGAGAAGGCGTTCCCCCAGCGGTCGATGACGCACACGTAGCTGGTGCCGCCCTCGCCGATGTGGCGCACCTCCTCCGATCGGATCGCGTCGGGCAGCACCTGCGACTCGCCGAAGAGCGCGGGCGGCAGGCCCGCGAAGGCGCGCTCGGGGTCGATCGCCGCCGCCCGGGCGGCGATGTGCTTCTCGCCGAGGAGCCGGTCGAGCGGCACATCGACGAACTCGGGGTCGCCGAAGTGGTGCTCGCGATCGGCGAAGACGCCCTTGAGCGCCTCGATGACCGTGTGCGCGTACCGGGGGCCGTTGTGGTCGAGCCCGTCCAGGCCGTGCCGCTCGAGGATGAGCAGCGCCTCCGCGAGGATCGGGCCCTGGCACCATGCGCCGCAGGTCAGGAGCGTGAAGTCGCGCCAGCGGGTCTCGACGACGGGCTCGTAGCGCGAGCGGAACTCCGCGAGGTCGTCGTGGCGCAGGTAGCCGTTGTTCGCCTCGTGGTAGGCCACGACGCTGTCGGCGATCCCGCCCTCGTAGAACGCCGCGCGGGCGGCCTCGAGGCCGGCGACACGCTCGCCGCCGGCGCGCTCCTCGGCGTCGATCATGGTTTGGATCGTGCGCGCGAGGTCGGCCTGGACGAACCGCTCTCCGACGCGCGGCGGCCGACCGCGGGGCAGGAAGATCGCGGCGTTCGCGGCCCACTTCCGATAGCCCGCCTGCCGCTTCGCGATGCCGTCAGCGAGCAGGGGAAAGACGGCGAAGCCGTCCCGCGCGAGCCGCGCCGCGGCCGCCGCGACCTGCGCGAAGGTCATGGTGCCGTAGTCGCGCAGCACCGTGATCCAGGCGTCGGGCGCGGCCGGGACCACGGTGCGCAGGATGCCGGTGGGGATCGTGCCGCCGTACTCGGTCATGAACAGGTCGGGGGGCAGCCGCCGCGGCCAGACCCCGAGCCCGTCCAGGCTCACGGTGGTGCCGTCGGCGAGGCGGATCATGATGGGTGCGACGCCGGCGAAGTTGACCTCGTCGGCGTGCAGTACGGCCAGCGCCATGCCGGCGCAGCAGCCGGCGTCGACCGCGTTGCCACCCGCTTCGAGGATCGCGAACGCCGCGGCCGAGGCCAGGTAGTGCCCGGACGACACCGCGTGCCGGGTGCCGAGCAACGTCGGGTTCGGTGCCGGCCAGGTGGCTGGCGTCATGGTCGAGCCTGCTCCGATCCGGGTCCCCAGCCGGGTCAGTTCGTCGCTCGCCACCCAGCCACCTCCTCGAGCAGCAGCCGGGCGACCTTCTCGCCCATCACGACCGCCGGCATCGCCGTCGTCGCGCGGGGAATCCTCGGCATGATCGAGCAGTCGGCGATCCGCAGGCCGTCGATACCATGCACCCGCGCCCGCTCGTCGACGACGGACATGGCGTCGTCGCCGGTCCCCATCTTGCAGGTGCCGACGGGGTGCCAGTAGTTGTCGGGGTTGCGGTACAGGTGAGCGACGAGCGCGTCCCGGTCGAACGTCTCAGGCCCGGGGTGGATCTCCGCGCCGACGAGCGGCGCCAGTTCCGGGTCCGCCGCCATCTCGCGCAACATCGTGGCGCCCTCCGCGAGCACGGCGACGTCGACGCCCTCGGGGTCGGCCAGGAAGCGATGGTCGATGACCGGCTTCGCCTCCGGGTCCGTGCCGCGCAGCCGCACGAATCCGCGGGAGCGGGGCTGCAGGGCCGACACGCCCACGCTCCAACGCTTGCGCCCGATCAGATGGGTCGGGCTGTACGGCAGAAAGTGCAGATCGAACGCCTCCGTGTCGAAGCTCGACGCCGCCTTGCCCATCGCCTGTTCGTCGGGGCACCAGCCCGCCGCCCGCGCCCGCTCCATCGCCGCGCCCATCTCCTCCGAGCCCGACCAGCTCATCAGCAGGAACGGCTGGTCGTGCAGGTTCTCGCCGACGCCGGGCAGGTGCTGCACGAGCGGGATGTCCAGTACTGCGAGCTGTGCGTATGGGCCGATGCCGGAGCGCAGCAGGACGGTCGGCGAGTTGTAGGTGCCGCCCGCCAGCACGATCGTCCCGGCTCGCACGGTCACCGTCTCGCCCTGGTGCCGTACGACGACGCCGGTCGCCCGTCCGTTCGTCACGATGACACGGTCGACGAGGGCGTCGCCGGCGATCCGGATGTTCGGCAGCGGGCGTACGGGGTCGAGGTAGGCGAAGGCGGTGTTGATGCGCACGCCGTCCACGATGTTGACCGCTTCCGGGGCGAACCCCGCGGACTCGTCGACGTCGTTGAGGTCGGCGAGCCGCGGCATCCCGGCGGCGGGTGCCGCCTCGTACCACGCGCGCTGCCATGGCGTGAGATCGTCCGCCCGATAGGTGTGCACGCGCATCCGTCGCGTGCCCTCCTCGAACAGCGGCAGCAGGTCCTCGGTCGACCACCCGGTCAGGCCGGCCTCGGCCCACGAGTCGTAGTCGCGCCGGTGCCCCCACGTCTGGGTGCAGCCGTTGAAGTCGGAGCAGCCGCCGATCGCGCGGGCGCGCTCGAAGCCGACGAGCCACGGGTAGCTGTCGCCGGAGTCATAGCCCCAGTCGTGCGAGCGTCCCAGCCGCGTGGCGTCGACGAGGTCGGCGGGCCACGCGGCGCTGCCCTCGGGCCCGAAGTCGGGACCGGCCTCAAGGACGAGCACGTCCAGGCCGGCCTCGGCGAGCCGGGCCGCGACGACGTTGCCCGAGGTGCCGCCGCCGACGACGACGTACTCGGCCTCCTGCGGCAGGGCGCCCACGCCTCAGCCCCCCTCGGGGGCGGCGCTCGCGGCGACGCTTAGCCAGGCCGCGACGACCAGCGCAGATGCCGCCTCGATCGAATCCATCTCTTATCGCCCTTCCAATGGGGATCCAAAAATAGCACAAATGGATCCCATGCGTACGGTGGGAGACCGACGGGGAACCACGTCAGGGCTTGTAGACGACGAAGACCTTGCGCAGCCGCTCGTGCACGGTCCACACGCCGCACCAGCCGATCGGGAAGTACGCCGTGGTGCCGGCAGTGATCTCGACCGGCTCCTCGCCGTCGCGCTGCACCGTCATCCGCCCGGCGACGACGTGGATGATCTCACCACGGGACAGGAACTCCCAGCGCGACCTGCCCGGCTCGCTCTCCCAGACGCCGGAGACGACCGTCCGGTCGTCGTTGCTGAAGTCCACGCGACTGCGCACGAGGATCGTGCCACCGAGGGGCTCGGCGCTCGGCGGCCCCAGCGGCTTCTCCTCCAGGTCGGCGGCGTCGAGGGGGCGATTGGTTACGGTCACGGCAGGCTCCCGTTCGATCGAAGGTGAGCTTTACCCTAACGCGCCGAATCCAATCTAGAATACTTGGGATCCAATATAGCCAGCCATGGCGCGCTTCTGACGGGGTGCCTCCAGGAACGAGAACCCTGCTGTCACGGTCGTGCTGGTAGGAAGAAGGAGGCCAGGACCGCGAGGATGCCCACCCCGGCGCAGACCGCGAAGCCCGTGGAGAAGGCCAGGCCGCTCCCTTCCGACAGGACGAGCGCGATGACGGCGGTGCCGAGGCTGCTGCCGACGGTTCTGGCGATGCTGTTGACGCTCGTCGCCTCGCCGGTGTTGCCCGCGGGGACGGCGTCGATGATCGCGTTGGGCATGGCCGCGAACGCCAGGCCGATGCCCGCGCCGGTGAGTGCCCCGGCCGCCAGGATCTGCCAGGCCTCCTCGTGCGCGAAGGTGAGCAGCACGAACGCGCCCGCGACCGCCGCGGCCCCGGCGACCGTCGGCGGCCGGGGCCCGTGACGGCGCACCAGCACACCGGCCAGCGGCCCGGAGACCAGCATCGTCAGCGTCGTGGGCAGCAGGAACAGGCCGGCCTCGGTGACGGTCACGCCGAACCCGCCGTCCGGCAGCAGGAGCAGGGCCGGCACCAGCAGGAACGTGCCGAACATCGCGAACCCCAGCAGCAGGCTGACCAGGTCGGCGGCCCAGACGCCCCGGGGCCGCAGCAGCCGCAGGTCGATCAGCGGCTCGCGTATCCGGCGTTCGACCCGGACGAACAGCGGCAGCGCGAGCAGCCCCATGCCGAGCAGCGTGAGGGTCGCGGGGTGCCGCCAGCCCCAGTCGCCGGCCTTGCTGATCGCCAGGAGCAGGGCCACCAGCGACACCGAGAGCAGCGCGGCGCCCGGCAGGTCGAGACGGCCGGGCGAACGCCGCCCCCGGCCGGGCACCCCGGCGGCCGCTCCGGCCAGCGCGACGGCGATGACGATCAGGGAGAACCAGAACAACCAGTGCCACGACAGGTGGTCCACGACCGGCCCCGCGGCCACGATGCCGACCCCCGCGCCGACCCCGACCATCGCCGACAGCAGCCCGATGACGACGCTGACCCGCTCCCGCGGCAGCTCGTCCCGCACGATGCCGATGGACAGTGGCATGATCGCTCCGGCCGCCCCCTGAAGGGCACGCGCCACGACGAGCGTCGCGAGGTCCGTCGCCAGCGCGGCCAGCAGCGTCCCGGCCGCCAGCAGCCCGAGCACGGCCAGCAGCACCAGGCGTTTGCCCATCATGTCGCCGAGCCGGCCGAGGACGGGCGTCAGCACCGAGGCCGACAGCAGATAGGCGGTGACCACCCAGCTGGCGTCGGCAGTGGAGACGCCCAGGTCACGGGCGATGGCCGGGAGCGCCGGGGCGACCAGCGACTGCAGCACCGAGAACGCCAGCCCGCCCAGCGACAGGGACAGCAGCATGACCGCGGACCCGGAACGGGGCCGTGCCTCCCCGCCGAGCTCAAGCATGCGCGACGGTCGCGCCGAGCGGCCGGGACCCGGGGCCGTCCCGGCCCACCAGCCGGGCCGGCACGACCCGCCGGCCCGCCCGGCGCCCGGCCAGGGCGAACGGCCACACCTCACGCGACACCGACGGCGCCCCGCACCTCGGCGCCCTCGTCCTCCAGCACCCGGTCCAGGCGGATCGGGAGCGTGCGCTGACGTACGCCGGTGGCGTGCCAGACGGCGTTGGCGATCGCGGCAGCCGTGCCGGCCGTGCCGATCTCGCCGAGGCCGTTGAGACCCAGCGGGTCCTGCGGCTCGTAGTCGGGCACGAATTCAGCCTCGATGTCCGGCACGTCGGCGTGCGCGGCGATGTGATAGCCGGCGAAGTCGGGGTTGACCTGCCTGCCGGTGGCCGGATCGCGCACGCCCTCCTCGTGCAAGGCCATCGACAGGCCCATGATCATTCCGCCGACGACCTGGCTGCGGGCCAGCAACGGGTTGATCACCCGGCCGACGGCGAACATGCCGAGCATCCTGCGCACGCGTACCTCACCGGTCGCCGGGTCGACGCTCACCTCCGCGAACACCGCGCTGAAGGTGTGCCGTTCCGTCGCGGGCTGGTAGTCGATCAGCGCCGTGGTGTCGACGGTGGTCGTCACCGGCCGGGCCGGGTCGCCGAGCCGTTCGCGCAGCTTCGCGGCGGCCTGGGTGATCGCGAACGACCAGGACGTCGTGCCGCGGGAGCCGCCGGCGTTCCAGGCCATGCTGAGGTCGCTGTCGGCGATCCGGATCCGGACCCGCTCGGTCCCGACGCCCAGCGTGTCGGCCGCCACGGCGGTCAGGGCGGTGCGTGCCCCGGTGCCGATGTCGGTCGCGCCGACGGCCACGGTGAAGGTGCCGTCGGCCTCGGCCGTGATCGACGCCGTCGAGGGGAAGACGCCGGCGCTGAAGCAGGTGGCGGCTAGTCCGGTGCCGATGAGCAGCCGTCCTTCGCGGCGCGTCCGGGGCCGGCGGTCACGCCCGGCCCAGCCGAACCGGCGGGCCCCCTCCCGCAGGCACGCCACCGAGCGGCGGCTGCTGAACGGCAGCCCGGACACCGGGCCGACGGCGGGCTGGTTGCGCAGCCGCAGGTCGAGCGGGTCGAGGCCGAGCCGTTCCGCGACCTCGTCCATGGCCGATTCGAGGGCGAACGACCCGGGCGTCGCACCGGGCCCGCGCATCGGGCTCGGCGGCAGGATGTCGAGCGGGACGGCGGTCAGCTCGGTGCGGATCGCCGGGGCCGCGTACAACGTCTTGGCCTGCTCGGTGCACCACTCGATGTACTCGGCCAGCGGGGACAGCGCGAACGCCGGGCGGTGGTGGACGGCGCGCAGGCGGCCGTCGGCGTCGGCGCCGATACGCAGCCACTGGTCGGTCGGCGGGCGCAGCGCGGTGGCCAGGAACACCTGCTCGCGGGTGAGCACGACGCGGACGGGACGCCCGAAAGACCGGCTCGCCATCGCGGCGAGGATCATCTGCGGGCCGCACAGTCCCTTGGCGCCGAAACCGCCGCCGACGTGCTCGGCCCTGATGTGCACGTGGTCCCTGTCGACGCCGAACAACGTCGACAGGACCTGCGACACGCTGAACGGCCCCTGGTTGGAGTCCACGGCGTGCAGGTGGCCGTCCTGCCACCACGCGGTCGCGGCGTGCGGCTCCATCGCGGAGCAGTTCTCTTCGGGGGTGCGGTACCGCTCGTCCACCACGACGGCCGAGGCGGCCAGTTCGGCCTCGATGTCGCCGGTGTCGGCCTCCGGGCCGAAGGCGGTGGACGCCGCGCGGGCGGCGGGGTGGTCGAGCCGGAAGTCCACGTCGTGCGGGTACGGCTCGTAGGTCACCACGACCGCCCCGGCGGCGGCCCGCGCCTGTTCGGGTGTCTCCGCCACGACCAGCACGACCGGGCGGCCGGCGTACGGGACGACGTCGTCCTGCAACAGCAGCAGACTGCCGTCGGGGCCGAAATAGTTGCCCGCCCGGGGGTCGAGCCGGGGCGCGTTGCGGTGGTCGAGCACGCCGAGCACGCCGGGCATGCCGAGCGCGGCCGAGGCGTCGACGGCGCTGATCCGGCCCCTGGCGACGGTGGCGGTGATCATCCAGCCGTGGGCGAGGTCCGGCGCGGGTTCGTCGGCGGCGTACCGGGCGGCGCCGGTGACCTTGAGGCGGCCCTCGATCCGGGGGCGGGCGTCGCCGATGGCGGCGGTGGCCGGTTGTTCGGTGGTCATCGTCCGTCCTTCTCTGCGAGTTCGGTCAGCACGGCCTCGATGAGGTTGCGCGCCAGCGTCACCTTGTACGCGTTGCCGGGCAGCGGGTCCGCGACGGCCAGTTCCGCCTCGGCCGCGCCGCGGAACCGGTCGGGAGTGGCGGGCGCGTCCCGCAGCACCTCCTCGGCGGCACGGGCCCGCCACGGGCGTGAGGCCACCCCGCCGAGCGCGATGCGCGCGTCCCGCACGAAGCCGTCGTGGACGTCCAGGGCGACCGCGACCGACACGGTGGCGAAGGCGTACGACGCGCGCTCGCGGACCTTCCGGTAGCGCGACCGCCGGGCGGCGGCGACCGGCGGTAGGACGATCTCGGTGATCAGCGCGCCGGGCGGCAACGCCGTCTCCAGGTCGGGGCGGTCGCCGACCGGCAGGTAGAAGTCCGCCAGCGGGATCTCGCCGGGGCCGTCGAGCGTCTCGTACCGGACCACCGCCTCGAACGCGGCCAGCGGCACCGCCATGTCCGAGGGGTGGGTCGCCGCGCAGTGGCCGGTCCAGCCGAGGACGGCGTGGTTGTGGTGCGCGCCGGTGATCGCCGCACAGCCGCTGCCGGGCGCGCGCTTGTTGCACGGTTGCGACAGGTCCGCGAAGTATCCGCAGCGGGTGCGCTGGAGCAGGTTGCCGCCGACCGTGGCCATGTTCCGCAACTGGCCCGACGCGCCCGCCAGCACTGCCTGGCTCAGCGCCGGATACCGGCGACGCACTTCGGGGTGGGCGGCGGCGTCGCTGTTGGTGGTGGTCGCGCCGATGGCCAGGCCGCCGTCCGGGGTCTCGCGTACGCCGCCCAGGGGGAGTCGCCGCACGTCCACCAGGCGGCCGGGCGTCTCGACCCCGTGTTTCATCAGGTCGACGAGGTTGGTGCCGCCGCCCAGGTACCGGGCGTCGTCGTGCTCGGCGACCAGGGTGAGGGCCTCGCGGACCCCGGCGGCGCGCCGGTAGGAGAACTCCCTCATCCCGTCACCGCCTCACGCGCGGCGGTCTCGAGCACGGCGCGCACGATCGACGGGTACGCGCCGCAGCGGCACAGGTTGCCGCTCATCCGCTCGCGCACTTCCGCCGCGTCGAGTTCCGTCGGCGGCCCGTCGGGGGAGACGTCGGCGGTGGCGGCGCTCGGCCAGCCCGCCGCGTGTTCGGCCAGCGCGCCGACCGCCGAGCAGAGTTGCCCCGGCGTGCAGAACCCGCACTGGAACCCGTCCAGCCGCACGAACGCCTCCTGGATCGGCCGCAACCCGCCCTCGCCAGAAAGGCCCTCGACCGTGGTGACGCGCGCGCCCTCGGCGGCGACGGCCAGCGTCAGGCAGGACACCACCCGCCGGCCGTCGGCCAGGACGGTGCACGCGCCGCACTGCCCGTGGTCGCAGCCCTTCTTCGGGCCGGTGTGACCGACGTCCTCGCGCAGCGCGTCGAGCAGTGTCCTGCGGTTGTCTACGCGGAGCCGGTGGGTCACGTCGTTGACCTCCAGCGTGATCTCGCTGGAGAAGTCATCAGTCATCGTCATTCCTCTCGCCACGCAAAAAGGGCCGAAGGGGTTTCTGGAATGTCGTTCCATGTAATCAGCGGGCGACCGGAAAGGCCTTGTGCGATGGTCGCGACTCCTTGCCTGATTCTCTTTTCCGCCGCCGGTTCCACTGTCGACGCCGCCCGGCGACACCGCATCAGGCATCCGACCACCGCCGGGAACGTGCCGAAGCCGAGGGCCGCTAGCGCCTTCCTGGGACCGGGCGGCAGCCGGTCGAGATCGGCATGCACCGGAGGGAACAGCTGGTTGAGGCAGAGGTAACTGACGTCCGCCTCCAACTCCGATCCCGACGCCCGCAGGACCCGCGTCCCCACCACGGCCGACTTGCCGCAGATCAGCCGCGCCCCGCCGCCGCGTGGTCGAGAATTCGGAAAGCCCGTCGAGTTCCGCCCGGCGTCCGAAGAGTTCGGTATCAGCCATCCACACCCCCCCATCGCGAATGAATGTCCGGGCAGGCTATATCGGCGCGCCTTTACTTCCTATCTCCAGACAGGATCGAGCAAGAGATCGCGAGTTTTGTACAAACGTCATTCCGATTCGAAGGCGTGCAGCCGGGCCGCGTCCTGACTCGGCGGCTCGCCGAATTGACGGCGGTATTCGCGGCTGAACTGCGACGGGCTGTCGTAGCCGACGCGACGGCTGACCCCGGCGATGTCACCGGGCTGGGCGGCCAGCAGCAGCCGGGCCTGCTGGAGCCGGATCTGCTTCTGGAACTGGATCGGGCTCATCTCGGTGACCGCCTGGAAGCTGCGGTGGAAGGTGGACACGCTCATGCCCGCCTGCCGCGCCATCTCCTCGACCCGGAACGTCCGCGCGTAGTTGTCCCGGATCCACCGCACCGCGCGGGCGATGTGACTGAGGCTGCTGTCGGGCAGGCCGAACTGGCGGACGATCTCGCCCTGCTCACCGGTGACGAGCCGCCAGAGGATCTCCCGCTTGATCAGCGGCGCGAGCACGGTGATGTCCCTGGGGGTGTCGAGCAGCCGCAGCAGCCGGACGACGGCGTCGAGGAGTTCGGGCGGCGTGGTGCTGACCGCCAGCCCCGGCGGGGCGGCCGGCCCGGTGTCCGGCAGCTCACCGGGCTTGGCCAGCAGCACTTCGGCGACCGCGGACGGATGCAGGGTCAGCCCGACGCCGAGCCCCGGCGCCCCCGGACTGGCCTCGGTGAAATGGCTGGTCACCGGCAGATCGACAGACGCGACGAGGTAGTGACCGGCGCGGAACTCGTAGATCCGGTCATCTAGCGCGAACCGCTTCGCGCCTTGGGCCACGATGGTGAGCACCTTGCCGTACGTCGTCGGCGTCGGTGGGTAGGGCCGCTCGGCCCGGAACAGAAGGACGTCGTCGATGGCGCAGCTCAAGTCGGGCCGGGCGTACCGATCGATCAGATCGCGCAGTTCGTCGAGAAGCACGGGGCCGATTGAACCACCCATCCGGACAGCGGCGACAGCGCGGCGGCGCTGGCCGTGCGGGGTTCGGCCCCCGGGGCCGACGGGACGGAGTGGGGAGGAGGCAGAGGGGATGGAACCGCGCCACCCGCCCACGACGGCGACGGCGACGGCGCTGTGGTGCTGGGCATCGTGGTGTCGGTCCTGCGCAACGTCTGATCCGCCTCCCCTTCCGGCCGGACGCCGAGCCGGAAGGGGAGAAACGGTCAGCTAGCTGACCCAGCCGCCGCAGAGCCAGGAAGTGGGGAGGGTGTCACCGGTGCCGTAGCAGGCGTGGAACCGCTGCTGGCCGTCCCCGGGGCTGTAGGGAACGCCTGCGGTGTCCACATCGAGGCTGCGGTTCCAGTAGATCTTCCCGCTGGTCTTCGTGTTCGCGGTCAGCCAGCCGTAGCTGCCCCATAGTTGCCGCTCGATCCTCACCCAGAGCGGGATGCAGCAGCTGTCGTCCTGCCACAGGGTGAGGTGTGCCCAGCGTGTACTGCAGCCGGCGCCGCGTACCTGCACGCTGCGGGTGCCCCAGGCCTTGAAGCTGCCGGGGACCTGGCCCCCGCACGCCTTCGCGCTCGCGGACTGGGTGGTGACCAGCGGAACGGCCGTGACGAGGAGGAGGGCGACCGCTGCCGACTTCAGTGCTCGTGTGAATCTCATAGCGGTCACTCTCGATCAGTGATCTGTCCCGTCCAAGACCTTTGCGCGGTAATGCAAAGGTCATCCGCGGGTGCCGTCCAGGAGCTTGCGGCCCAGTGGGGTGAGGTCGTGCGGGACGGCCGGTCCGCAGCGGGTGCTGGTGATCAGACCCGCATGCCGGAGAGTCTTGGCGTGGCGGCTCATCGACGCCACCGGCGAGCAGCGCGCCGACCCGCGCCGCGACAGCGGCCTCAGTGCCCGCCCGGATCAGGTCGTCGTGGGCGCCGATCGCCGCCCGGTGCATCTGGTCCAGTAGAGACTGCTCGCGTCCGCGAACTGACCGCGGGGCGCCCCGGTGGCGCCCCGCCGCCCTGGTCTACCAGCCCGTGTAGTTCACCCCCGGACTGCGGAGGTGGGTGTTGAGCACGGTGGCGTAGGCGGTCGCCCCTGTCTTGGTGGGGTGCATGGAACTGCGGCTCGCGCAGTGCCCGTCGTCACCGAGACAGCCGTCGAAGACGTGGTTGATGTCGCCGAAGTCGCCGGGGCCCGTCCTGGTAAACATGACGGGGTTCACCCACTTGACGGTGTCGCACACACCATGGCCGCGGAAGGCCGGGATGGAGTCGGCGAAGGACACCTCGTGTCCCGCGTCCCTCAGGATCCGCACCGTGTCCGCCGCCTCGGCGGCGAAGTACGCGCTGGCCCAGACGAGGGTGGCCTGCGCCTGCGGGTCGAACGTCGAGCACGACGAGTTCATCCCGGACACGTCCGGATAGCCCATCAGCACGATCTTCGCCTTATTCGTGCGGTTCTGCGGGATCGTCTTGGCCTCGATCTGCTGGAGGAGGTTGGCGACGTTCGGCGTCCCGGTGTTGAGCGTCTCGAGCATCCGGTCGCTCAGCTCGCTCTCGTAGGTGCCGCCGCCACAGGTGTTGACGTAGCAGGTCAAGATGACGTCGTCCCAGTCGGTGTCGTTGGCGCCGATGGTCAGGGCCACCAGGGTCGTGTTCTGGTTCAGGAAGCCGCTCTCCAACTGCGCCGCCTCCCGGAACCTGCCCTCGGCATCGCCGCGGTAGTCCGACCAGTCTCCGATCGGCCGCGGCAGCCATGACGGCTGGGGCAGGGTCATGTCCATCATCGTGGCGCCGGAGCAGGCGACGAACGCGAAGTCCAGCTTCGGGTCGAAGGAGTCGGCGAGCTGGCCGATGGTCTGGGTCTCATTCGGCAGGACCGACTGCCTGATCCAGGCGTCCTTGCTGCGCCGGCAGGCGTTCCACCGCGGGGTCTGGTACTCGAAGTCGGTCTCCCGGTAGTAGTTCCCGACGCCCTCACCCGAGGTGATGGAGTCGCCCATGGCCACGACGAAGTGCTTGGGCTTCTTCTTGAGCACCTGGAAGGCGATCGCGTCCCAGGAGATGGCAGCCGAGCCGTCACCCTCCAGGTTCAGGTTGGTGAGCGACACCTTGGGCGTTCCGGCGAACTGGAAGACGCCCAGGTTGTACCACTCGTTCTGCTCCCGGCTCTGGTTCAGCCAGCGCTTCTCCACCTGGTTGTTCCCCAGTTCGACGGTGTACGGAGCCTGCTGGGTCTCCGCCCGCCGCTTCGGGATGTGCACCAGGACCCGGGCCCAGTCGTTGATGGCCCGGTCGAGCGTCCAGGTGCCGGTCACCTGCATCACGTTGCCGTTGTTGGCCCAGGCCCGGGTGTACCCGAACCACTCGTGACCGCCGAACCCGTTGCCGAGCTGCTGGAAGTCGGCCCTGGCCGGCACCCTGCCCGCGGAGTCCTGGTTGAACTCGAACGACAACGTCCCGTGGTTGGTCCACTGGGAGTTGTCGCACCCGCCGCGGATCGCGGGAACGGTCACGTCGTCGACGATCAGAACCTCCTTCGTATCCCCGACGGCGGACGGCAGCCCGGGTGTCATGCAGGGCGTCCACTGGTCGGTGGGTTCGACGCGCTCAGTGCTCGCCCAGGTCGAGTCGTAACGCAGGGACGCCTCGTTGCCGCACTCGGACGGGCAGGACTTCCACGACTTGGGCAGGTGCCACCAGCACTTGGAGTCCGCCCGCTGGCACGTGCCGCGGAAGTTGCCCGCCTCCGGCTGGCACTCGTTGTTGTCAGGTCCCGCCGAGGTCGGCACGCAGAAGGCGTTGACGTCGACGAACGACGGAGTGGAGGGGGCGATCGGCACGATCGAGGTGCGCCTGTCGTCGGTGGTCCACCACGCGTAGTTGTACCCGCCCTCGGTGACAGGGTTCCCGGCGGAGTCCAGGTAGGTCTTGGCGATCGGCCACGCCGCCCAGCCCAGAACCTTCTCCTGGTACGGCCAGTCCTGCGGGTGCCCCGCGTCCGCGTAGCTGTTGAAGTTCAGGAAGGGGTGGCGGTCCGGCCGGTACGCGGGGTTGGCGGGATTGTTCAGCCAGCCCACACCCCACGCGCCGTTGTTCGGCGTGTTGTTGGCGTCCCGTCCCCATGCGTCGGCCTTGACGTGCCAGCCGGAGTTGTAGGCCCAGACGGCGAGATACCAGTTCTCGATCTTCGACGGGTCACCGTTGTTGATCTTCGCCAGGCCGTTGGTGTCGGTCCAGATCTGGTTCCACTTGCTCGCCAGGGTGGACATCCCCGCGGCGATGTTGGTGACGTAGTCGATCGCCACCCGCTTCTGCTTGTCGGCGCTCCACGACGAGCCGGTCTTGCGCATGTTGTCGGTCTGCTGCGAGATGCCGTACCCGCAGTCGGCCTTGGAGAAGTCCACGTCCCAGTCGTTGGACGGGTTGTTGTCGTAGATGTTCACGCCGTAGTAGTTGCCGACGAGCGGGTTGCCGGTCTCGCCCTCCTGCACGCTCCGCTGGGCCTGCCAGAGGTTGGACTCCTGCGCCAGGATGCCGAACATGATCGACACCGGGATGCGGCCGCCGCCCTGCAGGTCCGGGGCGGGGAACTCGGTCTGCGGGTTCCACCCGGGCAGCCCCGAGCCTTTCCAGCCGTTCGTCCGCCACACGTTCAGCCGGTTCTTGAAGACGAGCTGATCAACCGCCCACTCCACCTGCCGCCAGTGCGGCTGGTACACCTGGATCGCCGGGTCGTTGCGCGGGACGGCGCAGGTGTAGCCCTGGTCGATGGTCCCGGTGACGGCCGTGGTCACGGCGGCGCCCGCTGGCTTGAGGGTCAGCGCCAGCCGGGGGTTGGCCACCAGTCCTGAGCCGGCGTCGGGGGCGAGCCGTTCACCGGGCCGCACTTCGAAGGCGACGTCCGCCTTGGTCCCCACGACTCGTGCGGTGATATCGACAGGCTCGGCGTTCGGCACCTCGATGCTGCCCCCGCGCCTGTCGTCGCCCTGCGTGCCGGTGCCCGGCTCGCCGATGGGCGGCGCACCGGGTCCGGCGCGCAGCCCGCGCCGCGCCGCGGCCGTGATCGCCAGCCCGCCCTCGGAGGAGACCCCGGCCGCCGCCGGCGCGTCCAGCAGTGACACCGCTTGGGGCAGCGCGCTGCGCCGGTCGGCCTTGCCCACGAGGAAGACGCGTCCGTTGCTTCCGGGCCGCACCGTCAACTGCCCGAGCTGCCCCGACGCCAGCTCCCGGGTCCGCCCGCCCAGGTACTGCTGGATCTTGACGGACGCGCCGTCGCGGGCGGCGAAGGCCACGCCGCCGTCGGCGGTCGCGTGCAGGTCGTAGGGCAGTGAGCCGGTGGCCGCGAGCTGCTTGAGCTCTCCGCCGTTCCGCACCTCCACCAGTCGGGCCCCGTCGGCCGCGACCAGCGTGTCCCCGACCGGAATGGCCGAGGTGAGCTGGCCGGAAGCCACGACGGTCCGGGCCACGCGCCTGGTGGCGGTGTCCACCATGAGCAGACGTGTGGTGTTGCGTTGCTCGCTTACGCCCTGCGTGAGCGCGACCGTGTCGCCGGCCCCGCAGCCCGGGTTGAAGTAGGCGAGCGTCACCTGATCCTTGAGCTTGGTGACGGCGCCGGTCGTGGCGTCGATGATCGCGGCGAAGGCGCCCCGGCTGAACAGCCAGGAGCGGTTGGTGAAGTAGCGCGGCGCATAGACGGCCACGATCTTGGTGCCGGATCCGGTGAGGCAGGCGTTGCCGATCCACTGGTCGGTGTCCATGCCGGGCTCGCTGAGCGTGGCGACGGTGCGCCACTGGTAGCCCGTGGCGGCCGTCGCCGTGAGCACGTGGAACCCGGTCGCGTCGCCGGATGTGGTGACGGCGATATCGGTTGATTTCTGCCAGTTCATTCCCAACACGCGGTCGCGCTGGGCCGGCTGGACGGACGATCGGTCGAGGTCCTGACCTGGGGCTGTGGCCGGCTCGGGAGAGGCTTGGACGGCGTGGGCCGTCGTGGGGGCGGCCAGCGCGTTGTTCGCCGGGGTGATCAGTGTGGTCAGACAGGCGGCGATCGTGGCGCCTGTCAGCAGCCGCCGCCGGTGGTGTCTCATGACGCTCCAGGGGTTGGGATGACGGAGAGAGAAAGCGAAGACCGGACCGTCACGCCGGAGGGCCGACGCCGCGTTTCCCGACAGCATCACCAGCCCGCCTTGACACGGTCTTGCCACGAATATTCGGTGGTTCCGCGGCCGGGCGCTGATCCACACTCGCGTTCATGGACGACACGCTGCGGGACGAGGTGTTCGGGCCGTTCCGTGCTCTGGACTGGGACGACCAGGACGCCGTTTCCGACTACTTCGTCAGTTGCGCCGTCCTGTTCCAGGACCTCTTCGACCCGCCGACGTCATGGCCGTGGCGCGCCAGATGTGGGGTCGAGAAGGACCAGGTCTGGCGATCGGTCACCGAAGCAGGGTTCGATCACGAGAGTTCGCCGTCTACGTCTGGCGTTCGGTGCGGCTCAACGCCGACACCAAAACCAGGAAGTCACGCCGCAAGCTGGAAATCCCCGACCAAGCCGCACAAGAGCTCCGCCAGCACCACACCCGCCAGGCCGCACGCCAGCTCAAAGCGGGCAAAGCGTGACAGGACCACAACATGGTCTGGCCGGCGTGACCGCTCACCCGAGCGGGGTGTGGGTCGTGCAGCAGGCCAGAAACTTCCTCATGGACATCGGCGAGCGGATGGTTCTCCTGCCCCTCCGGAGAAGACCACGTACGGTGCTATTAGGATGATTCATCCCACGCCACCAGGTCCCTCGGGCCTGTACGAAACGTCGGAGAGAGCATCATGCTTGAAGGACAGCCCATTCAGTGTGGGACATGCCATGGTGTGCACACTCCGGCACCGGCCGAGGATTGCACTCCGGCGAGGGGCCGGTTGATCGTCTCCCATGGATACTGCCGCGGCGACTGTTCGACGGCGGCCGGTAACGTGCGGCCCGAAGGGATCATCCCCCCAAGCCGCAGCAGCGCTCAAACAATGGGGGAGCCATCGCTGGACCTGTTTCGCGCCCAGCAACGGTAGCTCCATCCCGCCGCGCGGTCCATGTGGTGGCTGGAGTTCGCCAGTACCTGTACACCTAGGTTCTGCGTGCGCGGACAAGCCGGCACCGGGGGACTGCCGTCCTCGCGTCGGCCCAGGGCCGTCAAGGGGACCGTCGTCACGGTGAATCCGGCCGCTGTCAGGTCGTTGCGGACCGCGTGCAGCCGGCAGGTGCCGTAGTACATGACGAACGGGGGATGCCACACGGCGTTTCGTACCTGCATGGCCAGGTCGAATCCGAGCAGCGCCCAGTACCGGCCCGATGCGATGGGCGGCGGCGCGCCGATCGGGAAGGCGAAGAGCCCGTCAGGCCGTAACGCGCGGTACACCCCGGCGAGAGGAAGAACCCGAGGAACTCGCCGCGAAGAGCGATGCCGAGATCGCCGCGGCGGCGGCCCGGTACGACCGGATCACTCCTGCGGACTGCTGGGGTTTGGCTGGTAGCGTGCGTCCATCATGGGCTTTCCTGGTTGGAAGCGCGGCTGGTGAGCGGGCGTACTTCGGCGCTCGCCGTCGATGGCGTGCTGGGGGCCGGCGTTCTGGTGGCGCTGCTGGTTGAGCGGTTCATGCTCGACGCGGCGCCAGCGTCGGGGTGGGATGCCGCGGCCGGGGTGGTGGCGGGCGTGGGGCTCGCGGTGGCGGTGGCGTTGCGGCGGCGGGTTCCGTTCGGTGCCTTTGTGTTGAGCGCGGCGGCGCTTTGTTTTGAGGTGCTTGTCGCGTCGCCTAGCTGGCTGGCGCCGTACGCGAATCTGCTTGGGGTCTTCTCGGTGGCGCTGTATGCCGGTCGCCGGCAGGCGTGGTGGGGGCTGGGGATTCTGCTCGGGTGCATCGGCGTCTACTTTGCCGCCCGCGACGTCACGGCGCCTACCCAGCCGGCGGGGGTTTTGCTGGTGTGGCTGGCTATGTGGTCGGTGGGCTATGCGATGGCGCGGCGGCGCGAGGAGCAGCAGACCGCCCGGCGGCTCATCCAGGAACGGGCGGTGGCCGGTGAGCGGGCCCGCATCGCCCGTGAGCTGCACGATCTCGTCGGCCACACGGTCAATCTCATGCTCATGCAGGCGGGGGCGGGACGGCGGGTGCTGGACAAGGATCCGGCGAAGGCGCGGGGGCTGCTGAGCGATCTGGAGCGGGCCGGGCGGGACGCCCTCACCGAGCTCGATCGGGTGCTCGGGGTTCTGCGCAGCGACGACCCGGACGGGGATCGGCCGGCGGACGCGTCCGGTGTCGCCACGCTGCCCGACCTCGCGCAGCGGATGAGCCAGGCGGGGCTGCGGGTGACCGTCCAGGTCGGGGCCGGTCTCGACCTGCCGCGCAGCCTCGACCTCACGGCGTACCGGATCGTCCAGGAGAGCCTGACCAACGCGCTGAAGCATGCCGATGCCAGCGGCGCCGACGTCACGCTGCGGCGGGACGGGCAGTGGCTGGAGGTGGTGATCCGGGATGACGGGCGCGGGCCGGCGGTCGGCTATCGGCCCGGCCGGGGGCTGCTCGGCATCCGGGAGCGGGTTGCCCTCTTCGAGGGCACGGTGACCTACGGTCCGGCCGGTCGTGGGGGCTTTCAGGTGCATGCCCGGCTGCCGCTGACCTCGGTCACGACTGCTGCCGAGGAGCCGGCTCGATGACCGTACGCGTGTTGCTCGCCGATGACGACGCGTTGCTGCGGGCGGGGGTGGCCGTCGTGCTCGGCACTGCCGAGGGCATCGAAGTCGCGGGTGAGGCGGCCGACGGGTTGCAGGCGGTCGCGCTGTGCCGGTCCCTCGGGCCGGACGTGGTCGTGATGGATGTGCGGATGCCGGGGATCGACGGCATCGAGGCGACCCGGCGGATTGTCGCGGCCGGGTTCCCGACCCGGGTGCTGGTGCTGACGACCTTCCACCACGACGAGTACGTGTGGGGGGCGCTGCAGGCCGGGGCCAGCGGGTTTCTGCTCAAGCGCGCGTCGCCGGAGCGGCTGATCGACGCGATCCACACCCTCGCCTCCGGGGACGCGCTGATCGACCCGGCGGTCACCCGCGAACTGGTCGGGCAGTTCGTCACGCGATCGTCCGCCGGCCGTACGGAATCGCCTGAGTCGCGACGCTTGGCCCAGCTCACCGGGCGTGAGCGGGAGGTGCTGAAGCTGGTCGCCGAGGGCTACTCCAACGCGGAGATCGCCGACCTGCTCACCATCGCGGAGTCGACCATCAAGACGCACGTGAAGCGGATCCTCGCCAAGATCGATGCGCGGGACCGAGCCCAGGCGGTCGTGGTCGCCTACCGCGGCGGCCTGATGTAGGACTCGGGGGGCGTACCCCAGCTGGGGTACGCGCACTGTCCTTCCCGGAGGGACGTCCGGACGGTCGCGAATTTCTAGGTTTCGGGCATGACAAAGCGAACTGTTGCCCGCGCCATCGCCCTCACGGTCATCGGCATCCTCGTTCTCGCCCTCGCCTACCTGAACCTGCGGCCGGAGGACACCCTGGCGGTTCCCGCCGGCGCGCGGCCCGGTTCGCTCACCATGGAGCCCTGCGACTACGACACGGAGGCCGGGACCGTGCCGGCCGACTGCGGCACGCTGGTCGTGCCGGAGAATCGGCGCGACCCGGCGACCGACCTGATCGCCCTGCCGGTGATCAGGATCCGGGCGACCGGGCCCAGTCCGGGGGAACCGATCTTCCGGCTCAACGGCGGGCCGGGCGCCACCAACCTGAAGTTCCCGCAGGCGAGCCGGCTGACCGGCAACCACGATGTGGTCCTGGTCGGATACCGCGGGGTCGACGGGTCGCGGCGGCTCGACTGTCCCGAGGTGACCGAGACCCTGCAATCGTCGGCCGACCTCGCCGGTGCCGAGTCGCTGCGCGCCGCCACCCGGGCCTTCGAGGCGTGCGCCAGCCGGCTGACCGGCGACGGCATCGACCTCACTGGCTACTCGATCCCGCAGCGGGTCGACGACCTGGAGGCCGCGCGCACCGCGCTGGGCTATTCGCGGATCAACCTGATCAGCTCGAGCGCCGGCACGCGGACCGCGATGATCTACTCCTGGCGCTACCCGCGGTCGCTGTTCCGCTCGGCGATGATCTCGGTGAATCCGCCCGGCCACTTCGTCTGGGACCCGCGGATCACCGACCAGCAGTTCGCCCGGTACGCGGAACTGTGCCGCGCGGACGCCAAGTGCTCCGCCCGTACGGATGATCTCGCGGCCTCGATGCGCAGTGCCGCCGCCGACGTCCCGGGCCGCTGGGGACCGCTGCCGATCAAGGAGGGCAACGTCCGGATCGCGGGCATGTACGGCATGTTCCAGAACGGCAAGGGCTCCGCGCCGCTCAACGCGCCCGCCCTGACCGACGCCTACCTGCGCGGCGACGCCGGCTCCTTCTGGGCGCTGTCGACGATCGCCGACCTGGTCGTGCCCGGCTCGTTCGTATGGGGCGAGTTCGCCTCGTTCGGCATGATCGACGCGCCGGCCGCCCAGCGCTACTACGACGCCGGCGGCGACCCCGGCTCGATCCTCGGCAACGCGGCCACCGACCTGCTCTGGGGCGGCCCGTCGGGCTTCTACCAGGTGTGGCCGGACAGCCCCGACAACGCCGAATACCGTACGGTCCGCAAGAGCGACGTCGAGACCCTGCTGATCGGCGGCACCGTCGACTTCTCCACCCCCGCCGAGCTGGCCACCAAGGAGCTGTTGCCGGCGCTGTCCCGGGGCAAGCAGGTGACCCTTCCCGAGCTGGGCCACACCGGCGACTTCTGGGAGCACCAGCTGGAGGCCGGCCAGCAGCTGCTGACCACGTTCTTCGACCAGGGCACGGTGGACTCCTCGCGGTTCGGCCCGCGTCCCGTCGACTTCGAGCCCGCGACGAGCATGTCGGCCATCGGCAAGATCCTGGCCGGCGGCGCCACCGGCGGTGCGCTGCTCGCCGTGCTCCTGCTCGTGGCGATGGCCCGGCACGCCCGCCGGAACGGCGGCTTCCGCCGGCGGACCGGCGTCTGGCTGCGGGTCCTCACGCCGCTGCCGCTCGGCCTCGGCGGATGGTTGCTGGCCGTGCTGCTGGTCTGGGCGATCCGGCCGCAGATCTTCGTGGGCAGCGCCGCGCTCGCCGTGCCCTCGGTCGGCCTGGCCGTGGGGCTCGGCGCCTACGCGGCCTGGACTCGGCGGGGCGGGCCGGCCTGGACCCGGCGTGCGGGCCTGGCCGCAGCGGCCGGCGGGGCCCTGCTCGGCGCGGCCCTCGGCTTCGGCGCGGCGTCGGATCTCGCGTCGCTGCTCACCACGATCGTGGGCGCAGCCGCGGTGGGGAACCTCGCGCTGCTGGCGCTCGACGCGTACATCCACCGGCAGCCGTGCGACGCCCGGCATGACGAGCCGGTGACGGCGCCGGCCGTACCGGCCTGACGCCGGCCAGGAACAGTGCCTGCTCGGCGATCAGGGGGAAAGCGGAGGGAGAGGGCGCAATACAGGCGGAGTTGGTCAAGCTGTCGCGCATCCCGGTCTTGGTGGTGGACGAGGCGGGCTACATCCGTCGAGACCTGCGAAACTTCGTCACCGGACCGGACCGCACCGGATCGACACCGAAGCACCACGCCACCGCGTGCTCTCGGTAGGTCGGGAACACGACATCCTGTGGCCGCAGAGCGGAGCCTGCCCCAACTTGGGCACCCTCCTGACCCAGCATCGACGGCCAGAGCCCGAGTTCGCCCTGACGTTGCAGGGCGATCGCCTCTGTATCGACGCGACGAGCGAGAACCATGTCTCGGTATGCAGCGCGTAGATCCAACGCAGCGGCTCCAGTTGGGACGCGAGGATCCTGACGCAACACGCCCGCTGCGTCGAGGACAGACCACGGAGTGGTCGGGCAGACCTCTGCTGTCATGGGACTCCTTGGCTCATCAGTGCATTTCACTGTGGCGGCCACGAGAACCAGAACGCAATAACTAAGCGCATGTCGGGCGAACTATGATGAATATCTTCGCTGATATTCCCAAATTCTTGATACTATCGATCCTCTAACGGTGGATTTGAGCTCACCAAGAAGGACGCCCATGGATGTGATCGACCGCCAGATCCTTGAGCTTCTGCGAACGAACGCACGGATGCCCGTCAGTGAGATCGCGCGGCGGGTCGGGCTCTCCGGGGCGCCCGTGGCTCGGCGAATCGAGCGCCTTGAAGCAGAAGACGTCATCCAGGGCTATGTGGCGATCGTCAGCGACGCGGCAATCGGGGACCTCGACGCGTTCACCGAGATCCGACTCATTGGAGGCACTGATACCCGACAGATCGAAGAGATCGCCCGGCAGGTGCCCGAGGTCCAGCAGTACTACACGATCGCGGGCGATCCAGATGCCCTCGTCCGGTTCCGCGTGCGCAACGTCGGGCACCTTCAGCAGGTCGTCAACGCCATCCGACGGACCGGTATCGTCGAGGGAACCAAGACTCTCATCGTCATGTCAGCCTGGGACCGGACCCGCACACTGCCATTCAGGGACTCGGACGAGACGTGAAACCGCGCAGACTCATGGTCAACGCATGATGCTCAGCGGCAGGTAGGCGCTGACCTGTGGGATGCTCCTATGTTCGTCAAGCGGTCTTAGCAAGATCTTTTGTCAGGGTCATGTGGGTTTTCGGGTGGGTCAGAACTTTGTAGAGTTCGCGGGCGATGTATCGCTTGAGGCAGCGGATGATCTCTTTCTTGGACAGTCTGCGGGATTCGCATCCACTTCCGGCGTTGGCCATATCGGTGTAGGGGAGTGGCGCGAAGTGGCCAGGCGGGCTGAGAGGTTGCGAGCTTCGCAATCGTCCGCCCGCAATTGCGCATTTGATCATTCGCAAGAGTATGGAGTCGCTGCGATATCGTGTGCGACATCGCAGGCTCATCGCAACATGCAGCTTGACCTGC
Organism: Acrocarpospora sp. B8E8; assembly: GCF_039871605.1. Taxonomy (NCBI): domain Bacteria; kingdom Bacillati; phylum Actinomycetota; class Actinomycetes; order Streptosporangiales; family Streptosporangiaceae; genus Acrocarpospora; species Acrocarpospora sp. B8E8. The sequence continues at coordinate 15,139 of NZ_JBDPLV010000042.1, read as the reverse complement.
ACGGATGAATTTTCGGCACACGCAGAGTTCTGCGAGGACGGCGGCGCTGGTGGGATCGGCTTCGGCGGTGACGCGGGCGGAGGTCTCACCCAGGCGGACATAGCGGCCGACTATGTGGCCGGTCAGGCGCAAGGTCGAGCCGGCGTTGCCGGCGTGGTGGCCGTACGTCGACCGAAGACGTGCTGGCTGCCAGGGCAGTTGTTAACGCCGCTGATGATCAGCTTCGGTAACCCGCCGTGGGCTGCGTCATGATCTTGACAACGCATCTGGCGCAGCCGAATATTTCAGCCATTCGACAAATGATTCAAAGCGTTCTAGAGCTTCGCCCTCAGACACGGTCGGCGCCGAGGGCTTCGGATTCAACTGGCTCGCCGTCGACCACCTGGTCCGCGCCCCCGCTGACCAACCGCGCCACCTGACCCGCACCCGACAACCCCCGGAGAACCGGTGCCCCTCGTCGCCGGGGTCGACTCGTCGACCCAGTCGTGCAAAGTCGTCATCCGCGACGCCGAGACCGGGAAGCTGGTGCGCGAAGGTCGCGCACCACACCCCGTCGGCACCGCCGTGCCGCCGGCCGCGTGGGAGGCCGCACTGTCCGACGCAGTCGCACAGGCCGGCGGCCTGGACGACGTAGCGGCTGCCTCGATCGCCGGGCAGATGCAGGGCATGGTGTGCCTGGACGACGGCGGCGAGGTGATCCGGGACGCCGTGCTGTGGAACGACACCCGCTCGGCCGGCGCCGCCGCCGACCTGATCTCCGATCTCGGCGGTGGCGAGGCGGGACAGCGAGCATGGGCGGAGGCGGTCGGCCTGGTACCGGTGGCCAGCTTCACCGTCACCAAGCTGCGCTGGCTGGCCTTGGCGGAGCCGGACAACGCCGCCCGTACAGCCGCGGTGTGTCTGCCGCACGACTGGCTGACCTGGCGACTGTCCGGCGCACCGGGGCTCGATGCGCTGCGCACCGACCGCAGCGAGGCCAGCGGGACCGGATACTGGTCGGCCGCGACCGGTGAGTACTGCCTGGACCTGCTCCGGTTGGCGTTCGGTCGCGACGATGTGCTGCTGCCGCAGGTGCTCGGGCCGACCGGTCAGGCCGGGCACCTGCGCACCGACGCGCCGCTGGGCCCCGGTGCCGGAGACTGCGCCGCGGCGGCGCTGGGTGTCGGTGCCGAGTCGGGCGACGTGATCGTGTCGATTGGCACCTCCGGCATCGTGTCCACCGTTTCCGACGTGCCGGCCGCGGACCCGAGCGGGATCGTGGCCGGGTACGCCGATATGACCGGCCGGTTCCTGCCGCTGGTGTGCACCCTCAACGCCGCCCGGGTGCTGGACGCGGCCGCGACCATGCTGCGAGTGGACCACGCAGGGCTGTCGGCGCTGGCGCTGTCCGCACCGCCGGGCGTCGACGGGCTGGTCCTGGTGCCCTACCTGGAGGGCGAGCGCACACCGAACCGCCCGCACGCCACCGGAGCCGTGCACGGCCTGACCCTGCGGACCTCGACCCCCGCACACCTGGCCCGCGCGGCGGTGGAGGGCATGCTGTGCGCACTCGCCGACGGGCTGGACGCAATGATCGCGCAGGGCATGACGGTCAACCGGGTCATCCTGGTCGGCGGCGGCGCCCGCTCGGAGGCGGTGCGCCGGATCGCTCCTACAGTCTTCGGCCGCCCCGTGCTCGTCCCACCGCTGGGGGAGTACGTCGCCGACGGCGCCGCCCGTCAGGCGGCCTGGGTGTTGTCGGGCGGGCAGCGGCCGCCATCGTGGACGGTCGGGCAGGTTGAGATGCACGAGGCGGACGCCGTGCCGGCGATCCGCGAACGGTACGCCGTGGCCCGCGCGAACGTCCTCGACCGGGCTGGCTGACGGCGCCAGAGCCCAGACCGTTGCGGTCGGGGGCTTTTGTCGTGTCGGGCGCGGTGAGATCCCCGGGCGCTCAATGGTGATGGCCCGCGCCATGAACGGGCCACCACTGCCTTCACCTCCTCGAGCCCCGAGCGCGGCCCAGGACCTGTAAGGGTGTCAACCCCAGTTCGCGCAGTTGCGCGGGCCGCAGCGGCCGCCCGGGGGGCAAACCACCTGGGGCCCACCTGCCCACGCCGCACTACGACGCCTCATCGCAACGGCCCATCGCTGATTGGTCGCCTCTCCACTGAACCCGACCATGCTTGGCATTGCTAGTGCCGAGAATTCATCCGTGCAGGTCGCAGGGGTGATCGTGTTCGTATGGCTCGGGACCGGGGGAGTCGTGGGGAACGTGCCGCCACGGCATGATGATCGACCATGTTGGTGCGCTTGGCCTACCTCGCCGTGACGAACACCTTCTCCTTCATGCGGTTGCTCCCCAGGAGTGATCGGGACAAGGAACTCGAAATCTTGGCGCTGCGGCATCAGGTGAGGGTGTTGCAGCGGCAGGTTGCCAAGCCCGTCTTCACCCCGGAGGACCGGTTGCTGCTGTCCGGCCTGCTGCACCATCTGCCCGTGGACAGGCTCCGGCGGTTGACGTTGCTGGTGCGCCCCGGACACGATCCTGCGCTGGCACCGGGACCTGCTGAAACGTCGCCATGCTGTCCTCTGCGCACCCCGACGGCCAGGACGTCCCCGCACCGTCCGTTCCATCCGCGCGCTGGTGCTGCGGTTGGCCCGAGAGAACAGCTCGTGGGGGTATCGGCGCATTCACGGTGAGCTGGCCGCTCTCGGGATCAAGGTCGCCGCCTCCACCGTGTGGGAAATCCTGAAAGAGCACGGCATCGCCCCTTCGCCTGAACGTGCGCACACCGGGTGGGCCGACTTTCTGCGCGGCCAGGCCGACGCGTTGCCGGCGTGCAATTTCTTCGAGGTCAGCACCCTGAGCGGGTGTAGGTGCCGGAAACTCGGCCACCGGTCGTGACCTGGGTGTCCTGTTCGGCAGGCGGGCGATGTTCGAGTCGAGCAGGATCGAGACTTGTGGCGCTACGACTGCTCTATCTCATCTTCGTTCGTCTTCTCGGCTGGCTTGCGTTGCTGGCGCGTTCGGACGCTTCCAAGGTGGCGGAGATCTTGGTGCTGCGGCATCAGCTGGCGGTGTTGCGTCGGCAGGTCGCACGTCCTCGGCCGTCATGGGCCGATCGGGCGGTGATCTCAGGGCTGACACGGTTGCTGTCCCGGTCCTGTCGGATCGGCTTGTTCGTCACGCCTGGCACGGTGCTTCGCTGGCACGCCGACCTGGTGAAGCGACGCTGGACCTACAAACGCACCCAACCTGGTCGGCCACCGACGCGTCCCACGATCCGCGACTTGGTGTTGCGGATGGCGGCGGAGAACCCTGGGTGGGGTTATCGGAGGATCGCCGGGGAGTTGGCCGGTCTGGGCCGCAGGATCGCGCCGTCGACGGTGTGGGCGATCTTGAAGAAGGCGGGTGTCGATCCGGCACCGCGCAGATCGGGGCCAGCCTGGGGAGAGTTCCTGCGCGCCCAGGCCGAAGGGATTCTCGCCTGTGATTTCTTTCATGTCGAGACGATCACTCTCGCCCGGCTGTACTGCTTCGCGGTCGTTGAGCACGCCACGCGCCGGGTGCATGTCCTGGGTGTCACCTCGAATCCGACCGCCGGCTGGGTCGCCCAGCAGGCGAGAAACCTGTTGATGGACCTGGGGAAGCGGGCCGGGTCGTTCAAGTTTGTGATTCGCGACAGGGACGGCAAGTTCACCGCGCTGTTCGATGAGGTGTTCCGCGCGGAGAGCATCCGGATCGTGCTCACTGCGCCTCAGGCGCCGCGCATGAACGCGATCATGGAACGGTGGGTCGGCAGCGTCCGCCGAGAGATCCTCGACCGGATCCTCATCGTCAACGCCGCGCATCTGTGCAAGGTTCTCACTGAGTACGAGGACCATTTCAACGCCCGTCGGCCACACCGCGCCTTGAACCAGGCCAGCCCCCTGAGAGCGCTATCTGACCCGGTCGACGCGGACATCAAGGTCATTCGACGAGACCGGCTTGGCGGGCTCATCCATGAATACGCCCAGGTCGCATAGGGTGGCCGAATATTCGGCACCGACAGGCTTGATCAACCAGTATGGCAACGCCGCCTGACGCGCCAAGAACGCCCCAGCTCAGGCCAGAATCCTATTTTCGTGCGGGACAGGGTGTGCCAGGCGCACCAACATGGCAGAGCATAATGCCGTGGCCCGTATCCCCTCGCGACTCTCTATCCCCGGAGCATGAGAGCACCGATCATCCCTGCGACTTGCACGGATGAATTATCGGCACCCACACTGCTGGCTGGCACCGGACTCTTGGCGACCCCGGCCGCCGCCGCCTTCATCCACCCGGTACTGGGCGTGATCATCGCCTTCGCTGAGGCCGCGCTGGCGGCGGCGCTGGTGGTCACGGCCCTGTACGGCAGCCCCGTGCACTGCTCGCGTGCCCTCCGCTTGCGGCGCCTGTTCCTTGGCCGCAGCACATCCTGACCTCACGCCGGACCGTCCGCCTCCCGAGCAGTGGCAGGAGCAGCACGGGAGGGAACGATCCGGCACCTATTGAGGCGATCGCTTGCGGCGTATGTCGGAGTGCTCACACCAGGTGATGGGGTCGGTCCCGTAGCAACGGCCGAAAATCCAACTCAGGCCAACTGGTACAAATCACTACAAATCAAGTCTTGTCGATTGATCACCACCGGGTTACTTTCTGAATGGCACCTGTGAGATCAACTGACCGGGGTGGTCAGGCGGGTCTCGCGATCTGTTGACCCGCTCTAACCCCGGGGGATGACTCATGGGTCGGTTTGGCGTGCGCGCTGTCCGGTTTCACAGCCGACTGGCGTTGATCACCGCGTTGACCATCGTGCCCGCACTGGTCCAACTGGTCCCCGCCGCCGGCAGCCCGGCGGTGGCAGCGCCGAAGACCGTCCCAACCCCAGTGCAACTAGACGGTTCGGCGGAGGGTCTGCCTCATCTGGTTGACCTGTCGGTCACCCGGTCGGCCGTCAAGATCGATGGACCCCGTGCGGACACCAAACGCCCAAAGACCGCGTTGCCGATAGAAGGGCGCTTCGACCCGGCGCCGCCCGCCGTGCGGGTTGATCCATCAAAATGGGAGACAGCGGCTCCGGGTGGAGCGTTCGGGGCGCCGCCGCTAGCTCCCTCACGCGGCGTGAAGATGGTCGCGCCGGTCTGGGTGGACGGTGCTCCCGCGGACAAGGCTCTGGTCGGGAGCACCACGCCGACACTGATCGCGTTCGCGACGAGTACCGCGGGCGGGGTCGACTATCAGTTCCTGGTCTGCGACAAACCTCCCGCGCAGGCAACCTGGTGCGGGCAGTCGTCCGTCCTGACCAACGGCGTCTGGAAGGTCCCGGCGGGCAATCTGGCCTGGGACAAAGAGTACTTCTGGCAGGTCACGCTGATCGACCGGGTTTCCACCCAGACGGCGCTGTCGCCGGTCCGGTCCTTCACGACAGGCGTACGGGAGCCCCTCGTCACCTCCAACCTGGCCAACCGCATGACCGAAGGCCAGGAATTCCACCAGCTCGTGGGGAACTACACCACCGCGTTCACCGACGCGACTGTGGCCACGGTGGGGCCGACGTTGTCGCTGACCCGCTCCTACAACAGCCTCGATCCACGTTCCGATGGCATGTTCGGCCCCGGGTGGAGCTCCCGCTGGGACATGAAGGTGGTCTCCGAGAACGGCGGCAACACCCTTCTGATGACGTATCCGGACGGCCGACAGTTCCGGTTCGCGTCCAAGGGCGGGGGAGCCTACGAGGCTCCACCCGGCATGCACGCCGCGCTGGCGACCGTCGCCGGTGGGGGCTGGAAGCTGATGGACAAGACGTCCACCACCTACTTCTTCGATTCGACCGGCAAGCTCACCAAGGTCGCTGACGCGCGTGGCCGCGCGCAGGATCTCACCTACAGCAGTGGCAAGCTGTCGACGGTCACCGGGGTGGGCGGGCGGAAGCTGACCTTCACCTGGACCGGCAACCATGTCACCTCCGTGGCCACCGATCCGGTGTCCGGGTCGCCGCTGACCTGGAACTACACCTACACCGGCGACAACCTGACCCAGGTTTGCGCGCCTGTCGTCGCGCCGAACTGCACGGCGTACACCTATGACAGCGGTTCGCAGTACCGCACGCGGGTGCTGGACTCAGACCCGGTCGGGTACTGGCGGCTGGGTGAGGCGTCGGGGACCTCAGCGGTCGACCTGGGTTCTGGAGGAACCTCGGCCACCTACACGAGTGTGACGCTCGGCCAGGCGGGCGCGCTCGGCGGCAGCACCGACACCGCGATCTCGACCACCACCGGTTCGGTACGGCTCCCGCAGAACACCATCGCCCGATTGTCCACCCAGCTGTCGATCGAGGCGTGGTTCAAGACCACCCAGAACGGCATCGTGGTCTCGGCGGCCAGCGCGGCCACCAGCAACGTTCCCCGGCAGCCGGTCATCTACGTCGGCAACGACGGGAAGTTGCGCGCCCAGTTCCTGGAGCGCCCGGAGACCGGCGGTCCGTCGCCGATCATCCCGATCACCTCCTCCGGCACCGTGAACAACGGCGCCTGGCATCACGCGGTGCTGATCGTGAACGACAGCGTGGAGACCCTCTACCTGGACGGTGTCTCTGTCGGTTCCGGCGTCGGTGTCGGCAAACTTGACCCGTGGCCCGCGTTCGCCTCCGCTGGAAACGGGGTCATGGGCACGTGGGCGAGCTTCTGGCCGTCCGCGCCGACATCATCGACGGCCACGTTCCCATTCAAGGGCCAGTTGGACGAGGTAGCGGTCTTCGACCGCCCGCTCACCGCACAAGAGGTTCAGCGCCACTTCGCGGCAGGTCAGGCGCAGCCGAACAAGCTCAGCAAGATCACGTTACCGTCGGGCCGGGTCTGGGCCACCAACGTGTACGACACGGCCACCGACCGCCTCAAAACGCACACCGACTCGGACGGCGGGGTCTGGCAGATCGGTGTCCCCGCCTACGACAAGGTCACGGGCCTGTCCACGGTCACAGTGACCGATCCGGCGAGCGGCACGCTGAAGTACGTCCACGACGCGTGGCGCAACTACCGCCTGGTCAGCGAAACCGACCAGCTCAACAAGGTCACCAGTTACACCTACGACACGGGCGGTTTCGTCACCAAGAAGATCGACCGCAACGGCAACCCGACCGAGTGGTTCAACGACGCACGCGGCAACGTGATCGGCGTCAAGTACTGCCGGGCAGCCGGGAACTGCCAAACCGAACACCGTTCCTACCATCTCACCGCCGGAAACGAATTCGACCCCCGCAACGACCGACTCACCGTGGTACGGGACGCCCGCTCGGCCAACGCGACGGACAACACCTACGCCACCACCGTCGGCTACACGGCTCAGGGGGAGCTGGCGTCGGTCACCGCCCCGGCCACAGCCGACTTCCCCAGCGGCCGTGCCTTCAGCCAGACCTTCACCGACGGCACCGAGGCAGCGACCGGCGGCGGCACCATGCCCGCCGGACTGGTCGAGGTGGCCAAGGACCCCAAACTCAACCAGACGACCTACGCCTACAACTCCTCGGGCGACCTCGCCGAGCTGACCGAGCCATCCGGACTGGTCACCCGGTTCACGCACGACCCCATCGGCCGGGTCCTATCCCGGACGGTCATCTCCGACGCCCATCCTGCGGGAGTCACCACCACATTCGCGTACAACGGCAGAAGTGCCCTCACCCGGCAGACCGGCCCCGGCCTCCTCAACGAACTCTCGACCGTCTCGCACACCGCCGAAGCCCGGCTCACCTACGACGCCGACGGCAACCGCGCGACCTTCACTCTGGCCGACACCACCGGCGGTGACCCGGATCGCACCACGTCCTACACCTACGACACACACGGGCGACTGGAGACGATCACCGGACCGGAGTCCGCCATAGCGCGCTACACCCACAACACGCGCGGCACCCTGGCCTCCTACACCGACCCCGCCGGTGTCCTCACCACCTATGGCTACACCCCGCGCGCCGAGATCGCGACGATCACGCTGAAGGCATGGACCGGGAATCCGAACGCGCCGACCCCACCGGCCGACGTGGTCACCGCCTCCTACGCCTACGACCCCGACGGCCGTCTCGCCACCTACACCGACGTCATGGGCCGCAAGACCACCTACACCTACTTCACCGACGGCCTGCTCTCCCAGAAGATCGCCACCCAGGCCCGGCTCAACGGCTCGACCACCGGCCGGGACGTCGTCCTGGAGGACAACCTCTACGACGCCGCCACCCACCTCACCCGGCAGACCATCGGCGGCGGCAAGACCCGCACCGACTACGTGATCGACGCCGCCGGACGGCTCGTCTCCGCCACCCTCGACCCGGCCGGACTGGCACGCAAGACCACCTTCTCCCACGACGCCAACACCAACATCACCACCGCAACCCGTACCGCGACCGGGACCACACGCACCGAGAGCATCTCCTTCGAGTACGACTCCGCAAACCATGCGACCAAGTCGACCGTCGAGAACGGTGCCACCGACCTGGTCACCACCTGGACCTACGACGACCGTGGCCTGGTCGAGGAGGTCACCTCGCCGCGCGGTAACGAAGTCGGCGCCACTCGCCTGGACCACACCACCCTGTTCCGCTACGACCCCGCCGGTCAGCTCGTGGAAGTGGAGACACCGCCCGTGGCCGTAGAGCGCGACGGAAACGCGCCGGTCACCGAACGCCCGTCCACCCGGTTCGGGTACAACTCGGGCGGCTGGAAAACCCACGTCAGAGGGCCGGAGGGCAGGACGTCCACAGCGGTGTACGACAATGTCGGCCGCCTGACATCGATCACGGGGACACCGTACACGCCGCCCGGCGGCACCGCGCTCACGCCGTCCATCTCCTACGGATATGACACGGCGGGCCGCCAGACCACGGTCACTGACCCGCGCGGACAGGTCACCAACAAGGTCTACGACGCGCTCGGCCGTCTGGTGCGGATCACCGACCCGCCCGCCACCACCGGCGCTACCCGTGGTAACTGGGACTACACCTACACCCTCAACGGTGAACTCGCCTCGACCACCGACCCCACCGGCGCTCGCCGCGAGGCCACCTACGACGACCTCGGCCGCGCGATCACCTCGACGATCATCGAGCGCAAGCCGTCGAACCTCGTCCTGACCACCAACCTCACCTACGACGACGCGGGAAACCTCTTAACCTCCAAGCGTCCCGTCGGCGACACCACGACCAGGACCGTCAACGCGGCGGGCGAGCTCACCGAACTGATCGAACCGTCGACCGACAAGACGCTGCTTGCCTACGACCTGGCCGGACGCCAGACGAAGATCACCGACCCGCTGGGCAACGCCACCACGGTCGACTACGACCTGGCTGGCCGGCCGACCTCGGTCCAGGATCTTGACGCGGCCAGCCAGGTCCTGAGGACCCGCTCGATGGCCTTCGACGCCAACGGCAAGGTGACCGCGAGCACGAACGCGGAAGGACATACCACCACCAGGGCCTACGACCCGGCTGGCCGGTTGATCGAGTTGGTCGAGCCGATCGAGTCGGGCGACTCGATCACCACAAGCTTCGGCTACGACGCCGCCGGGGCCCGCACCCGCTATACCGACGGGCGCGGCAACCTCACCATCACCACCTACAACACACTCGGTCTGCGCGAATCCCTGATCGAACCGGCCACCATCCAGCATCCCGCGCTGGCCGACCGGACCTGGACCACCTCCTACGACGCCACAGGGCACCCGATCAAGCTGGTGGAACCAGGCGGAGTCCAACTCGACCGCACCTTCGACAACCTGGGCCGAATCACCGCCGAGAACGGCACCGGCGCCGAGTCCGCCGACGTGAGCCGCGCCTACACCTATGACCTCGCCGGTCGCGCCACCGGCGCGGGAAATCTGGCCTTCACCTTCAACGACCGGGGCCGCCTGCTCACCACCACGGCCGGCGGCGTAGGGCAGGCCAGCTTCGGTTACGACGCCAACGGCCGCCTCAACCTGCGCACGGACGCGGCCGGAACGGCCAACTTCACCTGGGATGGCGACAACCGGCTCACCACCGAGAAAGATCCGCTCACCGGCGTAACCATCACCTACGGCTACGACAAGGCTGACCGGGTCACTTCGGCCACGCACGGCGCCGGCGGTCCGGTCCGCACTTACACCTGGGACGCGTTGAACCGCCTGGCCACCGACACCTTGAAGACCGGCGGCGGCACGACGCTTGCCACCATCGGGTACGGCTACGACAACGAAGGCCGTCTCACCTCCAAGACCACCACTGGCACCGCTGGCTCCGGCACCAACGAATATGCCTATGACCAGGCCGGACGCCTCACCTCGTGGACGGCTCCAGGTGGAGCGGTCACCGTCTACGACTGGGACAAGTCCGGCAACCGCATCGGTGCCGGGGTTGACACCTTCACCTACGACCAGCGCAACCGGCTGATCAGCGATGGCAGCACCTCTTACACCTACGCCCCGCGCGGCACCATCGCCACCGCGACCACCGGTGCCACCACCAAGACCCACGCTTTCGACGCCTTCGGCCGAATGACCTCCGACGGCGACGTCACCTACGCCTACGACGCGCTGGACCGCCTGGCTTCGCGCACCCGGCTCGGGGTCACCACCCGCTTCCGGTACGCCGACACCCGAAACGATCTGGCGGCCGTCACCGACGCCGCCGGAACCACGATCGAGAGTTACGGCCGAGGCGCGTTCGGTGACGCCTTGTCCGCCAAGACCGGCGTCTCCGCCGCCCGCTTTCTGATGGCCGACCGGCACGGCGACATCATCGCGAGCTTCAGCACGGGCGCGCTGACCGGCTCCTCCGCGTTCGACCCGTTCGGCACGGTCCTCACTACCTCCGGCGCCCAGTCTCAGCTCGGTTACCAGGGCGAATGGACCGACGCTGACACCGGCGCCACCAACATGCATGCCCGCTGGTACCAGCCCGGCCTGGGCGGCTTCCTCAGCCGCGACACCTGGAACCTCGCCCCGATCCCGTCCGGCGCGGCCAACCGCTACGCCTACGCCAACGGCGACCCGCTCAACCAGATCGACCCGTCAGGCCACCGCCCCGAGCCCCCCGGCAACAGTAGCGAACCTGCCAGCCCTAGCGACCGTTGCCTGCTCTCTCCGAAGGTCCCGCTCACCCTGAGCGAGGCCAAGGCCGCCGCCACACAGAAGTCCACCTCCAAGAAGTCCACCTCCAAGAAGATCCCGGTCCCCAGCGACCCGTGTGAAGTCAAGGACCCCTCAACCATTGGCGGTGGTGGCAACGGAAGCACCGGCAATAATTCCGCCGAGTCCACGCCGAGAAGCGCCCCCGCAGGCGGCGGGACAGGTGGTGGAAACGGCGGTGGGAACGGCAACAAGGGCGGCGGGAACGGCGGTGGGAACGGCAACAAGGGCGGCGGAAAGGGCGGCGGAAAGGGCGGCGGGGGATCCAGCAAGGGCGACGACAAGCCGCCGCCTCCACCGCCTCCGAAGAAGGATCCGTACGCTAACGGCGTTTGCTCCATCATGCCGCAGTCCGAATGCGGTGCGGCCGTAAATGTGGATATCGACCGGGGCGGCAATGACCGAGCGCCCATCATCGACATTCCCGACGACATTCGTCCCGAATGCATCTGGACCACCGATCCCGGAACATTCGCCTGCACCACCAACCCCGAACCCATCGGCCCGATCGAGGAGATCCTTCCCCCGGCCCCACGAGACCAAGGTGAATGGTGTCTCGGCTGTCCTGGCACCCTCCCCGAAATCCCGGAAGAATTGCCGCCGTACGTTATCGGCGGCGGAGGGTTCGGCCCCGGTATCCTGTTCCCCCCGGGAATCGGCGGCCCCGGTGGTTTCGCCAATGGCGACTGCCCCGTCGTCCTGCTCTCGTGCGATGGCACCCGTGTTCACCACGACGACGATGGTGATGGCGTCCCCGACATCGTGGACACGGACGACGACGGGGATGGCGTCCTGGACTTCGTCGAAGACGTGGAGGACGTCGAAGACGTCGAAGACGTCGAGGAAGACGACGGCCTCCACGATCCGAGAATTCCGGAGCAGGTGTTCGAGGAGCACTGGAACAGACACAGGCCCGGCGGAACCTACGATCAGGAGTCACAGAACCCTGACCTCTCGGACGACGAACGGCGATTGCTGGAGAACAACGTCCTCGCCGATAACGTGACCAGGGAGGACTACTTCCGGATGATCCAGGAAACTCTCGATAACGGTGACCCGGTCGAGCGCAGCAGGAACGACGACCGCGATGGACGTTACTGGGTTAACACGTTCGAGGAAGAAGTCGGCCGAAACTACCAACACGGCCTGCAGGTGCCCGTGGACGAGTGGGGGAGAATGAAGAGCGCATTTCCCACACCCGGCCGCTAAGGAGCCCCGACATGATCACCTTCGAGTTCACCCCGTCGGCTTCCGATGACTCATGGACCGACAAATGGAGCCCGCGTAGCAGCGGCAGGAACGTGTCCCCGCAGGAGGTGGACCAGTACGCGTTCCTATTCGACTACTTTCACGTGGAAGTGGACCTGGCCATAGCGCAACTGAGCGTTCAGCGCAGGCGCCTCACCGTCCCGGTGGTCGACCTTATACTGATGTTTGAGCTGATCAGGAAATCATTGATCAGAGAAGGGTTCGTCGAGGCCGCTGCCTCAAGAAATCAGATCATGCTCGTCTGCCGGCTTGTGGGGGAGCACGTGTTGGTCCAGGTCGAGGGTCAGTCCGGGGAAGCTCGGGTATCACTCACGGAGTTTCTCGAATTCCACCGGCTCGCTTCGATTCGGGCCATGTCGATGCTGTATACCGCGCACCAGGAACTGCGCCAGAATCCCTACCTGGCCCATGTGGAGGAGATCCTGGACGTCGTCGGCGTGGCCTGAATCCGCACGCCAATTCAGCTCCATCGGCACGCGCGAAGAAGGTTCTCGCTCTTCCGCGACGTTGACGGCCGTGTGATGTGCCAATACTCGTGCACGATGGTTGACCTGCGGTTAGCGTGACGGCTCATGTGCTTTCGTCTGCTGCATCTGATCTTCGTTCGAGTCGTGAGCTGGATGGTCCTTGTGGCCCGCAGCGGTGCCTCCAAAGAGGTGGAGATCCTTGTGCTGCGGCATGAGGTGGCGGTGCTGCGGCGCCAGGTCGCTGCTCCGCGGCCGGACTGGGCCGACCGGGCGATCCTGGCCGCTCTCACTCGACATCTTCCGCGCTGGCTTCGGGCGCATCGGATCGTGACGTCGGGCATCCTGCTGGCCTGGCATCGTCGGCTGGTCAAGCGGCACTGGACCTTGTCGGGTCCGAAAACTCAGATTCGTGCTGTGACCTGCGATGTTGCCGCACGATCAGGATGGTCCGTCTGGCAGGATCGCGACCCGTGTTCGTCTCGCTGCTCTATCTCTCGCTGGTTCGGCTCGGCCAGTTCTTGCTGCTACGCCTACGTACCGACACCAGTAAGGACGTCGAGATCATCGTCCTGCGCCATCAGCTTGCCGTTCTGCGCCGCCAGACCGGCCCGATGCGCCCCTCGCCGACGGACCGGGCGCTGCTGGCGGTGCTGTCCCGGCTGCTGCCCAGGATCCGGTGGTCGGCGTTCGTCGTGACCCCGGCCACGCTGTTGCGCTGGCACCGCGACATGGTCCGACGAAAGTGGACCTACCCGCAGCGCCGGCCGGGCCGTCCACCGATCTCACCCGAGATCCGCGCGCTCATCCTGCGCCTGGCAGCCGAGAACCCAACATGGGGGCATAGGCGCATTCACGGAGAGCTGATCGGCCTGGGCTACGAACTAGCTCCCAGCACCGTATGGCTCATCTTGAAGAAGGCCGGAATCGACCCGGCGCCACGCCGATCCGGACCGACGTGGAGGCAGTTTCTCACCGCGCAGGCCAAGACCATGCTGGCCTGCGACTTCTTCACCGTCGACACGGTGTTCCTCAAGCGGATCTATGTGCTGTTCGTGATCGAGGTAGCCACCCGTCGGGTACACATCGTTGGTGTCACGGCGCACCCGACCGGGACGTGGATGGCCCAGCAAGCCCGCAACCTGCTCCTGGACGCCGACGACTGGATCGGCCAGATGAGGTTCCTGCTCCGCGACCGGGACAGCAAATTCGTCGCCGACTTCGACGCGGTGTTCGCCTCGATCGGGGTACGAGTCCTGCAGACTCCTCCCCGGGCGCCGGTCGCGAACTGCTATGCCGAACGCTGGGTGGGCACGGTACGCCGCGAGTGCACCGACCGCATGCTGATCTTCAACGAACGTCACCTGCGCGCGGTCCTGGCCGAGTACGTCCGGCACTACAACCGGCACCGGCCGCACTGCTCCCTGCACCAACGACCGCCGGACCCGCGCTCTGAAGCGATCAGCTTCGAGCAGGCACGGGTCACCCGACGCACGGTCCTCGGCGGGCTGATCAACGAATACGCCCAGGTCGCATAGCCAAATCCGGTTATCGAGCCCCACAGGTTGTACGGGGATCCCGCAGTAGCGTGCGATCAGCTGCGTGCGAGTCGCCTTGCGGAGCGGACCGGGGCCTGATTCGGATCAGCGGGTGAGGATGCCGCGGATCGTCTGTTCGGTGAGCTGGTGGCGGAAGGCGGCGTCGGTGGCATCGGCTCCGGCCATCGACCGGCCGAGGACCGCCAGGAGAAGGCCGCCGAGCACGGTGTTGGCCGCGTCGGTGATGTCCTCGACGGCGAAGGCGCCGGTTTTGCGGCCCTCGGCGAGCAGATCACGTAGCGGGCCGGCGATCCAAGTGTCATTGGCCGCGAGGACCTCGCTCATGCGTCCACTGGCTCCCAGGGCGCCGAGCAGGCCGGCGCATGTTCCGGGGTGCTGGCCGAGGTACTCGGCCAGCGCGGAGACCATGGCCCGTAGCCGCGGCTCGGGCGGGTCGCCGGGCATCGTCACGGCCTGCACCGCCTCGGCACCGCGTCTGGCGTGTGCGGTGAGCAGGAAGGTCAGCAGGTCTTCGCGGCCGGAGAAGTAGTAGTACAGCGTTGCACGCGATGCACCCACCAGCTGCGCGACGTCCTCCAGTCGGGGCGGCGGGTCGGTGTGCAGCACGTGTTCGCTGACATCGAGCAGGCGTTGGGCCAGATCCGCGGGCGGGTTCTTCACGCCGAGAAAGCCTATCGTCTTGAGTTCCGACC
>NZ_JBDPLV010000041.1:0-99715 GCF_039871605.1 Acrocarpospora sp. B8E8 | reverse complement strand
TAGACCTGCTTGGACTTGGCGACGGACTCGTTCCAGACCCACCGGCAGCGCGCCCACTCGGCTTCCAGCGCGGCAAGCGCGGCCTGGGACACACGCAACCGGTAGGTGTACCGAGCGTGCCCGGCATCCCCCGCCTGCGACCTCGACCCCGCCTGCGACCTCGACATGGTCAGCAACCTATCGGGAAGGACCGACAAACTTTGATGTGCGCTTGGCGCCCACGGCTGTCCTGGCTTCGCCGGGCCGCCCCCAGCGGGGTCCGAATTTCTCCCGGTCCTGAAGGACCGGGCTTCCTCCGGAGGTCTCGGTGAACTATCGCGAAGGCGAGCCGATTCGCGACACCAAGGCCCCTGAAGGGCCGATCGAGGAGCGTTGGGAGAAGCGTAAGTTCGCGGCGCGGCTGGTCAACCCCGCCAACAAGCGCAAGCTCAGCGTGATCGTGGTTGGCACCGGCCTGGCCGGGGGTTCGGCGGCGGCCACCCTCGGGGAGCTGGGCTACCAGGTCACCGCGTTCTGCTACCAGGACTCGCCCCGGCGGGCGCACTCGATCGCGGCGCAGGGCGGCATCAACGCGGCCAAGAACTACCGGGGCGACGGCGACTCGATCTACCGGCTGTTCTACGACACCGTGAAGGGCGGCGACTTCCGGGCTCGGGAGTCCAACGTCTACCGGCTGGCGCAGGTCAGCGTGAACATCATCGACCAGGCGGTGGCGCAGGGCGTGCCGTTCGCCCGCGAGTACGGCGGCCTGCTGGACACCCGGTCGTTCGGTGGCGCCCAGGTTTCCCGTACGTTCTATGCCCGGGGGCAGACGGGGCAGCAGCTGTTGCTCGGCGCGTACCAGGCGCTGGAGCGCCAGATCGCCGCCGGGACGGTCACCATGCACGCCCGGCACGAGATGCTGGAGCTCATCGTCAGCGACGGCCGGGCCCGCGGCGTCGTGGTCCGCGACATGGTCACCGGCGAGATCGAGAGCCACCTGGCCGACGCCGTCGTCCTGGCCACCGGCGGGTACGGCAACGTGTTCTTCCTGTCCACCAACGCCAAGGGCTGCAACACCACCGCGATCTGGCGCGCCCACCGCAAGGGCGCCCTGTTCGCCAACCCCTGCTACACCCAGATCCACCCGACCTGCATCCCGGTCTCCGGCGAATACCAGTCCAAACTCACGCTGATGTCGGAGTCGCTGCGCAACGACGGCCGCGTCTGGGTGCCGCTGCGGAAGGGCGACACGCGCCCGCCCGCCGCGATCCCCGACGACGAGCGCGATTACTACCTTGAGCGGATATATCCGGCTTTCGGGAACCTGGTTCCCCGGGACATCGCCTCCCGCGCCGCCAAGAACGTCTGCGACGAGGGCCGCGGCGTCGGGCCCGGCGGGCTCGGCGTCTACCTGGACTTCGCCGACGCCATCACCCGCCTCGGGCGCGAGGCCGTCGAGGAGAAGTACGGCAACCTCTTCGAGATGTACGAACGCATCACCGGCGAGGATCCGTACGCCCAGCCGATGCGCATCTACCCCGCCGTCCACTACACGATGGGCGGCCTGTGGGTCGACTACGACCTGCAGTCCACCGTCCCCGGCCTGTTCGTCGTCGGGGAGGCAAACTTCTCCGACCATGGGGCGAACCGGCTGGGCGCGTCCGCGCTGATGCAGGGCCTGGCCGACGGCTACTTCGTGCTGCCCGCGACGATCGGCGACTACCTGGCCGACGCGCGCGACTTCGGGCCGGTGAACGAGGTCAGCGTGGCGGAGGCCGAGATCGCGGTGCGGGATCGGATCCACCGGCTGCTGTCGGTGGACGGGGACAGGACCGCTGACTCCTACCATCGCGAGCTGGGCAAGCTCATGTGGGATTACTGCGGGATGGAACGCACGGAGGCGTCGCTGACCAAGGCTTTGGAGCGCATTCCAGAGCTGCGGGAGGAGTTCTGGCGGAACGTCAAGGTCTCCGGTACGAACGAGGAGCTCAACCAGGCGCTGGAGCGGGCCGGGCGGGTGGCCGATTTCTTCGACCTGGCTGAGCTGATGTGCCTGGACGCGCTGCACCGCACCGAATCCTGCGGCGGCCACTTCCGGGCCGAATCCCAGGACGCCGACGGGGAGGCCCTCCGTGACGACGAACATTTCGCTTATGTCGCGGCTTGGGAGCACACCCTGGAAGGCCCGGTGCTGCACCGGGAGGACTTGGCGTACGAGTACGTCACGATGAGCCAGCGGAGCTACAAGTGAACCTCACCCTCAAGATCTGGCGCCAGCACAGCCCCGACGAACCCGGCGAGATGGTGAAATATCACGTCAAAGGTGTGTCGCCGGATATGTCGTTCCTGGAGATGCTGGATGTGCTCAACGAGGGGCTGATCCTGGCCGGGGACGATCCGGTGGCGTTCGATCACGATTGTCGCGAGGGCATCTGCGGCATGTGCGGCATGGTGATCAACGGGGTCGCGCACGGCGAGCAGAAGGCCACCACCACCTGCCAGCTGCACATGCGCCACTTCAAGGACGGCGACCTTAAGGATGGTGACGTCGTCACCATCGAACCCTGGCGGGCCGCGCCGTTCCCGGTGATCAAGGATCTGGTGGTCGACCGGTCGGCGTTCGACCGGATCATTCAGGCCGGGGGATTCGTGTCGGTTCCGGCGGGGGCGGCGCCGGACGCGCATGCCGTACCGGTGCCGAAGGACGACGCGGACGACGCGTTCGACGCGGCGACCTGCATCGGGTGCGGCGCCTGCGTGGCGGCCTGCCCGAACGGCTCCGCGTCGCTGTTCACCGGCGCCAAGATCACCCATCTGGGGTCGCTGCCGCAGGGCCGGCCCGAGCGCGCGTCTCGGGCCAAGGCCATGGTCGAGCAGATGGACCTGGAAGGATTCGGCGGGTGCACCAACACCGGGGAGTGCACGGCGGTCTGCCCGAAGGGCATCTCGCTGGACGTCATCGCCCGGATGAACGCGGACTTCCTGAAGGCGTCTCGTTAGTAATTACCGCGGCAGTGAGTCGCCTGGTCGGCGCTATGCGGCTGACTATGGGACGGGTTTCTGGTTAAGCGGGCCTGGCGCGCAAGGTCTCCGCGATCGCGCTCGGGTTGAGGCCGCGTTCGACGAGGATCTGCATGGCCAGGCCGCTGCCCTCCCGGATCAGGCCGAGCAGCATGTGCGTCGTGTTGATCTCCTTGCTCTTGAGCGCGAGAGCCTCCCGGAGCGAGAGCTCCAGGGCCTTCTTGGCCTTCGCCGACCAGGACAGGTGCCGCCCGCTGACCAGCGCGCCGCGCCTGGTCCGGTATGGCGCGCGGTCGAGCGAGCCGGGGCCGAAGCTGGCCTCGATCTTCTCCCGGACCGCGTCCAGGTCGATGCCGAGCGTGCCGAGCAGGTCGGCGTCCAGCTCCTCGCCGGAGGGCCGCTGGATCCAGGCCCTGATGGCGGCCTCGGCCTCGGCGTGATCGATGCCCCGCAGGGCTATCGCGGGGGGTGACTCCGGGTCGGCCAGCAGGGCGAGCAGCACGTGCTCGGTGCCGATGAAGCGGTGCCCCAGCCGCCGGGCCTCCACCTGGGCCTGGACGACCACCTGGTGGGCCTCCGGGGTGAATCGTTCGAACATCACTTCTCCCGTCTCAACAGGCCGCGGCCCCCGGCGTACTTCTTGTGCACGGCCTGCCTGCTCACGTCCAGGAGCACCGCGATGTCCTGCCAGGACCAGCCCTGGTCCCGGGCGTTCTCCACCTGGAGCGCCTCCAGGCGGTCGACCAGGATCCGCAGGGCGCGAACGGCCCGCAGCCCCACGGCCGGATCTCTGCTGCTGGCGTCACTGGCCAGCTGCGCTGTCTCATTCATGTATGTCAATGTAGGTTGACATATGGGGATATGTCAACCCTGGTTGACGGTGCAAGATCTGTGCGAATCCGCGCCACGACGGGAAAATCATTTGCTGATTGACCTGCGGACTTGCGAGTCTTTGGGGGTCATGCGCGCCTTACCCGTGCCCGATCCCGGCACTCCAGACACCCGCAGCCCGTCCCGGTACCTGTGGTGGACCATGCGTACCCAGTGGCGGCCGCTGGTCATCGGCATCGGTTTCGCGATCCTCTGGTGGCTCGGGCAGGCGCTGGTGCCGTACGTGATCGGCGCGGCCGTCAACGCCTTCACGGCCAAGGACAGTGGCGCCCTGGTGCGCTGGTCGGTCGTGCTGCTCGGGCTCGGCGGGGTGCAGGCGGTCTCGGGTGTGCTGCGCCACCGGTTCGCGGTGATCACCTGGCTGAGCGCCGCCTACCGCACCGTCCAGGTCACCGGCCGCCAGGCCACCCGGCTGGGCGCGACCCTGCCCAAACGCCTGTCCACCGGCGAGGTGGTCAGCGTCGGCAACTCCGACATCGCCTCCATCGGCAACGCCCTGGACATCATGCTGCGCGGCAGCGGCGCGCTGGTGGCCATCGCCGTGGTGACCGTGATCCTGCTGTCCAGCTCGCTGCCGCTCGGCCTGATGGTGCTGATCGGCGTGCCGGTCATGGTCGCCGCCGTGGCCCCGCTGCTGAAACCCCTGCACCACCGCCAGCAACGCCAGCGCGACCTGTACGGCGACATGGCCACCCGAGCCGCGGACATCGTGGTCGGCCTGCGCGTGCTGCGCGGCATCGGCGGCGAGCAGGTCTTCGCCGACCGATATCGGGAGGAGTCCCAGCGAACCCGCCAGGCCGGCGTCCGGGTCGCCTCGATGGAATCGCTGCTGGAGGGCATGCAGATCCTGCTCCCCGGCCTGCTGGTGGCCGCCGTCACCTGGCTGGGCGCGCGCTTCGCCCTCGACGGCCAGATCAGCGGCGGTGACCTGGTCGCCTTCTACGGCTACGCGGTCTTCCTGATCGCCCCGCTGCGCACCCTCACCGAGGCCGCCGACAAGCTGACCAAAGGCCATGTGGCCGCCCGCCGGGTCTGCCGGATCCTGAACCTGGACCCGGAGATCACCGGCGGCGCGCTCGCCGTCCCGGACGGGCCGCTGGCCGACCGGGAGTCCGGCGTGGTCGTCCGGCCCGGCCTGCTGATCGCGCTGGCCGCCGCCGACGCCGAGGACGCCATCGCCATCGCCGACCGGCTCGGCCACTACACCCCCGGCGACGTCACCCTGGACGGCATGCCGGTCGCCGATCTCGACTTCGCCGCGCTGCGCGGACGTGTCCTGGTCGCCGACAACGCCGCCAAACTCTTCTCCGGACGCCTCCGCGACGAGCTCGACGTGCGCGGCGCCGCCCGCGACGACGACCTCGCCAGGGCCCTGCACACCGCGTGCGCGCTGGACATCGTCGAGGCCCTGCCCGACGGCCTGGACACCGAGATCGCCGAGGCGGGCCGGGAGTTCTCCGGCGGCCAGCAGCAGCGGCTCCGGCTGGTCCGGGCGCTGCTGGCCGACCCGGAGATCCTGATCCTGGTCGAGCCCACCAGCGCGGTGGACGCGCACACCGAGGCCAGGATCGCCGAACGTCTGGGCAAGGCCAGGGCGGGCCGCACCACGCTGGTGTGCACCACCAGCCCGCTGGTCCTGGACCGGGCCGACCTCGTGCTCTACGTGGCCGACGGCCAGGTCAGGTCCGAGGGCACCCACCGGGAGCTGCTCCAGGCCGACCCCGGCTACCGATCGACCGTCACCCGAGGGGAGGACTGATGGCGCGCCAGATCCTGCCCGTCGCGGACCGGGCGCAGGTGCGCGCCTACGCGCGGCGGCTGACCCTGAAATACCCCCGGCAGCTGGGCGGGGCGCTGGGCCTGCACGTGCTGGCCGCGATCTCCGGCCTGGCCGGTCCCGTGGTGCTCGGCAACCTGGTCCAGGCGGTCTCCGAGGGCACCTCCATCGAGCTGGACACACTGGTCCTGGCCTTCGCCGGTTTCATGATCGCCCAGGCGGTGCTGACCAGATTCGCCGTGTACGCCTCCTCCGCCCTGGGCGAGCGGGTCCTGGCCGAGCTCCGCGAGGAGTTCGTCGACCAGGTGCTCGCGCTGCCGCTGTCCACCGTCGAGCGGGCGGGCTCCGGCGACCTCATCACCCGTACCTCCCGGGACGTGGACGCGCTGTCCCGCACGGTCAGGCAGGCCGTGCCGGAGACCCTGATCGCGGTCGTCACCGGTGTCTTCATGCTGGGCGGCCTGCTGATCGTCGCGCCCCTGCTGTCGCTGCCCTCGCTGGTCGCCGTACCGCTGCTGTGGATCTCCACGCGGTGGTACCTGAAGCGTGCCAGGGACGGCTACCTCCGCGAGAACGCCGCCTACGCCGACATGACCGAGGGCCTGGCCGAGACCGTGGAGGGCGCCCGCACGGTGGAGGCCCTGGGCCTGCGCGAACGCCGCCGGGCCAGGACCGACACCGACATCGCCCGCTCGTTCGCGGCCGAACGTTACACCCTGGGCCTGCGCATGGTCTGGTTCCCCGCTGTGGAACTCGGCTACGTGATCCCCATCGTCGCCACCGCCCTGGTCGGCGGCCTCCTCTACATCGAGGGCTGGGTGACGATCGCCCAGACCACCACCGCCATCCTCTACATCCAGCAGCTCATCGACCCGCTCGACCGGCTGCTCTCCTGGATCGACGAGCTCCAGGTCGGCGGCGCGTCCATGGCCCGCCTGCTCGGCGTGGCCAACGTCAGCGACGACCGCGTCGCCACCGGCGTCCAGGCCGACGGTGAGGACCTGCGCGCCACCGGCGTCCGGTACGCCTACCGCGACGGCCACGACGTCCTGCACGGCATCGACCTGGACATCAGGCCCGGCGAACGCCTGGCAATGGTCGGTCCGTCCGGCGCTGGCAAATCCACCCTGGGCCGCCTGCTGGCCGGGATCCACCCCCCGCGCACCGGCGCGGTCACCGTGGGCGGCGCTCCCCTGGTGGAGCTGCCGCTGGACGAGCTGCGCGGCCACGTCGCCCTGGTCACCCAGGAGCACCACGTGTTCCGGGGCACCCTGCGGGACAACGTGCTGATCGCCCGCCCCGACGCCACCGACGAGGAGGTGCGCCGGGTGCTGGAGGCGGTGGACGCCTGGGAGTGGGTCTCGGCCATGGGCCTGGACACCGTGGTCGGCTCCGGCGGCGCGGCCGTCTCCCCGGCACACGCCCAGCAGCTGGCGCTGGCCCGGCTGGTCCTGGCCGACCCGCACACGCTGGTCCTGGACGAGGCCACCTCCCTCATCGACCCGCGCGCCGCCCGCAACCTGGAACGCTCGCTGGCCGCCGTACTGGACGGCCGGACCGTGATCGCCATCGCCCACCGGCTTTACACCGCCCACGACGCCGACCGGGTGGCCGTGGTCGAGGACGGCCTGATCAGCGAGCTGGGCTCCCACCACGAACTGGTCGCCGCGAAGGGCGCCTACGCCGCACTCTGGGACAGCTGGCACGGCAAGTCGCGCTGAGACTCTCTAATGATCTCGGCCGTCAGGCGGCGGCGAAGGCGTCCTTGAACTCGCGGACCTTGGGCTGGGCGGGCCAGCGGTTGGTGAGCAGCACGTGCAGGGAGCGCAGTTCGTCGACGACATGCTGCGATCCGGCGCGGCGGGCTTCATCGAGGCCGGCGATGGCAGCGATGGCGGCTGCGTCGGGCGCGTTGATGGCGGCGTAGGCGGTGCCGATGCGCGTGTGGTGCAGGGCGCGGTCGCGGTGGAAGGTGGTGGGGAGAGCCGTGATGCGGGCGTTGAGGATGGTGATGGCTTTTTCGGGCTGCCCGCCGGTGGTGTAACAGGTGGCACGCTGGAGGTCTGCCCAGCCGCTGTCGTAGAAGCGCAAGAAGGCCGGGTAGTCGGGAGAGGTAGGGGCGGCGAGGAGTTCGTCGGCGTCGTCCAGGCGGGCGAGGTCGATGATGCCGGTGGCAGCGTGGGCACGGGCTTGGTAGAGGTGGGCGACGGCGTCCAGCGCGGGCGGGAGAGGCCAGAGTGCGCGGGCTTGCGCGGCCAGGTCGCCGGCGGCGCGGTGGTGGCCTGAGTCGAGGGCGACGGAGGCGTTGCGGAGCATCATGTAGGCGGCCATGTCGGTGTTGCCGCTGCTGATGGCCCAGCTGGTGGCGTGGTCGGCCCAGCGTCGGCAGGCGTCCAGGCGGCCGTGCTCGCGGTACAGCCAGCTGATGTGCTCGGCGAATTCGGCTTTGGCCAGCCGCAGTTCGGTCTGGGCGGAGGGCCGTGCCACGGCGATCTTGGTGTCGATATCGGCGAGCACGTCTTGGAGCGCGTGGATGTGCTGGGCCGGGCTCATCAAGTGGTGGCCGGCCTGATGCGCGGCGAGCGTGGCGCGGAAGGTGGCGGCGGGGCTGCTGTCGGCGGCGGCCGGGGGAATGAGGGAGGCGGGCAGCAGCGCGGCCAGTCCTCCACTGGCTAGGAGGGTGGCGAAGTCACGCCGGTTCAGTTCCAAAATCAGGTTCCCTTCGCCGATGCCGGCGCGAAGCGTTACCACAGGTTCGCTGTCGACGTCTCTATTGTGCGGACCAGCGGGTAGGGCGGCCAGCAGGTCGGTCAGAACGGAATAGGGCACGCTCAGGTGTGGCCGGTGGTGGCGTGATCGAGGGCCGGTTAGGAGGTCGTCGACCAGGCAGCCGTACAGCTTGGCCAGCTGTTGCAGGTCCACCAGGGACGGGGGCCGGGCGGAAGGGGAGCGGGAGGCTCCCGGGCCGGGCCAGTTCTCCCAGTAGGAGACGGTCTTCGCGGTCCGGCAGGTGATGTTGGAAAAGCGGGCGTTCAGTTTGGCGGCGGCTTGTGCCTGAGATAACCCGTGAGCGTGCCGGTAGGCCGCCAGCGGGGTGAGGGCGTACGTCTCGATGAGGGCGGCCGCGATCTGGTCGATCGGGGCGCCCTCACTACGCATCCGGCGCGAGAAGTCCTGGATGGACCCGAAGGACTGGGCCGCGGGCATCTCAGGCTCCTTCCGGCGTGAGGGGCTCAGATCGAACGTAACGGCTGGGGGCGGATTTGGGGTCCCCCAATTTGGGGGTGAACGCTGCGTGCACCTCCAGCATGGGGGATGGCACGCCGGAGTCCGCCCGGTTGTATCGGCGGGGAGCACGCCGCCCCGCGAACAGGATCGTCGGCAACAGCGGGTCGGCTGTGGAAGCCGAGGCAATCAGGGAGGACCAGGAATGGCTGCGAGTGACACCTTCGGTACCACCGATCCGGTCGCTGATCTCTTCGAGCTCGATGTTCGCATCGAGGCCATGGGTCCGGGGTCGGGTGGGGCCAATCGCTCCGCGGACTGCACGAACGACACCTGCACGGCCAGTTGTGTCGGTGCCAACTGCTGAATCGTCAGTTTCGGATTCCCGATGACAAGGAAGACCTTTCTTCCGCAAGAGCCGGTTCTTGTACGCACCCCGCTGTTACCGGACGGCACCGGCGACCTGATCCCCGAGGGAGCCGGTGCCCACCCGGTGGTTGAGGAGGGGATCGGCCTGGCGACTCGTCAGGCCGACGCGATCCTGGCCGAGGCGATCCGCGCGCCGCTTGGCCGGGCCGCGCTGACCGTGCGAGGGTACGAACTGCGTGCGCGGTCACGTCCCACGCCCCAGGGGGTGTTCGCCGGGGTGTCGATCGCCATGATCGCCGCCGGGCCGTGCGAACGTCCATCGTTCGTCATGGGCGACGCCCATCGCGCCTTCAGCCGACCGAGTCCGACCTGGCTGTATTCCTTGGCGGCACAGATTCTCCCAGATGCCGGAGTCTGGGACCGTCTTCGACTGTCCGCCAACGGCCTCGCCGTGTTACGCGGCAGCCGGTGGGAGGTCGAGCGCCCCAGCGAGGAAGGTGAGTCAGGGCCGCGGCGGGTCACGGTGAAAGCGACGGCGCCGACAAAGCTGATCATGGATCTGTGCCGGACGGGCGCCAAGTACGGTGAAGCCCTCGAAGCGGTTCTCGCCAGGTGGCCGACCGTCGCGAGGTCGGTGGTACACGGGACGCTCAGCGAGTTGGTCAGGCACGGGTTCGTGCTGCATGATCTGCTTCCGGCCCAGTTGGCGGCCGATCCTCTTGCTCATGTGCTGGGTAAGCTACCGGATGATCATCGATTTCGTGGTGATCTGACTGAGCTTCGATCTCTGTTGGCCCATGCGGATGAGCTCACGCCGGGCGATCCCAACCGGCGGGACTTGATGGCCGCCGCGAGAAACATCGCTGACAAGATCCACGAATGTGACCGGCCCTGGACGGTCGATGTCGTCGCGGACACCGATCTGCTCGTCCCCGGGGATCTGATGTCGCGCGCGGCGGAAGCGGCTGGGGTGCTATGGCGCGTCAGCCGCACCGTGGACCCGGTCGCCCAGTACCACGACCGGTTCCTGGACCGTTACGGCAAGGGCCGCGTCGTACCGCTCCTGGACGTCGCCGACCCCGTTCTCGGTCTGGGCAGCGACGTCGGGACAGCAGCAGCGCCGGAAACACCGGAGGCCACAGCCGCGCTCATAGATCTACTGATGGGCGCGGCACGGCGAGGCGATGTCGAGGTGCGCTTGCACGATGCTGTGATCGCAGCTATGGCAGCTCCAGCGGATCGCGGTGCTCCGCCGCGCTCAGCGGAGATCTACGTGAGGGTGTTCGCCGATTCCCGGGCAGATCTCGCTGCGGGCCGCTTGCGCCTGGCCGTCGGTCCGTACGGGGTGACTCAGCAGGCGGGATCGTCACTGGGCCGCTTCACTCCGATCCTTCCGGCGTTGGCCTGGCCCAACGGTACCGCCCCGGCGATTGTGGCCGAATTGGTCGTGCAGCCGGTCTCCGCCGCCGCAGGCGGCCTCGCCCCGGAGACCGGGAACGCCCAGGCGCGGATCCCTCTCGGCGTGGCCGCGCGACCAGGTGATCTGACGGTGGATGAGCTCGGCCTGGTGTCCGACGGTAAGCAACTCCTGGTCTGGTCGTCGGCTCGGCGACAGCGGTTCATCCCTGTGCTCTATTCACGCCTGTCACCCCATCTACTGCCCCCACTCGCCCGGCTCCTCCTGGCGCTCGGTCAGCATCCGTCCCGTCCCGTACACGCCTGGGACTGGGGACCACTAGCGCACGCCCCATTCCAGCCTCGCGTCGCCTACGGGACGACTGTGCTCAGCCCCGCCCGATGGCGGCTACCTCAAACGATCATCGCCCCTGGCACCTCCGAAGCCGAATGGGGGCAGGCGCTGACGGAGTGGCGGGCAGGCACAATTCCACCGGTCCCCGATGTCGTCGTCCTCGATGCCGCGGACCAGACACTGCCGTTGGATCTGCGCCGGGATGACGACCGTGCACTGCTTCGCCGGCATGTCGCCCGCGGGGTCACCGCGCTCGCCGAGCAACCGGGTGGCCCGGACGCGGTCCGGGCCGTTGTCCACAGCGGCACCGGAAGGCACGCCTTGGAACTGGTGGTTCCGCTGCTAGCAGCTGACCAAGGGAACGCCCGCGCCAGCCACGTTCCCGCCAGTGCCGCTCGGGCATCCGGTGTCGGCGTGTATCCGCCGGGCAGTTCGTGGCTCTCCTTGACGGTTCGCTCCGCTTCGCACTGGCAGGACGACGTCATCGGAGAACTCGCCGCCGTAATCGACCCCTTCGGGTTCGGGTGGTTCTGGCTGCGATACCACGACAAGGAAGGGCCTCATCTGCGGCTCCGCGTTCGCGGCTCCGCGGCGGAGCTGGGTCGCAGCGTCCTCCCGGCCGTCTCAGGGACGGTCGGCCAGATGGTCACGGAACGGCTCGCGGGGGGCCTCACGATCACTACATACGAGCAGGAAATCGAACGTTACGGAGGTAGTCCGCAGGCGATGACCGCAGCCGAGGACGTCTTCATCGCCGACTCCCGTCTCGTCCTGGCGGGGCTCGTCACAACCACGGACCGGGCGCAGCGGATAGTCAATGCCGCCCTTGTGGCAGCGTCCATGATCAGGCGGGTAGTGGGCGGTAATCCCGCGGCTATGAACGGTCGGCATCTCGACCGGGCCACCCGCCGCACGTTCGACTCGCTCAGGTCCCGAGCCCGTTCCGCTGCGACGGCAACCGATGCCCGGGCGCAGAGGCAACACCTCGATGATGCCCTCGCCGTGTATGCGAGCAGATTGGCGCCGTCCCGACGGGTGGCTTGCGTCTCATCGCTGATCCACATGCACGTCAACCGTATGCTTGGGAGTGATCCGCGCACGGAGGCGACCGTCAGGGCGCTCGCTGCGGATCTACTGCACCTGGGCGGCCCGGCCTCGTTCCTGGCGGAGTGACCGGCATGCACCCCAGTGCCCACCGAGCCCTTGAGATCGCGGAGAGCCTCCTCAACCCCGAGTCGGTCGTCATGGCCGACTCTCATCTGCCTGCGGCGTCCCTCCAGGGGCTGGCGGGATCGGCGCTGCTGCACGCCCGGCTGTCCGCCGTTGATCCGCTCTTCGAGTCCGCCGCGCATGCGCACTGGGACGCCGACGCGCAACGCGCGCGGGGCCACCTCGCCACCCATCCCGGGATACACGGAGCACCGGGCGGTCTGGCGACCTCGATCATTTTGGGCGAGGCCTACCTCATCGACCCGAGCAGGCGTCGTCACGCCGTGCGGCGCGCGGTTCGCTGGTTGTCCGACCACGCTGCCGGCGTTGCTGCGTCTCTGCGCGAAAGCACAGCGGCGGGCCGCTCACCTGGCTGGGCACAGTACGACGCGATCAGCGGGCTCGCCGGAACCGGACGGGTGCTTCTCGCCGCTCTCGTCAACGGGCACCAGGAAGCTGGACCTGGACTGACCGACGCGCTGACCGCGCTCTCCGACATGATCAACAATGGCGGGCGCGGCTCCCAGCCTGGCTGGTGGATGGACGCGCGAATCCATCCCAACGGCTCGGTCGTACCGGCGTCTGGTGTCGCCGAGACCGGTATGGCGCACGGCATCGCCGGTCCCCTTTCCTTCCTGTCCACGGCAGCCCTTAGCGGGCATACCGTCCTGGGGCAGGACAAAGCGATCCAGAAGGGGGCTGAATGGCTGATCCGATGGCAGGACGCCGCAACCTGCTCCTGGCCGCCATACGTCACCGGCGCGGAGTTGGTGGCCAATCGTTCGCAACCCCGCGTGGGCCGCAGGGATGCGTGGTGCTACGGCGTGGTTGGCGTCACCCGGGCTCTCGCGCAGGCGGGCGATGCGCTTGGCTCGACGGCCGTACGAGCGGTGGCCGAGAAGGCCGTGGCAACGTTCACCCGTCGGCCTGACACATGGGACGTCATCGGACCGGCCATCTGCCACGGCTACGCGGGCGTCCTGCAGTTTCTGACCGCCTGCCCAGGGACATCCCCGGAGGTGCGAACGGTCACCGCAGCCCAGGTGAGCCGTGCGGCACCGGAGGGCCCTGGATACCTGTACGGTGCCGCGGGTATCGCCCTGGCCCTCGCCGATCACGCCGGCTTGCCGCCCGAGTTACCGGACCGGGTGCGTTGGGACACCGCGCTGCTGCTCAGCTGAACCGGGCCGCTTCATCCCGCGATGACGAAGACCCGGTCGCGGGTTTTGTCGGCGGTCAGCAAAGCCCCCGGGAAAGCGGCGGCTTCGTGTGGCCGTACCTCGATGTGTACGGCGGTGCCCGCCTGTTGCGCCCGGCCCCACGCCTGCACCTGCGCGGCGGCGCGCTCGGCGAGCCACAACCGGTCCGGTCCGTAGGCACACACTCCGATTTCGCACATCTCCTGTCCTTCGCCAGCCTCCGCGGGGCGGCGGATCAGGTAAGCGAAGGACGTCGAGGTGTATACGCCCATGCTGCCCCACGGGTAGATGGGCTCGACCAGGCCAGCCGTCACCGCTTTCGCCTCGACCAGAACCCTGCACACCGACGTGCCTGGAGCGCCCGCCAGCCACAGGTCGAGATGGTCGAACGGCTTGAGCGGGACCACGGTCGTCGACCAGTTCACCTCTGGCGGCTGTCGGAGCGCTTCGGCGAGCGAATCCGGGTCGACGCTCTGCCCGTCATCGATTCGCAGCCATACCCCCGAGCCAGGGCCGAGGTTGAGGTTTTGTTCGGCTACCCCGTAGTTGCCGCGGATAGGCATGAAGCCCAGCTCCGCGATCGACTCGCTCATCCAGCCGTCATCGTCGGCGCGGAACGCCACCGTGCGGGTGACTCCGCGCATCCGCAACGGGACCACGAGCCTGCCGCCGCCGGCCAACTGTTCTCGCCACGCGGGCGGGATGTCCCATGCTCCGGCGGTGACGATGATCCTGGCGTAGGGGGCGTTCGCGGCGTACCCAGCGACGCCGTCGCCGCAGACGACCTCGATCCTGTTGTATCCGGCGGTGTTCAGGTGGTCGCGTGCCTCGCGAGTGACTTCCGCGTCGATGTCGACGGTGGTGACATGTCCGGTAGGTCCGACCAGTTCGGCGAGGCAGGCGGCGTTGTAGCCGGTTCCCGCCCCGACCTCCAGCACCCGCATGCCTGGTTCCAGGCCGAGCTGCTCGAGCATCATCGCGATGCCGCCCGGTCCCGTGGCTGAGCTGATCGGTACTCCGGACGCGTCTCGGTGCGTGATCACGGACTCCGGGCCGTAAGCGTCTTCTAGCGGCACATCGGGAACGAACATGTGGCGCGGCACCGTGCGGAGCGCCTGCTCCACAGCGCGGCTGGTCACCCCGCCCCAGCTCAGGAGCCGGTCCACCATCGCATCACGTAGGCCCTCAGCCCTTGAGCTCACCACCGCACCAGCATAAGGATGAGCACCCCGTGGACGGGCAATCCTTAATGTGGAGATATCCGTCTCCAGCGTGGGGGATGGCGGCGGTAGCCTCCGTCTTCCAGGTTGGCCATGCGCTCGAAGACGTTCCAGGAGGCGATGTCGCCGCAGATGGCGACCGAGATGACCAGTGAGAGCGGGTAGAGGATCAGCATTGGGAGGCCGATGCAGGCTGCGTACTGGGAGGCGTGGCGGGATTCGTGGGCTAGGAGTCTGCCCTGGAGGAAACCGTCTGGGTATTTGGTGAGGACCACGTTTCCGACGGTGAACGCGTTGGCGATGGGGAACGGGATGCGGTAGCCGTGGGCGTATACCAGGCCGAACTCGCCTTTTCGGGTGTGGGCACCGCCGATCCTGGCGATGAGGAGGCCGGCCGGTGTGGACAGGTTTATCCAGTTGATGATGCGGCGGATCCGGTACCACATAGCAAGCAGGGTCTCACAAGGGGAGGTGAGATTCCGGCTAGGCAGGGCTCACCAGCGGAGGCGAGGTTTCGGCAGGCAGGGGCCTATAAGCGGCGGTAGCGGCCCTCGTGGTAGAGGAGGGGCTCGCCGTCGCGGGGGGTGCCGACGTGTTCGACTGTGCCGACGATGATGGTGTGGTCGCCGCCGTCGTGGGTGCCGGTGGTGCGGCATTCGAGGGTGGCGATGGCGGTGTCCAGGAGGGGGACGCCGAGGAAGCCGCGGTGGTGGGGGTGGTTGGCGAGTTGGTCTTGGAGGGGGCGGCCGCGGTGGGCGAAGATGCGGGAGGTTTCCTCGGCGTCTTCGGGGAGTACCGAGACGCCCCAGACGCCGGATTTCAGCACTGAATCATGGAATCTGGCGATCTTTTCGGCGCAGAAGAGCGCGAGAAGGGGATCCAAGGAGACGGATGTGAAGGAGTTGACCGTCATCGCGTGATCCACGCCTTGGTCCACGGTGGTGACGATCGCGATGCCGCTGGCATAACGACCGACGACCTTCCGGTAAAGATCCCTGTCTACTTGCACAAAGGTCACTTTATTCGGACATTTTGCCGCAGCAACCAGGAGCCCCCCGTCGAAGGGATCAACAGGATCGCGACCAGCACGGCCACCGAGCCACCATAAAGGTAGACATATCCCGCTACGTTCGCCGCGATGGTCAGATCGCCTTCCGGACGCCTCCCGGCGAACACGAACACCATGGCCATCCAGCCCACCGCCGGAATCACCGCCGCCATCCGGGTCCGCATCAACCGACCCATGCCGTACGGCACCGCAAACAAGATCACCAGCCACCCGATCGCGGCGGCGGGCACCCCCAGCACCTCCCAGGAATGCGAGAACCCGCCCAGCACCCCGAGCACCACCCCGAGCACGGCCAGCGTCCCATACGCGGCCCCGGAGATCGCCGCCCCGAAGCCGGCCTGAATCTCGGACCCCTCGGTGACCTCGGGCGCGGCCGTACCCATCATGCGGCCGAGATTATCAACGAGAAACCCGTCCCATAGACAACCGCATCGCCGCCGACCAGGCGACGCATCGTGGCGGCCGTCCAGATCACGACTTTCTCATTGATGGCCGATCCCCGCGAACAGGCAGACCTCACGGTCATAGGGCTCGCCGATGCCACCCGCCTCGACCGGCGCGCCCACCCCGGCGGGACCGCGCACGCCACTCCACAGGATGTAGTGCTCAACCCCGTACGCCTCCTGCCCGATGTTGTTGGACAGCGCGAACCAGGGCTCATGCACCGAAACCTGGGTGGCATGCGCCCGCAACGCCGCGAACTTGGCCGCCAGATAGGGCCGGGCGTCGATCTCGGTGGTGATCTCGTCGTCGGCGACTCCGAGAACGGACTCCGCCGCCTGGAAGGCCACCTCGGACATGTCCTCAGTGGCCCGCTTCATCACGGATTTGGCCACGGCCGTGTGATAGAACTTCGCGACTTCCAAAGGCGTGTCCTGAACCATCTGGAAAGCACGCCAGGCGACCCGATTGGCCTTGATGTGATCAGGGTGCCCGTAGAAGCCGATCCTGTCGTACGTGACGATCACCTGAGGCCGTACCTCCTTGATGACCTCCACCAGCGCGGCCGCGGCCTCATCCACGTCGGCCCGCCAGAAGCAGCGCGGGTCCTTGTTACTGGCCACGCCCATCATGCCGGAGTCCCGCCAGCGGCCGGCCCCGCCCAGGAACCGATGATCGGTCACGCCCAGGGCCGCGCAGGCGGCGTCCAGCTCCCCGATCCGGTAGGGCCCCAGCTCGGCGCCCAGGTCTGCCAGCTCGGGCGGGATGATCTCGCCCTCCTCGCCCAGCGTGCAGGTCACGAGCGTGACCTGCGCGCCTTCCGCCGCGTATTTGGCCATCGTCGCGCCGGTGCCGATGGTCTCGTCGTCGGGATGCGCGTGCACCAGCAGCAATCGCCGATCAATCATGCCCCGAGCCTAACTGGCACTATGAAGAGCTATGAGTGAGAGCTTCCCGCGACTGCATGCCCGTACCCGGCGGTTCACCCTCGGGGTGCCGCGCAACTTCACGATCGCCCCCGACCGGGTGCTCTTCCTGCGCAGCAACTCCGGTGTGGACGCGGTCACCTGCCTGTGGGAACTCGACCTGGCCTCCGGCACGGAGCGCCTGCTGGTGGACCCGCTGACCCTCGGCGCCGCCGAGGAGAACCTGCCCGCCGAAGAGCGCGCCCGCCGCGAGCGCGCCCGCGAGTCGGCGGGCGGCGTGGTCGCCTACGCGACCGACGCCACCGCCCGCCGGATCGTGTTCGCCCTGTCCGGCAACCTGTTCCTGTGGGAGTCAGGGGCGGTACGGGCCCTGGCCACCCCTGGTTCGGTCATCGATCCCCGGCTGTCCCCGGACGGGGAGCGGGTGGCGTACGTGACCGGCGGCGCGCTCCGGGTCCATCACGTGGAATCCGGCGAGGACGTCGAGGTGGCCGAGGAGGAGGGTGTCACCTACGGCCTGGCCGAGTTCGTCGCGGCCGAGGAACTGATGCGCCTGCGCGGCTACTGGTGGTCGCCTGACAACGACGCGCTGCTGGTGGCCCGGGTGGACGAGGCTCCTGTCCAGCGCTGGCACATCGCCGACCCCGCCGACCCCGACCGCGAACCGAACGTCGTCGCCTATCCGGCGGCGGGCACCCCGAACGCGGACGTACGGCTGTATGTGTACAACCTGGGCGGCTCCAGAGTCGAAGTGCCCTTCGAGCAGGAATACCTGGTCACAGCCCTCTGGGACGCGCACGGCATGGCCCTGGTGACGCTCTCCCGGGACCAGCGCAGCGTGCGGCTGCTCAAGATCGATCCGGCCACCGGCGTGAGCACGCTGGTCCGCGAGGACACCGATCCGGCCTGGGTGGATGCCATCCCCGGCGTGCCGGGCCACCTGCCCGACGGCAGCCTGGTCTGGGTGGCCGACTCCGACGGCGGCCGCCGCCTGATCATCGGCGACCGCCCGGTGACGCCGCCCTCGCTGCAGGTCCGCGAGGTCCTCGATATCGACGGCGACACCGTGCTGTTCCGCGCCAGCGGAGAACCCACCGAGATCATGCTCTGGACATACGCCCACGGAACGCTCACCCCGGTCGTCACCGAGGCGGGCGCCTACTCCGGCCGCCGGCAAGGCGGGGTCACCGTCGTGGCCGGTCAGACGCTCACCTCGGAAGGCACCTCGGTCCGGGCGATCCGCGCCGACGGCGCGGTCCTGCCGATCCGCTCGGCGGCCGAACGCCCCGGCCTCGACCTGCGGATCTCCCTGGTCAGGGCGGGTTCGCGCGGCCTGTCCACAGCGGTCCTGCTGCCCTCCTGGCACGTGGAGGGCGCGGCGAAGCTCCCGGTCCTGATGGACCCCTACGGCGGCCCGCACGCCCAGCGGGTCATCGCCGCCAGCCGCCCCTACCTGGAGTCCCAGTGGTGGGCCGAGCAGGGCTTCGCCGTCATCGTCACCGACGGCCGCGGCACCCCCGGCCGCTCTCCCGCCTGGGAGCGCGAGGTCCTGCACGACTTCACCATCACCCTGGACGACCAGGTGGACGCCCTCCAGTCGATGCCCCACCCCGACCTGGACCTGACCAGGGTGGCCATCCGCGGCTGGTCCTTCGGCGGCTGGCTGGCCGCGCTCGCGGTGATCCGCCGCCCCGACGTCTTCCACGCCGCCATCGCGGGCGCCCCGGTCACCGACTGGCGCCTGTACGACACCGCCTACACCGAGCGCTACCTGGGCGACCCGGCCGAAGGCCACTACGAGCGCTCGTCCCTCCTGGCCGACGCGGAGAAGCTCCAGCGCCCGCTGCTGATCATCCACGGCCTGGCCGACGACAACGTGGTGGCCGCGCACACGCTCCGGCTCTCCTCCGCGCTGCTGGCGGCCGGACGCCCGCACAGCGTGCTCCCGCTGTCCGGGGTCACCCACATGACCCCGCAGGAAGTCGTCGCCGAGAACCTGCTCCACCTGCAGCTGGACTTCCTGAAGAAAGCCCTGGACTGAGCTTTACTCCGCGCGGAGCGCCGTGGAGACGCGGGTGCGGGCAGAGCAGCTCGCCGGTATCAGGGCGCCGAGGAGGGCGAGCAGGATGCCGGTGCCCGCGAGGGCCGCCAGTTGTGCCGGTGCGTAGACCTCCAGGAGGCTGACCGGGATGCGGGTACCGGCAGCTTGAGCCATCAAGGGGATGATGGCGTGGTGGAACCTGTACCCGAGGGGGGTCGCGAGGAAGCCGGCGAGGAGGCCGATGCCGGCCATCGAGGTGATGACCATCGTCTGGATCTGGCGTGGGGTCATGCCGATCGATTTGAGCACGCCGATCGAATGGAGCCGCTCACGGGTGTTGAGGACCACGGTGTTGAAGACGCCCAGGATCGCCACGGCCGACAGCAGGATGGTCAGAGTCGTGATCAGGCTGTGCATGAGGATGATCGCGGTGTCCTGGTCTCGCCGCCGTTCCGCGATCGCTCGATGCGGAGCGAGCGCGTCGTTGAGTGATCGCAGGTAAGGGCCGGGGGCGGTGGCCTGGCTCAGGGCGATGTCGAAGCGGTCCGGTGTGGTCTGCGTGGACAGCTGGGACAGCGTGGCGAGGTCGCCGATGAGGGCCAGGCCGTCGTGGGTGTTGTCGAAGGTCTCGCCGACGACGCGGACCTGGCGGGCGCCCAGTTCACCGGTGACGGTGAGCGTGTCGCCGACCGCGCGTCCGGTGACGTCCAGGAGGCGGGAACCGGCGACCACCTCGCCGGGCCCGGCGGACCCGAGGACCTGCCCGGCATAGACCGCGACAACCTGTCCGGGGGTGTATCCGAGGGCCTTGAGTACCCCGATCGAACGGTAGCCCGCGACCACCGCGCCGCTGACCACATTGGCCACGATGAGCACCGACACCACCAGCCCGAGCGCGGCGAAGGCGACCACGAAGGGAAGCACCGTCCTGGTCGTCCTGTCCACGGCCATCTTGCCGGTCAGGTAGGTGGACACGCCGATCACGGCGTCGCCGGGCAGGGCGGCCGTCGCGGCGGCGAGGCTCCCGTGCACGGCCGCCTCGTCACCGGCCGCCGCGAACCGATACAACATCCGCCTGCTCGTCATGGCGCCAGGGGCGTGGAGCACCCCGTCCTCGGTCGGCCAGACCCAGGCGTCGGCGGTGTCGGTGATCGAGTCGGCGATGCCCACGACCCGCAGCTTGGGGGATCCGGGGATCCCGGGGGTGACGGAGCCGTACTCCATCCCGCGTGGCCCGCCGGCCAGGTCGCGGGCGAGCACGATCTGACCAGGGCCGGTGAGCCAGCTACCGGCGTCAAGGACGATCCGGTCCACGGGTCCGCCCTGGTCTGAGCGGCCGACCACCCGTGCCGTACCCAGCTTGATCTCCCCGGCCGCGAGCTCGACGGCGACCGCGTCGAAGGGTCCCGCGACGGCGGTGACTCCCGGCCGGTGGGCCGTGGCCGCCAGCTCTGCCGCGCTCGCCCGGCCAGGATCGAAGACGGCCGACACGTGCGCTCCCGCCTGGCGGGTGAACGCGCGGTCGAAGGGCGCGTCGGACGCCACCAGCAGCCCGGCCGCGAGCACCACGGTCGCCGACGACAGCGACACCACGACCCCGACCACCAGGCTCGCCAGCCGCCGGCGGGTGATCACGGCCCGCGTCATCGTCGCCCAGGCCCTCATGATCCTGCTCCGGCGACACGCCCGTCGGACAGTTCGATGACCCTGGTGGCGCATCTTTCCGCCAACGCCCGATCATGGGTGACCAGGAGCAGGGTCTGGCCGCTCCGGCCGAGATCGCGCAGCATCTCGGTGACCTGCGCGCCGGTACGGGCGTCGACCGCGCCGGTGGGCTCGTCGGCCAGCAGCAGGTCCGGCCGGTTGACCAGCGCCCGGGCGATGGCCACCCACTGGCGTTCCCCGCCGGAAAGCCGGGCCGGGTACGCGGCGGCCCGCTCGGCGATGCCCAGCGCCTCCAGCAACTCGGCGGCGCGGGCTCGAGCCGACCGGGTCGGGGTCCCGGCGAGCTGGGCGGGTAACAGCACGTTGTCCCGTACGGTCAGCTCGTCGAGCAGGTGAAAGAACTGGAAGACGATGCCGATGCGGGCGCGGCGGAACATCGCCAGCCGCCGTTCCGAGAGGTCGCCGAGGTTCACCCCGGCGACCTCAACCGTGCCCGCCGTCGGCCGGTCCAGCCCCGCGATCAGGTTGAGCAGGGTCGACTTCCCGCTGCCCGACGGCCCCATGACCGCCACCGCCTCACCCGCGCCGACCTCGATGCTGACTCCGTCGAGCGCGGGCGGGCTCGCCGGCTCGTAGGTCTTGCTCGCGGCCGCCAGCCGTACCAGTCCGGCCATGATTTCGCCCCTTTCGTAGGCCGACGACGCTAGATCCGCCGCTCGCGGGCGGGCGTCGGCCGCAGGTCTGATCTCGCGGCGGACGTGACCACGGAGTCATCCTCGAGATGTAGGCGGTGAGGTTGACGCCACGCCACCAGGCGACGCCCCAGAATGAAGGCATGCACGGGCACCTGCGCCGCCGACTGGAGGCCGTCCGGCCGCCGTGGCCGGACCTGGCCGTGGCGCTGCTGCTCAGTGCCCTGACCCTCTGGCTCACCCTGCGCCACGGCCAGGACGCGACGGCTGCCACGCCCTACCTCGGCGAGCCCTCCGGACCCAGGTCCCGGCCGCCGGTCCAGCAGCCGGGCGGGTCCGGTCAGGACCCGGTCGGCGTCGCGGCGTGGAGCCTGCTGGTCACTCTGCCGCTGGCGTGGCGGCGCAGGTCGCCGCTGATCGTCTTCACGGTGCAGTTCCTGGCCAGCCTGGCGGTGGCGGGGGCCGGCACCTGGGCCACCTTCCTCGCGTTGCTGATCGGCGCGTACTCGCTGGCCGCCGGGGGACGGCGACCGCTGGTGTCCATCGGCGTCCTGCTGGCCGCCGCCACCGTTGCCGCGCTCAGCTTCTCCGAGGTCACCCCGCCGATACCCGGCTGGGCCGGCGCGTTCGCGATCCTCACGCCGATCGCCCTGTTCGGCACCACGATCAGGGCCACCCGGGCGCGCGCCACCGCCGCCGCCGAACGCGCCGAGGCGTTGCGGTACGGCCAGGAGGCGGCCACCCGGGCCGCCGTGGCCTAGGAACAGGCGAGGATCGCCCGGGAGCTGCACGACGTGGTGAGCCACCATGTGAGCGTGATGGTGATCCAGGCACCGGCGCGAAGCTGCGCAGCGGCACCTGGCTCAACGCCGCCACCGCCACCTACCCGGCGACCGTGCTGGGCCCCACCGCGGCTGAACGCCTCGGCATCGGCCACCCGACGCCGGACACCCGGGTGCTGATCGGTGGCCGCTGGTTCACGGTCATCGGCATCTTGGAGAAGACGCCGCTGGCCGCCGAGCTGGACTCCGCGGCGCTGATCGGCTGGCCGGCGGCCAAGACGCAGCTGGGCTTCGACGGGCACCCGACGACCATCTTCACCCGTAGCGAGGACAGCGCCGTGGAATCGGTCCAGGGGGTGCTGGGCGCCACCGCCAACCCCGAATCCCCCAGTGAGGTCAAGGTCTCCCGCCCCTCCGACGCGCTGGCCGCCAAGCAGGCGGCCGGCAAGGCGTTCACCGGCCTGCTGCTGGGCCTGGGTGCGGTGGCGCTGCTGGTCGGCGGGGTGGGGGTGGCCAACACCATGGTCATCTCGGTGCTGGAGCGCCGCTCGGAGATCGGCCTGCGCCGCTCCCTGGGCGCCACCCGCGGCCAGATCCGCTCCCAGTTCCTGGCCGAGTCGCTGCTGCTGTCCGCCCTGGGCGGCGTGGCCGGCGCGCTGCTGGGCGCGGGTGTCACCGCGGGCTACGCCCTCTACCAGGGCTGGCCCACGGTCGTACCGCCCTGGGCGATGCTCGGCAGCATCGCCGCCACCATCGCCATCGGTGCCCTGGCCGGCCTCTACCCGGCCATCCGCGCCTCCCGCCTCTCTCCCACCGAGGCGCTGGCGACGCCGTAGGCCCGCCGACGGGTGGGGGTGCGGCGACAAGGCCAGCCCCCACCCGGCTCAGCCGCACCCTCTCGTACCCCTGGAAGCAGACCATGCCAGGCCCCTCCTTGCCTCTCACCGACCAGCCCACCCACCACCCGATACCACCCACGCCAACGCAGGAACCGCCGGTGCCCGGCCGTACGACCGCCGGTGGGCGCCATGGCCACCAGCGGTCGCGACAGCCGCGGCGACGAATCCAGAGCGCGATCACCGGCATCCGGCACCCACTCGCAGCCTGTCTGCTGACTTTCCTCTTCGTCCCGCACCGCCGGGACGCGGCCGCCGGGCCCGCTGAGCTGCCCGCCTCCTACCAGCTGCTCCTGGAGGTCGTCACCGCGGCGGGCGGGCCGGTGCGGTGTGCGGAGGTGAGCGTCGCGGCCGGGCTGGGCGAGGACAAGTCGACGGTCGAAGGGGTGCGGACCAAGCTGAACCGCCTGGTCGAGCGGGGCTGGCTGCGGGCCGGGAAGAACGGATCCTTCGCGCTGATGCCGTAACCGGCGCGAGGCGCGAGCGGCTGCCCGCCGGGGACCGAGACACGACGGCCTCGGCGGGCTTTTCGGAGTTGTGAAGACCAAAACGCCCGCCGAGGACTCCCCGATTGTCTACCAGTGCGCGCTGCCTGTTTCCCGGAAAACCACCCGAATGGTCGCGGACCTGCGCGGCCACCTGAAGAAGATTCGCTCCCCGTGGCGGAAACTCCCGCCCGGCAGGATCGCGGTCGTGGTGCTGGCGTTCCTGCGGCACGACCACCGCCTCGCCGACCTGGCCGGCGGCAACGACGTGTCGGCCTCCACCATCCGCCGGTGGGTCCTGGAGGTCATCGCCCTCCTCGCCCAGCGGGCACCCCGCCTGGACCGCGCACTCAAGAAGATCACGGCAGCCGGAGGGGACGTCGTGCTGCTGGACGGCACCCTGGTCCGCACCCGCCGCCGCACCGGCAAAGACAACCGGAAGAACTACTCAGGGAAACACAAATCGCACGGGCTGCTGTTCCTCGCCGTCACCGACGACCACGGCAACCTCGTATGGATCTCCGCGGCCCGGCCCGGGAAGTCCGGCGAGATCACCACCGCCCGCCACAACAACATCTGCGCCCGTCTGCGCGACGCGGGCCTCGGCGCCCTGGCCGACCGCGCCTTCATCGGCCTGGACGACGGCGACGGCGACGACCCGGTCATCATCACCGGGTTCAAAGCCGCCCGGAACAAGCCCCTCACCACCGCCCAGAAGCAGGTCAACCAGCTCATCAGCGCCGAACGCGCCGCCAACGAACATGGCTTCGCCGACCTCAAGAACTGGCGGATCTCACCAAGCTCCGCATGGACACCGCCCACGGCACTCAGCTCCTGCGCGCCCTGCAGGTCCTCGTCAACCACGAGATCACCCGCTGAACACCCCCCGCCGGTCACGGCCCGTGACCGCCAGATTGACATAGCGTCCGAACCCGACTACCCCGACACCCCGGCGGGAACCCCACCCGGGCAGCAGAAACACGCCACCGCAGCCCTCCCGGACCGCATTATCCGACCGGACCGCAGCCACCAGCGCCCGACTTATCCCGCAACACCCGAACCGAAAACCCCGCCCCCACCACGACCCACTACCCGCCGTGACCGGCACCACCCCCGGCAGACGATCAAGACGGCAGACAACCCACCCCGACCAGCACGAGCACCGCCAACCCCACCCATACCAGGCCCCTGACCAGCACCTTCAGGATAGAAACTTCTCAATGCAGGGGTTGTTGTGGGGCACACGACCGTGAGGTGCGCAACGGCAATAGGGGTGGACCGGTAGCATCACACCGGTAGTGAACGGCTGAACCTTTAGGCGGCGGTATCGCGAATGGACGCCTAAATGTAGCGGGTTGGGCTGGTTCAGGTCGTTTCGTTCCGTTAAGGCTCAGGCAGAGGAGTCTGTTATGGCGGTGCAGCAGTTTGAGCCTCCCTCTGGCACGCGGGATTTCCTGGCGAGAGATCTGAGGGTGCGGGATCACGTGTTCTCGGTGATCCGTGAGGTATTCGAGCGGTATGGGTTCGAGCCGTTGCAGACTCCGGCGTTTGAGCGGTTGGAGACGCTCACGGGGAAATACGGCGACGAGGGCGACAAACTTATCTTCAAGAGGTTCCCGCCTGCGGTGGTTCGCTGGGCGTGGAGCGAATTATCGGGCTGCTCCATTCCCATGGGGAGAAAGGCTCGCGAATCGATGTCGCGGTCACGATTATGGATGAGGATTCATCCCCGGACGTCATGGATTTCGCGGGCAGGCTCCGGAATGCGGGCTTGCGGACTGAGGTCTATCTCGGGTCAAGCCGGAAGCTGGCCAAGCAGTTGAAGTGGGCGGCCGAAAGGCGGGCAAGCTTCGCGCTTATCTATGGCCAGCAGGAAAGGGGCGGGGGCCTGGTAACGGTGCGGGACATGGATTCCGGCGAACAGAATCATGTCTCCATCGATGAGCTTGCGTCGCATCTCAAGGAAAGGTGCGCCGCGTCGCGATAACAATCTAGGAGGGTCACGGTACCATCAGTGTGCAAGGCGACCGGATTTTCGCGGCGCTAAAGGAAAAGGGATTCCCTGACCCGTGGGCGACCTTCGGTGGGTGCATGTGCTGGGAGGCCGCTTACTCCGTCCAGCTCAACAGCAGCCATGCAACACTAGCCGATCAAACGGACTCCGGGTCTCGGCCCTGAGTCCGTCTGCGGTCACAGGTCGGCGGGCGGCAACGCACCGGCATCTGAACCACTTACGACAGGATTGCCTTCCGCTCCCTGCGCGCCGTCGAAATGGGTCGCGGTCGCTCCGAAGCCAGATCCTGAGGAAACGTAGGTGGGGTCGTTCGGGGAAAGCCGACCGTCTGCGGAGTAGTAGGGACCGCCCGGCGCACTGTAACCGCCGCCACCCGATGCATCGCCATGCTGATGAGAATCAGTCCCTGGATGCTTGGCATCATCACCGCCGGCCCCGAAACCAGACCCCGGCAGAGCAGAAACCGGATCATTTGGCGAATGCCTGCCATCAGCCGAATAGTAAGGACCGCCCGGAGCGCTGTAGCCACCGCCATCACCATGGGGGTGGCCGACCAGGTGCCCTGAGTAAGGGTCGGCAGCCCCGAAGCCACTACCGGCTGGCGTGTACGATTCCGCCGCCAGAGGTCCCGCGTTCGGGGATGCGGCGGTGTCCGTTGTTCCCGTGTCCGGGGATGCGGCGGCGTCCATTGTTCCCGCGTCCGGGGACGTGGTTACGGCGTCC
Organism: Acrocarpospora sp. B8E8; assembly: GCF_039871605.1. Lineage (NCBI taxonomy): Bacteria > Bacillati > Actinomycetota > Actinomycetes > Streptosporangiales > Streptosporangiaceae > Acrocarpospora > Acrocarpospora sp. B8E8. Next base: position 73,338 of record NZ_JBDPLV010000041.1, on the reverse strand, counting down.
GTTGATCTGACATCAGGAGGCATGGCGGCGGCATCCACTGCCCCTGCATCCGAAGGTGCGGCGGCGGCATCCGAAGGCCCTATGTCCGAGGGCGTGGCGATCGCATTCACCGACCCTGCATTCGAAGGCGTGGCGACCCCATCCGTTGTTCCGGCATCTGGAGATGTGGTTTCGGCTATCGGTGTGCCCGAGGTGGGGAGAGAGGGCGTTCCTGCGGGTGCGCCTGCGTCATTGTGGGAGTGATCGGGATCTGGTGTGGGTGTCTGGGCGGCGGTGGCGTCGTGTTGGGCCTCCCACTGGGCTTGGGCGGTGTCGTTGAGGGGGACGGCGACCACGACGTACTGCTGGCCGAAGCCGTTCTCCTCGACGAGGAGGGAGTCGGAGTCGGGTGCGGCGGCGGTGAACCGTACTTCGGAATGGTCGTGGTAGAAGCTGTGCAACCGGGAGTCGGAACCCGGAACTTCGCCAAGCCAAACGGTGACATATCCCCATAAGGGGCCAGTTGCGCTGGTGCTTTCCCGCCACCGCAGCTCGTCCGAGAACTGGCGCTCGTGGGAGCGCAACGCATCCTGAATGGCCTGGTGGCGGCTGGCGGCGTCCACCGAGGAGTCGGAACCGATGAGATCGGTCAGGAGAACAAGATCCACGGCACTTGCGATCGCACCGAGTGCGCCGGACCCGGCGGCGCCGGAAACCCTTCCCGCGAAGGAGATCTCGATGTCGGCGGGCACCAGGCCCACACGCTGCATCAGTCTTACGTCGACGGGGCTGCCCTTGGGCATGGTGGGGATGCCCGGCTGGTACAGGTGCACGCCCAGTCTGCTCTCCAGTTCCGCCGCCCGCTGCGGGCTGGAGAACTCGAAGCTCCAGAATCTGGCATCGCCCCGGGTGAGGGTCTCCGCCAGATGCGAGGCGTCCTTCTCCTGGACCAGCCGATGCACCACGCCACCGGCCCGGTTCAGGCTCAGTACGTCGGCCTGGACCCTGGCCAGCACCTCGGCCGGGGGCACCACCCGGTTCACGCCGATGTCCAGGGACCGCATGACATACTGCGCGGCGACCGCGTGCCTGCCGAAGACCTCGGGATTCACCACCTCGATGAACCCCCGCCAGGTCATCTCCACCTGGGCGCCCTGACGTTGCAGGTCCCTGATCTCGTCCACGACGCGCAGGTTTCCGCGCATGATGTCCAGCAGGACATTCGCGTCGAGCAGGACCACCGGTCCCCCAGGTGGGTCACCCATGCGAGCGTTCCTCCCTTCGCAGGGACCGGGATCAGGTCCACGGCCCCCTGATCGGCATACGCTCCGGCGGCACCCGGGACTCCAGGTAGCGGCTGATCTCCTTCACCTGTTCCGGCGTGCCGATCCCGGACAGTTCGATGTACTCGGCGGAGGACGCTCCGGCCTCGTTGTAGCGAACGCCCAGCGACGCGGTGTGGGTGAGGTAGCTTCCCAGGGTCCGGAGGTAGGTGGGCGACTCGGCGATCTGGTAGTACCAGATGAACTGCACTTGGCGGCGGACGAGGCCCGACCTCACCTCCATGCCGTACTCGTAGAAGTCGGTGCCGTTCGTGGCCGATCTGATGAGCGCCTCGAACGGTAGCGTGACCACCGGGATGAGGGCGAGCACGGTGAACATCCTCGTTTTCATCACGAAAGTGACCGCGACCGCGAGAACCGCGCCCAGAAAGAGCCGCTTGACTATCTGCGACAGCATGTGGCGCGCCTGGAAGCGAACCCTCCTGATGATTTTGCCGCGCTCGGCGACGCGCATCCCCTCGACCCATGTGCGCAGGGGCGGCGGTCCCGGCGTGAACGCGGACCCGGTCAGCGGACTGACCTCGCCCGGCCGCTGGGTGCCGCCGAGTTCGGTTTCGCAGGCGCGAAGCCGCTGCTGAGCGTCGCGGAAGTCGGTGACCGCGAGCACCTGCCGGTAGGCGGTCGCGGCCCCCTCGTAGTCGGCGTCGGCCTGGAGCAGGCGTCCCAGCCGGTACGCGGCCTCGTAGTGCCGGGGTTCGGCGTCCAGCACACGCCGGAACTGCGGCTGGGCCTCGGCCGCACGCCCGAGGTCGGTCAGGCAGATGCCCATCGCGTAGCGCGCCGCGATATCGTCGGGACTCCCCCGCAGAACGCCCTCCAGGACGACCAGGGCTTCATCGGGGCGTCCCCGCCGATGGAGATCACTGGCCTGCTCGAACGGCGACGGGACACCTCCGTCCTCCGTCGACTGCTCACTCATCCGTCTCCCGTTCCACGGCAGGCCCGACAATGGATCTGGCGGTATAACTGGCTTTCGCGCCGCGTGCCCACCTCGTTACAGATCGAGGGCTCATGTACGGGGACGTCGGCGCCCCGATCTACACGAAGCGGACTCTGCCGCGACGAGCAGGGTGCGCGCGGCGCGAGAACCCCGGGTCCGGCCTACCGGGTCCAGGTTTGGCCTTCGGGGGTGTCGGCTACCTTGACGCCCAGTTCGGCGAGGGCGTCGCGGAGGCGGTCGGATTCTGGCCAATCGTGCGCGTCACGGGCGCGGGAGCGTTGGGCCATCAACTCGGCCGCGCCTGGGGGGAGCACGGGGATGCGGCCGATTGCGGAGGAGAGGTCGAGGCCGAGGAGGTGGTCGAAGTGGAGGAAGGTCTCGAACTTCGAGCCGGGAGGGATGGCGGGGTCGCGTTCGAGGTCGCGGAGGAGGCGGAGGGCGAGAGGCGTATCGAGGTCGTCGTTGAAGGCTGACTGGATTGCGGTGGAGGAGTCGGTTGCGATGGGTTTGCTGGGGGACTCGGCCCATTCGGCGACTTTTGAGCGCCAGCGGTTCAGGGTGCGGTCGGCGGCGATGAGGGTGTCCCAGGTGAGGTTCATCTGCTGGCGGTAGCGGTGTTCCATGAGGGCCAGGCGGACGGCGAGGGGGTCCAGGCCAGCGTCGATCACGTCGCTGAGGAGGACTACGTTTCCGGTGGATTTGGCCATCTTGCGGCCGTCGAAAAGGAGGTGTTCGCCGTGCGCCCAGTGCCGTACGACCTCGTGGCCGACCGCGGAGTCGGTTTGGGCGCGCTCGTCCTCGTGGTGGGGGAAACGTAGGTCGATGCCGCCGGTGTGCACGTCCACGTGCTCGCCCAGGAACGCCAGCGACATGGCGGAGCACTCGATGTGCCAGCCGGGGAAGCCACGGCCCCAGGGGGTGTCCCAGGTCAGCTCGCGGTGGGCGGGCTTCCAGAGGGCCCAGTCGGCGTGGAACCGCTTGCGGGGGTCCACGCCGCCGACCCAGTGGCCGGGGCGCAACGCGTCGAGGCGGTTTCCGGAAATCTCGCCGTACGACGCGAAGGATTCGGCGGAGAAGAACACCGAGCCGTCGGGGCCCTTGTAGGCGTGGCCCTTCTCGATGAGTTTGATGATCAGTTCGATCATCAGGTCGATGGTCTCGGTGGCGCGTGGCGTGTGCTCGGGCACGCGCAAGTTGAGGGCCCCCGTGTCCCGCCGGAACGCGTCCTCGTAGAACCGGGCGATCTCCAGCGCCGACCGCCCCTCGGCCCGCGCCTGGGCGAGAACCTTGTCCTCGCCCAGGGGATCGATCTCCGCGTCGTCGGCCAGATGACCCACATCGGTGATGTTCTGGCACACCATCGCCCGCACCCCCTGCCGCTCCACCACCCGCCGGATCAGATCCGCGAACAGGTACGAGCGCAGGTTGCCCAGATGGGCATAGCGGTAGACGGTCGGCCCGCAGGTATACATGCGCAACGCTCGCGCCCCCACCGGCAGGATCGGCTCAACCTGCCGGTGACGTGTGTCATAGAGGCGCAGCATGCCCCGAGCCTACCCAGACGCCCGCAAGGTCAGCTTCAACGAGCCCACCTTCAGGTTGATCCCGACGGGCCCGGTCGCCTTCGGCTTGGTCGCCAGCGTGAGCTTGACCGATTTGCCCGGCGCGATGGAGGTCAGCGTGCACCGCAGCACGGTCGAGGTGATCTTGCACGCCCGGGGCGCCTTCACCAGCTTGTTCCCCCCGAACGTCTTCCCGTACACAGACAGCTTGCTGACCGTCCGCGGCCCGGTGTTGCTGATCGTCACCGTGTACGCGTTCCGCCGCACCACCAGCCCCGTCGCCCAGTAGGTCGCGGGCGGGAACGCCAGCCGCTGCAACTGCGCCTTGCTCCCGTTGAACCGATCCTCGCCCCCCGCGTGGTTGCCCTTCTCGGCCGACTGCCAGAACGTGTGCCTCTTCCAGGACGCGGGCAGCGGCCCCGCCGACGTGCCCCAGCGGGCCACCCAGAGCGGATTCTTGCTGAAGCCCTTCGCGTCGCCGGTGCAACTGCGCCACCACGCCGTGGTCGTGTAGATCACCACATCCCGGTGCGTCCTGGCCCGATACCGCTTGGCGAAGTCGCTGATCCACTTCACCATCTCGTCCTGGCCTAACCCGTAGCAGTGGTTCAGCCCGTTCCGGTTGTTGTACGGATTGTCCTCAACATCCAGCACCCCCGGCAGCGTCTTGCTGTCGGCGATCCAGCGCCCCCCGTTGCGTACGAAGAAATCGGCCTGCGCGGCCCCGCTGGACTCGTGCGGCTGCGCGAAGTGATAGGCCCCCCGGAAGATGCCCGCCTCCTTCGCCCCGCCGAACTGATCGGCGAACCGCGGATTGCGATAGTCCAAACCCTCGGTCGCGTGCACGTACGCGAACCCGGCCCCGCCATCGGCCACCGAACCCCAGTCGACGTCCCCGGTCCAGTTGCTGACATCGACGCCGAGGACCTTGGTCGCCGCCTGCGCCGGAGCGGCCGTCGCCACTCCCAGCACGCCAGCGAGCATCACCGCCGACCCGGCCCAAATCGCCGGAAATTTCACGCTAAATCCTTCCCCGAACGGACAATTGCCCCAAGATCCTGGCAGATCCCGACAAAGGCCGTTACAGGAACGTGAGAATGTCCCGGTCGCCGCGCTCGCGCAGCCGGGCCAGCACCTCATCCCGCGCGGCTCCGTCGGGCAGCCCGATCCGGGCCCCGATCAGCCGCAACCCCTCCGCCTCCGAAGCCACCGGAGCCGTGTACCCGATCAGGTGCAGGGCGCGATTGAGCGTCGGCAGCCCGGGCGGGCTGGCGGGCAGGAACCGGGTCAGCAACTCGCCGCCGTCCGACACGGTCAGGAAGACATGATCGCCCTCCGCCGCGTTGTACTCCGCGAGCACCGGCCGGATCGACCCCATGGTCGGCTGGTTGTGCCAGCTGATCACGACCTCGCCCGACGCCGTGGACGCCGTCAGCTGCCCGCCGGGCGCCATGCCCAGATGGGCCGCGAACCCGGTCGGCAGCGGCGAACCCGAACCCCGCAGATGCTCGGCGTTCACGTCCACCCGATGCCACCAGCGCCCGTCCCGGCTGCGGAAGCAGCGCCGCGTCATCGAGACGTCCCGGCGCGGCTGGTACTCGCCCTGCTCCGCCCCGGCCACCCGGATCCACCCCCGCTGGGTGCGCTCGAACCCCGGCCCGCCCGCGTACGCGCGCACCGAGCTCTCGCTCACCTCATACCGCGAGGTCAGGCTGGTCACGATGGTGTTCACCGACGCCTCACCCCCGGCCCGTTGGATCTCCCTGGCGATCATCTCGCGGATGCCCAGATATTCCTCGCCGCCCCACCGGGTGAGTCCGTACTTGTTGCGATCCAGCCGCAGGAACCGTTCATCGGCGGTCAGCTGGTTACGGATGCCGACCAGGCTGTAATCTTCGCCGATCCTGGTCTGGATCTCCTCCGGCGACAGCGGCATCCCGGCCACCGCCAGCACCGCCTCGGCCTTGTCGTTCACGCTGCGCGGCCACGGCACCACGTGCCCTTCCAGCACCCGCAGGTGCGGCACCGCCGCCAGCCACCGCTCGGCCACGTCCTCGCGCACGCCCAGCTGGGAGACCATCACGATCGCCTCGGCCAGCGGCACCGGCCCGTCGGTGAACAGGCCCCGGGTCTTCTCCCGCAGCTCGTCCGCGCCGCCCGCGATCAGCCAGCCGTCCACCTGCTCGTAGCCGGTCAGCAGGGTGCGCACGAACCGCCAGGCCGGGATCCCCAGGGTGGCCAGCTCGGTGCGGTGCCACGGCACGGCGGCGGTCAGATCGTCGGCCGGCACGGCCGAGCCGAGCCGGGTGCGCAGCCAGCTCAGGTGCGCGCTCAGCGGCGCCGCGTCCTGGCTGGACAGCCAGGCGTCCACGTGGTCGCGCAGGTCCCGCTCGATCTGCCTGATCCGCTCCCGGGTGACGGAGAAACGCTGGGCCAGCTCGTCCAGGGTGGCGCGCTGCTCGGCGTACAGCCGGTCCCTGGCGATGGCGCGCTGGCGGTCGTCGAGCCGGGCGAAGACCTCGTCCACCAGCTCGGGCAGCGGCCGCTCCGGCACCGCGGGCGGGGCCGCGACCCGGTCACCCGGCTCGGTCTCCAGCAGCTTGTCCAGCACGCCGGAGAAAAGCTGGAGCACACTCTCCCTGGTCCCCGGCAGCTGCTGGCTCTCCACCGGATTGGTGAACCTCAGCAACGGCATGATGTCGCCCAGCACCAGATGACCCCAGCACGCTGTGGTCAGATCGGCCAGCCGCGACGCCACCCGCTCCGTGCCCACCGCCGCGCACGCGCGGTCCAGCGGAAGCGCCTGCCACCACGCGTCGGGGAGGCCGGGGTCGCTGGCGATCGGCTCGACCTGGCTGGGCGCGGTCCAGCGCAGGGAGGGCACGATGTCGCTCAGGCTTAGATTCATGCAGGTCCAACCGGCAAGGGGAGTATCTCCGCAGTTCAGATTAGGGGATCAGGTGGGCAGGAAGGGACTCGCCCGGCCGGAGTAGGACACGTAGAGCAGCTCGTTCGCCCGCGTGCAGGCCACATAGAGCAGCCCCCGTTCTCGTTGCAGGTCATGGGCTCGGGCCGTGGGGTCTTCCGAGGCCGGAGTGAGCTGCTCCGGCGCCGGAACGATCCCGTCTGCAACGCCTATCACGGCCACCCGGCGAAACTCCAGACCCTTCATGCCGTGCAGCATCGTCACCTTCACCTCGATGCCCGCCGCGCGCAGCGCCGCCCGCGCGGTCCTGACCAGTTCCACGGTCCTGGCCGCCACCGCGACCTGGTTCGGCGGCACCCCGTCGGCCAGCCAGTCGGTCACATGCGCGACCAGCCCGGCGATCTCCGCCTCCGGGCTGACGTAGTTGCGCACCATCGGCCGAGGGCCGTGCTGGAGCGAGCGGTAGCCGTACATCTCGGAGACGCCCTCGGCGAGGCCGTCCACCGGGCCGCCGCCGCGCAGCCGTACGCCGAAGGAGAGGATCTCGTGCGGCAGCCGGTGCGAGATCTTCAGGTGGAACCGCCGGACCGGGATGCCCATCCCGGCCAGCGCCGCCCGGGTGTCGAACATGCGCTGGTGCGGGTCGCCCACCACGAACAGGTCGTTGGGCCCCGGCGGCACCGCCGCCCGCAGCAGCCGCCACTGCGCCGGGTGCAGGTCCTGCGCCTCGTCCACCACCACATGCTTGTACGGCTCACGCCCCGGCGCCTGATCCCCCAGCATGTCCCCGGTGGCCTGCCCGAGCAGATCGGCGGCCTCGCTGACCAGCTGCAGCAGCGTGCGCCGCCCCGAGGCCCGCAACTGCCCCTCCACGTGCTCGACCGCCCGCCACACATTGCTCTTGATCTCCGGCGACAGCTGGGTGCCCCGGCCAGGGCGCTCGGCCGCCAGATACTCCTCCAGCGAGCGCAGGTTCTGCGACAGGATCACCTGCTCCCACTCGCGCAACAGGAACGCGGCCCCGAACCTGCTCCCGGCCGCCTCCTGCCAGAGCTTGGCCACATCCCCGACCACCTTCGGCGGCCGCCCCTCGTGCTCGGCCACGATCCGGTACGCCAGCCGGTCCACGTTGGTCACCTCGACGCGCTTGCGCAGCACCTCGTCGTCGATGATCATGTCCAGCTTGGTGGCCAGCTCGTTCACCAGCACCTGGGAGAAGGTGGCCAGCAGCACCGGCCCGGTGCCGTGGCGGGCCAGATGGGCGGCCCGGTGCAGCGCGATGATCGTCTTCCCGGTGCCCGCGCCCCCGGTGATCAGCGCGGGCTGCTCGTAGTTCTCCCAGTTGGAGTACGTGTGCTGCGGCGGATACAGGAACGTGCACCAGTCCGGCACGGTCAGGATCCGGTCCAGCTCGATCCGGTCGGCGGCGAACGCGGCCTTGCCGGGGCTGCGCAGCAGCGCGGTGGCCAGGTCCTCGGTGTCGATCACGTCGGCCAGCACGCACCGGCAGCCGTCCAGCTCCCGCCAGGCCTCGGCCAGCGAGCCGCCCTGGGCCAACGCGCTCAGCGGCGCGAACTGGCTCTCCGGCAGCAGCGGCTCCACCGCCGCCAGGTGCGCGTCGGTGCTCATCAGCCGCAGCAGCGGCAGCAGCTGGGGGTCGATGCCGATGCTGAGCAGGTCGCTGTCGCAGACGTGGCCGTACAGGCGGCGGGGGGAGCCGGCCGAGGAGCGGCGCAGCGCGGGCTCGACCCGCTCCAGCGCCTCGGCGTCCCAGACCTCGATCACGCCGATGGCGGGGTTGACGGTGAACCGGTGGCGCTGCGCGTAGGTCCAGGCCTCGGCGTCGGGCAGGATCGCGACCAGCCAGTAGACGTCGCGCTGGCGCAGCACCACGCCCCGGTAGCGGTCGCTGAGGCGCAGCGTGAAGACGCGGGGGTCGCGGGCGTTGCGCACCCGTTCTGGAGTGGGCCCGGCGGGGGAGTTGTGCAGGAAACGGCGCACCGCGACCACGGCGTCTCGGCGGACTGGCCGGGCCAGCGCGCCGAGTTCCTTGGTGAACTCCAGGGAGACCGCGAGCCGGGGCATGGGCGGCTACCCGAGCAGGGACAGCAGATCGCGGTCCCCGCGTTCTCGGAGTCGGGCCAGGAGTTCCACGGTGCCGACCGGTCCGGTCAGGCCGATCCGGGTGGCGATCACCCTGGTGGCCTGGTCGGGGGTGCCGCCGGGGGCGGTGTAGCCGACCAGGCGCAGCGCCCGCGAGGTGGCGTCACCGCCGGTGGCCGAGGGCAGGTGCCTGACCCGGAGCATGCCCTCCTCGGAGAGGGTCAGGAAGATGTGGCCGCCCTCCTTGGCGGCGACCTCGGTCAGGATGCGCTGGAGCGAGCCCACCGCCGGGCGGCCGTCCCAGGTCAGCTCCACGTCCCCGGCCGCGCTCCGCACGCTCCTGCTCTCGCCGGGGGTCAGCCCCAGATAGGAGGCGAAGCCGCTGGGCAGCGGGATCTCCGCGCCCGCCAGGTGGTCGGCGGTGACGTCCACCCGCAGCCACCACCGCCCGTCGGGCTGCCGGAAGCAGCGTACGGTGTGCGCCACGTCCTTCAGTCCCGGCTCGGCCTTGGGCTTCGGTTCGGTCCGCGGCGGCGGCTTGGGGACGGGCCTCGGAACCGCCTTGGTCTCGGGTTCCGGCTCCGGCTTCGGCTCGGGTTCGACGTCGATCGCCGGTTTCGGCGGGGGAGCGGGCTTGGGGCGCGGCCGGGGCTTGGGTCTGGGCGGCGGCGGGGCGCCGTTGCTGCCGCTCTGGATGCGCAGCTGGGGCACGTTCTCCAGCCACTCCTTGGCCACCTCGGGCCGGATCCCCAGGCTGGAGACCAGCTCGCGGGCCCGGTTCACCGTCGGCGGCCGGTCGGAGTTCACGATCAGCTTGCGGGTCTTCTCCTGCAGCTCGGCCATGTCCCCGGCCACCAGCCACTCGCCGGACACCTGGTAACCGGGCAGCGAGGCCAGCACGAACTGCCAGGCCAGCACGTCCAGCGAGCGCAGCTCCTCCTCGTGCCAGTCGGCCGCGTTGATGAGCCGCGTCTTCGGCGCGGCCACCCCCAGCAACTCGGCCACCCGCTCCAGGTGGGCCCGGAACGGCGCCGACTCGGCCGACTCCAGCCACTCCTCCAGCCGGGCCCGCAGCGCCTTCTCCATCGCCTCGATCAGCCCGGCCGGCACGGCCAGCAGCCGCCCCAGCTCCTCCACCGCCGTCGGCGTGTCGGTGAAGACCCTGTTCTGCGCCACCATCCAGGTCTGGTCGTCCAGCGCCGCGAACACCCCGTCCAGCAGCGCGCACAGATCCCCGGCGGCGGGCGGCAGCACCACGGCCACATCGTCCGCCGCCAGGGCGGGCCGCACCGTCAGCGCGGGCCGCGCGCCCTGGGTCTGCCCGAGCCGGTTGAACACCGCGCCGAACAGGGCGATCAGCACCGGCCGCACCTTCACGAACGGCTGGTCGGCCAGCTCTCTGCCGGTCAGCGCCAGCAGCCCGGTCCAGGACCCGGCCCGGTCCAGCGCGATCGCCACCTGCGGATCGTCGGCCTCGTCGGGGTGGAGCACGTGCAGGGCGGGCAGGATGTCGCCGACCGCCGCGGCCCGCCACTGGCTCAGCGTCAGATCGGTCAGCAGCTCGGCGAGGTTGCCGGGTCCGACGGCGGCCAGCACCCGGCTCATGGGCAGGCTCCGCCACCAGGCCGCGGGTAACTCCGGTGGGGTGGGAATGGTGGCGGCATCACTCCAGCGCAGCGGTGGCACAAGGTCACTCAGGCAGAAGTTCATCGCCATCCCCATCACGTACGTAAGACCAGACCATAGTCTGGCAAATCCCCCGCGTTGGCGGGAGTTTCTCAGTGACGACCTTGATTCAGCTCTCTTGGCGGCTACTGCCGAACCGCCGCGAACCGCAGGCGCACATAGTCGGCCATCCAGCCGGACTCCCGCCGCAGCGCGGGGGCGGCCAGCTCGTTCACCCGCCGCAGCAGCGGCTCCACTGTGGCCACCGGCACGCCCTCCAGCAGCGAGGGAGCGAACATGCGCACCCAGTCGGCGGCGCCGTTGGGGCAGTCGTCCAGCGGGGTCGGCCGGTCGAAGTTCTCCACCAGGCGAAGCGTGAAACCGGCACGCTCCAGGCGCACGGCATACTCGGCGGGGCTGGGGAAGTACCACGGCAGGTGCGGGTCGCGCAGGCCGTGTTCCCGCCAGGCGGTGAGCATCGCGGCGACGAGCGCGGCGCAGTTGCCCGCGCCGCCCAGCTCGCCCACGAACCGGCCGCCCGGCTGCAGCGCCATCCGGACACACTCGATCACCGCGTCCGGGTCGCGGCTCAACCAGTGCAGCGCCGCGTTGGAGAAGACCGCGTCGTACGGCTCGGCGACGGTGAAGTCGTGCCCGTCCCCGACCGTGAAGTCCAGGCCGGGGAACTGGGCGATGGCGGTCTCGATCATCGAGTGCGAGCCGTCGATGCCGAGCACCCTGGCGCCGCGTGAAGCGATCTCGGCGGTCAGCACGCCGGTCCCGCAGCCCAGGTCGAGCACGCGCTCGCCCGGCTGCGGATCCAGCAGGTCCACCAGCGGAGCCCCCTGCGCCGAGACATAGCCGAACGAGCTGTCATAGGCGCGAGCGTTCCACCGTATGAGACTAGGGGTGTCATATCGCAAGATCGGCTCTCATTCCACGGTTCAATGAGAAATTCGTGATCTGGACACCGCACGGGTGAGTCGCCTGGTCGGCGGCTATGCGGCTGTCTATGGAACGAATTTCTCGTTGATGGCATACTGTACGGCCTTCGTGGAATGGATGGTGGTCAGCCTATCTGCTGCGGCCAATGTTGCTGGAGGTAGGTCTTCGCGGCGTCCTGCTGGGGAATCGTGAGGGTCACCGGGGTTCCGTACACTTTGGGCAGCTTGGCGGCCGCCTCCTGGTCGAGCCCGCCGCGCATCTCCATGGCCTCCAGCCGGACCGGCCTGGCGTACCCGCGCAGGAACAAGTTCTGGCCCTCGTTGGAGAACAGGAACTCCTGCCACAGCCGGGCGGCGGCCGGGTGCTTGGCGTTGGCGTTGATGGCCTGCACGTAGTGCGAGGCGAGCACGGTGTCCTTCGGGATCGTCACCCGCAGCTCCGGCTTGTCCTGCTCGGCCGCGGTGGCGGCCCTGGCCATGTTGAGGTAGTCCCAGTCGAGCAGCGCGGCCGCCCGGTCAGGGGTGGCCAGCACGCCCGCCTTCTTCAGGTCGGCGAAGAACTTCAGGCCGCGCGCGGCGTCCGGCTTGCCGCCCACCAGCGAGGTGGCCATCACGCCGCCGAACCCGGAGGCGGTGCGGATCGGGTCGCCGGGCAGGGCCACCGTGGTGCCCGGCTTCAGCAGGGCGGCGAACGAGGCCGGGGCGGCCATCTTGGCGGGGTCGTAGCCGATCGACATGTAGCCGCCGTAGCCCGCGTACCAGGCGCCGGCGGCGTCCTTGAGGTCGTCGGCGATGTCCTGCCAGCCGAGCACTCGGTAGGGGGCGAACCTGGCCGCGTTGGCGACGGCCACGTCCAGGCTCAGGTCGTACACGTCGGGGTTCTCGGTGGCGGACAGTTGCTGGGCGCTGGTGGCCTCCGGCTTGAGGGCGGTCACCTTCACGTCGTACTTGTCCGAGAACTCGTCGATGATCTCGCCGTAGTTCACCCAGTCCCTGGGCACCCCGACGAGGACGAGCTGGCCCTCCTTCTGCGCCGCCTCGATCAGCCGGTCCATGGTGGTGAAGCCCGACTGCAGGCTGGCGGCCTTGGGGTTCACCGGCGGCAGGTTCTTGTTGTCCGGAGCCGGGGCGGAGCAGGCGGCCGCGGCCACCGCGAGCAGGGCTACCAGACCTAGAGCACGTGTGGTCACGATTCGAATACTTGGCGTGATTTTCCGGCCGGTCGAGGAGGCACGCCGTCAGCTGGGGACGACCTTTGCCGCCACCATGGTGTTCTCGGGAAACTCCACCAGCGTGCCGTCCCGTTTGCGGACCGCCAGCGTGCCGTCTGACCAGGCCTCCAGGATGCCGACGACGTCGCGAAAACCCTCCGGAACCTGGCGGCGCACGGTCACCTTACGACCCACGTCTTCCGCGGAAATGCTCACCGTAAGGCGAAAGGACACAGGTTTGACCCCCTCCTGTTTCAGCCACCTGGCAGGCAACGCAATACTAGGCCTTAGCAACCCGCGGCCCATGTCGTGCTGGAGAGAAGGAGCCTGAGGTGACCTACGTCATCGCGCAGCCCTGCGTGGACGTCCTGGACAAGGCGTGCATCGAGGAATGCCCCGTCGACTGCATCTACGAGGGCAACCGCATGCTCTACATTCACCCCGACGAGTGTGTGGACTGCGGCGCGTGCGAGCCGGTCTGCCCGGTGGAGGCCATCTTCTACGAGGACGACCTGCCCGAGCAGTGGAAGGACTTCTACCGCGCCAACGTGGACTTCTTCGAGGAGCTGGGGTCGCCGGGCGGCGCCTCCAAGGTCGGCAAGATCGAAAGAGACCACGAGGTCGTCGCCGTGCTGCCCCCGCAGGCTGAGGACCACTGATAATTAGAAAGTCGTGATCTGGACAGCCGCAGCCGTGAGTCGTCTGGTCGGCGGCGCTGCGGCTGTCTATGGGACGGGTTTCTGATTAATAGTTTTGAATATCGCTTCGGCCGCCCGCTGATCCCTCGGTGGGCGGCTTCCGCATGCCCGTTTGGGGGAGTTTAATGATCAAACTGCCTGATTTTCCGTGGGATCGGCTCACACCGTACAAGGAGGTGGCCCAGGCCCACCCGGACGGCATCGCCGACCTGTCGATCGGCACGCCGGTGGATTCCGTGCCCGAGGTGGTACGGCAAGCGCTCGCCGCCGCCTCCGACAGCCCCGGCTACCCCCAGACGCACGGCACGCCCGGCCTGCGCGCCGCGGCGGCGGGCTGGCTGGCCCGGCACCACGGGGTCACGGTCGACCCGGACAATGTGCTCCCCGTCATCGGCACCAAGGAACTCGTCGCCTGGCTGCCCACCCTGCTCGACGTCCGCGCGGGCGACCGGGTGATCTTCCCCGAGCTCGCCTACCCGACCTATGACGTGGGCGCGCGGCTGGCGGGGGCGGAGCCGTTCGCGAGCGACGGGCTGGTCGCGCTCGGGCCGGAGCGGGTGCCGCTGGTGTGGGTGAACTCGCCGTCCAACCCGACCGGGCGGGTGCTCCCGGCCGGGCACCTGGCCAAGGTGGTGGCCTGGGCCCGCGAGCGCGGCGCGATCGTCGCCTCCGACGAGTGCTACATCGGCCTCGGCTGGGAGGAACAGCCGGTCTCGATCCTGCACCCGGACGTCTGCGGCGGCTCCCACGAAGGCCTGCTGGCGGTGCATTCACTGTCGAAACGGTCCAATCTGGCCGGGTATCGCGCCGGTTTCGTCACCGGTGATCCCGATCTCGTGGCGCACCTGCTGGAAGTCCGCAAGCATGCCGGGATGATCATGCCGGGACCGGTCCAGGCCGCCATGACCGTCGCCCTCGACGACGACGCGCACGCCGAGGAACAGCGGGCCAGATACGCGGCGCGCCGAAGCGCGCTCAGGACCGCATTGGTATCGGCGGGATGGCGGATCGAGCATTCCACCGCCGGTCTCTATCTGTGGGCGAGCGACGGTTCCGGCTGCTGGGAGCAGGTGCGGCGGCTGTCGGAGTCCGGGATCCTAGTGGCTCCGGGAGATTTCTATGGAGTGGCCGGAAAGCAACACATTCGCATCGCGATTACCGCCACAGATGAACGGATAAATGCGGTTGTGCGTCGGCTCCAGTAGGATCGCGCGCCATGACGACAGCGGTGGTGCTCGGACTGAGCGTCGCGACGCTTATCGTCGTGCTGGGCGCGTTCATCGCCACCACCCGCCAGGACCGGCGGGTGGTTCCGGCGAACGGGGGACTGGACTTCGGCTCTAACGACGGACCGGCGTTCTTCGACCCTCGAACTATCAAGGTGGGCGACACCGTGCATATCGCGGGTGTGCGCTACAAAGCCATGGGAGCGTTGCATCTTTCCTGGCACGGCGAGCAGTGGACCGAGCACCTGCTGGACGACGGCACCCGCCGCTACCAGTGGCTCTCGGTCCAGGAGCGCGGCGAGCGGGACGAGGCCGTTCACCTGGAGGTCCTGCTCTGGACCCAGGTCCCGGCGCAGGGCATGGTGCCCGCCAAGAGCATGCTCATCATGGAGGGCGTGGAGTTCTTCCCCACCGAACGGGGCACTGTCGCGTTCCGGGCCGAGGGCATGACCGGCCTGCCCGACCGAGGGCTGCTCGACTTCGCCGACTACCGGGCCAATGACGGGCGGTTGTTGTCGTTCCAGCGGGTGCAGGGCGGGCAGTGGGTGGCCTCCTACGCCTCGCCGCTGACCCCTGGTTCGATCCAAGTGGAACGGCTGGGTTAGGCGACCGCCATCGGGGCGTCCTTGCCGGACTCGTCCTGCTGCCAGCCGTCGTAGCCGGATTCCGCGGTCCATTTCACGCCCTGGTAGCTGATCTGGTGGAGGCCGTACTTCTGGGCGTGGGTGACGTACCAGGTCGCGACCAGCCAGCTGTCCTTCCTGGCGGCGGCGCCCAGCGCGCGGGCGAGCTCGGTGCGGGCCTTGTCGAGGGTGGTCTTGACCGGCTTCTCGGCGGGCGGGTACCAGCAGTGCACCGCCTTCGGGACCCGGCCGCCGAACGCCCCGGCCAGGATGATCGCCATGGCCCGGTGGTCGGCGTACGCGCCGCCGTCGGCGGAACGTTGCACCTCCTGGGCGGCGTCGTGCAGCGGCATGTCCAGGTAGCCCTCCACCTTCTCCAGGGCGGCGAAGAACTTCCTGGTCGCGTAGACCGGGTCCATCAGCTGCTCCACCGTGCCCCAGCCCTGGGAGGGGCGCTGCTGGAAGACGCCGACCGAGTCGCGGTCGCCGTACGGGATGTTGCTGAGCTTGGACTCCTGGATGGCGGTGATGTAGGCGATCTCCAGGGCCCGCTCGGGGAGCTTGCGCCGGGACGCCACGGCGGCGATGGTCGAGGCCACCTGGGACTGCTCGATGTCGAGTTCGAGCGTGCCGTCCGGAGTGGTGATCCGGCAGTTCTCGCCCCGCACGTACGGTTCCGCCTGGCGGATCAGCTGGGAGACCGCGAAGAAGATGCCGGCGCCCAGAACGACGACGATGGTCAGGATGATCAGAGCTGTTCTGGGGACGCGCGTTGTCACGTCCCAGAACCTACCCGCAGTCCCTAGGCTGGTGTCCCATGCGATTGGATCAGGACGTCAGGACGCTCGCCGCCGAACTGGTGGACATCGCCTCCGAGAGCGGCCAGGAAAAACCGCTCGCCGACGCCATAGAACGGGCGCTGGCCGGGCTCGGCCACCTCACCGTGGACCGGGACGGGGCGAACATCGTGGCCCGCACCCACCTCGGCCTGGCCCAGCGGGTGGTGGTGGCCGGGCACCTGGACACCGTCCCCATCGCCGGGAACGTGCCGAGCCGCGTCGAGGGCGACCGCCTGTGGGGCTGCGGCACCACCGACATGAAGAGCGGTGTGGCCGTCCAGCTCAAACTGGCCCTGCTGGCCGAGCCCAACCGCGACCTCACTCTGGTCTTCTACGACTGCGAGGAGGTCGAGGCGGCCCGCAACGGCCTCGCCCGCCTGGTCCGTGACCACCCCGACTGGGTGCGCGGCGACTTCGCGGTGCTGATGGAGCCCACCGACGGCGCGATCGAGGGCGGCTGCCAGGGCACCGTCCGGGCCGACGTGATCGCCACCGGCGTGCGCGCGCACAGCGCCCGCTCGTGGCTGGGCGTGAACGCGATCCACGAGGCCGCCGAGATCATGAGCAGGCTGCGCGCTCATGAGCCCCGCCGGCCGGTGGTGGACGGCCTGCGGTACCACGAGGGCCTGAACGCGGTCCTGATCAACGGCGGGCATGCCGGGAACGTGATCCCCGACGAGTGTGTGGTGACGGTGAACTACCGGTTCGCCCCGGATCGCACCGAGGAGGAGGCGCAGGCGTACCTGGCCGAGGTTTTCGACGGCTTCGAGGTCCGGATCGTGGACAGCGCGCCCGGCGCCCGGCCCGGCCTGGACAACCCGATCGCCTCGGCGTTCGCGGCCATTGTCGGGGGTACGCCCCAGGCGAAGGTGGCATGGACGGATGTGGCGCGTTTCTCCGCGCTCGGCGTGCCTGCCGTGAACTACGGACCCGGCAATCCGGAAGTCGCCCACAAACGGGACGAGTACGTCGAACTTGCCAAGATCGTCGAAGCCGAGCGCGTAATGACCAGCTGGCTGACCTGAGGAAACACCCCCAGAACGGAGAAAGTGGCTTTCCTCGCCGGCCATTTGGCGGGGAAAGCCACTTTCAGTCCCGAGCAGCACCCTCGACTCTTAGACGCGGCCTCCGCGAAAACCGGTTCCGCTCGTTTCCGAAGAATTTCAAGATTCTTTCCGAGCCGCGGGTACGGTGGGTCGGCATGAACACGATCCGCCCTGAACGACGCCAGGGACCGGCCCTCCTGCGCGGCAGCATGGTGTCCCAATCCACCCACGACCAGCGCCTCCTCGACCGCCGTGGCCCCGCCGACTGGGTGCACATGGACCCGTGGCGGGTGCTCCGCATCCAGGCCGAGTTCGTGGAGGGCTTCGGCGCCCTCGCCGAACTGCCGCCTGCGGTCACCGTCTTCGGCTCGGCCCGTACCAAACCGGACGCGCCCGAGTACGAGATGGGCGTGCGGCTCGGCCGCGCGCTCGCCGAGGAGGGCTACGCGGTCATCACCGGCGGCGGCCCCGGCTGCATGGAGGCCGCCA
This sequence comes from Acrocarpospora sp. B8E8, assembly GCF_039871605.1. Taxonomy (NCBI): domain Bacteria; kingdom Bacillati; phylum Actinomycetota; class Actinomycetes; order Streptosporangiales; family Streptosporangiaceae; genus Acrocarpospora; species Acrocarpospora sp. B8E8. The sequence continues at coordinate 55,744 of NZ_JBDPLV010000041.1, read as the reverse complement.
ACCGGGGCGCCCTGGAAGCGGGCGGCATCTCGGTCGGCCTCGGCATCGAGCTCCCGCACGAGCAGCGCATGAACGAGTTCGTGGACCTCGGCGTCGAGTTCCGCTACTTCTTCGTCCGCAAGACCATGTTCGTGAAGTACTCCTCCGGCTTCATCACCCTGCCGGGCGGCTTCGGCACCCTGGACGAGCTGTTCGAGGCGCTCACCCTGGTGCAGACCCGCAAGGTCACCTCCTTCCCCGTGGTCCTGATGGGCACCCGGTTCTGGGGGCCGATGATCGACTGGATCAAGGGCACGCTGCTGGCCGACGGCAAGATCTCGCCGCCGGACGTTGACCTGATCAGGTGCGTGGACGACGTGGCCGAGGCCGTGCAGATCATCGTCGGGGCCGACCAGGAACGCGGCGAGACCGAGTCCCGCGAGCGGAAATCCGCTGGACAGGTGGTCGCGGACGCCGAATAGAGTGGACGCGTGGATCGTGACCAGGCCGGCAATCAGGGCGTCGGCCGGAGATCCGACCGGCACCGGCCCTCCGGGGTCAGTGAGGATCGCAACGTCTGTGTGTTCTGTTCCTCCAGTCAGCGGATCGCCCCCAAGTTCCTGAAGCTGGCCCGGGAGGTGGGCGGCGAGCTGGCTCGGCGTGGCCACACCCTGGTCAGCGGGGGTGCCATCGTCTCCTGCATGGGCGAGGTGGCGCGCGCCGCGCGGGCCGGCGGGGCCAGGACCGTCGGGGTGATCCCGCAGGTCTTGGTGGACATCGAGATCGCCGACACCGACTCGGACGAGCTCGTGATCACCTCGGGCATGCGCGAGCGCAAGGGCGAGATGGACGCCCGCTCTGACGCCTTCCTGGTGCTCCCCGGCGGCATCGGCACCCTGGAGGAGTTGTTCGAGATCTGGAGCACCCGGGTTCTCGGCCTGCATGCCAAACCGCTGGTCATCCTTGACCCCTGGGGCCTGTATGACCCGCTCAGGGCCCTGGTCGAAGGCATGTACGACCAGGGCTTCACCCGCCCTGGCGTGTTCGACGCCATCTCCTGGGCCACCGGCGTCCCCGAAGCGTTCGACCTGCTCGAGAAACGACAGCACCACATTCCCCTGGTCGATCCAGACTGACGGCCTGCGGCCCTTGGGAGTTGTGGCACGATTCGTATGTGCTGGTCGTACTCGTGGTCGCCGCTCTCGCCGTGCTGGGATGCGTGGTGCTGGTCTCGCTGGGCCGGGGCGGTGAGCTGGCCGAGTTCCCCCCCGACGTGCCGCCGCTGGAGCTGCCGGAGGCGGGGCAGCTGAACGCGGTCGACTTCGCGTCCCTGCACCTGCCCATCGGCCTGGTCGGCTACCACACCCAGACCGTGGACGAGACCCTGCAGCGGGCCGCCACCGCGCTGAGCGAGCGTGACACCCGGATCGCCGTGCTGGAGCAGCGGGTGGCCGAGCTGCTGGCCGGGCGGTTGCAGGCCAGGCAGGAGGCGTTCGCGCGCCCGGCCGAGCCGCCCAGGACCGAGCACCAGCCGGATGTGCCCAACGGGGCGGGCGGCTGGGAGAAGGACCGGGTCGACGTGATCGACTCGGGTGATGTGGAGGAGGCGTGGTAGTCAGGTGCGCCTGGGCTACCTCCGATCCCCTCTACCTGGCCTATCACGACGAGGAGTGGGGCCGTCCGGTCCGGGATGACGACGGCGTCTACGAGCGGGTCACGCTGGAGGCGTTCCAGTCGGGCCTGGCCTGGATCACGATCCTGCGGAAGCGGGAGAACTTCCGGGCGGCCTTCGACGGGTTCGCGATCGCGAAGGTCGCCGCGTACGGGGAGGGCGACGTGGCCCGCCTGATGGCCGACCCCGGCATCGTCCGCAACCGCGCCAAGATCGAAGCCGCCGTGGCCAACGCCCGGGCCGCCCAGGAGCTGCCAGACGGCATTTCCGCCCTGATCTGGAAATATGCCGACCCGGACGCGCCGATCCCGCAGACCATGGCCGACATCCCGGCCACCACCCCCGGCTCCACCGCGCTCGCCAAGGACCTCAAGAAGCACGGTTTCCGCTTCGTCGGGCCCACCACCGCGTACGCGCTGATGCAGGCCATCGGCCTGGTCAACGACCACATCGCCGAGTGCGTCGCGAGGCGACCCGGTCAGTGACCGAGGTTGCGGTCCACGAACGCGGCGGCCCGCGGGTGCAGCCTGGCCGCTTCCTGCTCGAAGTAGGTCCGTGCCTTCTCTCCCGGCCACCCCGGCGGCAGCAGCGCGGGCGGCAGTCCCGGGTCGCGGAACAGGAAGTTCCGCCAGGTGTGCACGAGCCGGCTGCGGGTCGCGAACACCCGGTCGTCGGGGGCGTCGTCCGGCAGCGAGGCGACCAAGGTCATCGCCCCGGCCAGCCACTCCTCGTACGACCGCCCGATGCCCTCCAGATCCCACGCCCTGGCCACCAGATCGCGCGGATCCCCCTCCAGCACGGCCTCGAATCGGTCGGCCGTTACCCCCAGTGCGTCGAGTTCGGGCGACGGTCTAGGACCGATCCAGGTCGTTTCCGAAAGGGGGGCGTAGCCCAGGAACGAGAGGTCGGCTCGGAGCCGTTCGCGGCGCGGGCGGTCCCGGATCGGCTCCAGCACGAGCAGGTGCCAGCGGCCCGGCCAGGTGACCGTGGCGCCCCGGTAGATCCGCGCGGCGGTCTGGTCGAGGCGTCTGGCGCACTTGGGGGTGAGCCCGTAGCCGGGGCCCTGGGGCAGCCGTACCGGGTCCAGCCAGCCCTGTCGCACCATGCGAGAGATGGCGGTGCGTACTGCGGGAGCGGCGACCTCCAGCGGCGCGAGCAGCCGGACGAGGGCCGCCACCGAGGCGCGCCCGCCCCGCATGCGCAGGTGGTCCCCGTAGAGATCGAAAAGCGCGGCTCGGGCGTTCACCCCACCCAGTGTGGGGTCAGGATCTGTCTCCGACAATGCTGATTGCGATGCTGCGCATCGCGGTTCGGGTGCTCAACCCCGGTGTCTTCCCTCGTCGCTCCGCTCCTCAGTCCAGACACCGGCGCACCCTCACGGGCCATACGTGGGCACGCTTTGATCCACAAAAGAGCCCAGGGCATTACCCTATTGAGCTCGGAGGCGGGATAATAGGACATCACAGAAGACGTGAATGCGCCGACCGCCTCCTCGGGGGCGGTCGACAACGCGGGAAGGGATACACGCATGGCGGCGATGAAGCCGCGGACTGGTGACGGTCCGCTGGAGGTCACCAAGGAAGGCCGGGGCATTGTCATGCGGGTCCCGCTGGAGGGTGGTGGGCGGCTCGTCGTCGAACTGTCCGCGGACGAGGCCAGCGCCCTCGGCGACGCACTGAAAAACGTGGTCGGCTGACCCAGCCGTATATCAATTGATATCGGCCCTGGCAGCGGGTCTTCCCCGCGCCGGGGCCGCTCTGTTTCCCACACTCGACGTTTCTCCGCTACCGAACGCCAGGAGTGATCGTGCCCATTCACACTCGCCTGACCGTCGCGCCTCACGCCGCGTCCGGCGCCGAATTCCTGGCCGTCCCGTTCGGCGGCGACCTTGACGCCGCGGTCGAACTCCCCATCCCGCTCCCCGCCCTGCTGGCGCACTACCAGGTCAAAGGCGACGCGGGCGAGGTGCTGGAGATCCCCGTCGCCCAGGGCGACGGGGTCAGGCGCATCCTCCTGTACGGCGTCGGCGACAGCTCCGCCAAGGACCTGCGCAAGGCGGGAGCCGCGCTGACCGGCCGGGCCAAGGGCCGCCCGAGCCTGACCGTGCTGCTCCCCCCGGAGGGCGATGTGGCACCCCTGGTGGAAGCCGCGCTGCTGGCCGCCTACACGTTCACCATCGGCGAGATCAAGACCAAATCGGTAGCGGAGATCGTGCTCGTCGGCGGGGACGCCGCCGCAGTCCGCCGCGGCGAGGCGATCGCCCGCGCCACCAGCGTGGCCAGGGACCTGGTCAACACCCCGGCCTCGATCAAGACCCCCGGCTGGCTGGCCGCCCAGGCCGTGGAGATCGGCGCGAGCGCGGGCCTCGGCGTCCGGGTCGACACCGAGCTCACCGGCTTCGGCGGCATCCGCGCCGTCGGCCAGGGCTCGGTCAACCCGCCCTGCCTGGTCGAGATGTCCTACACGCCCGATTCGTACGACCGCCACGTGGTCCTGGTCGGCAAGGGCATCACCTTCGACAGCGGCGGCCTGTCGATCAAGACCTCCGAGGGCATGAAGACCATGAAGACCGACATGGCGGGCGGCGCGGCCATCATCGCCGCCATGGGCGCCCTCGCCGAGTTCAACGCGCGGGTCCGGGTCACCGGCCTGATCGCCTGCGCCGAGAACGCCTTCTCCGGCTCGGCCCAGCGCCCCAGCGACGTCATCGTCCAGTACGGCGGGCGCACCGTGGAGATCCTCAACACCGACGCGGAAGGCCGCCTGGTGCTGGCCGACGCGCTCGCCTACGCCGACGCCGAACTCGACCCGGACGCGATGGTGGACATCGCCACCCTGACCGGCGCCGCCAAGATCGCCCTCGGCTCCGGCATCGCCGCGCTGTACGCCAACGACGAGGCACTGGCCGCCCAGCTGCTGGCCGCCAGCGAGCGGACCGGCGACCGGCTCTGGCGCATGCCGCTCATCGACGACTATGTCGGCGACCTGGACTCCGACGTGGCCGACCTGGCCAACGTGGACAAGCGCATGTCCGGCGCGGCCGGTTCGGTGGCGGCGGCGCTGTTCCTGCGCGAGTTCACCGGCAAGCGGCCGTGGGCGCACCTGGACATCGCCGGACCGGCCAGGGCCGAGAAGGGCGCGACCGGCTTCGGCGTGCGGATGCTGCTGGACTGGCTTAGTCCGTGAGGGTGCGCCGGTGTCTGGACTGAGGAGCGGAGCGACGAGGGAAGACACCGGGGTTGAGCACCCGAACCGCGATGCGCAGCATCGCAATGAAGACAGTGAGGGTGCGCCGGTGTCTGGACTGAGGAGCGGAGCGACGAGGGAAGACACCGGGGTTGAGCACCCGAACCGCGATGCGCAGCATCGCAATCATGACAGCTTGATGGCGGCGAGGAGGCCGTCGCCTAGCGGGAACATCAGGGGGCGCAGGCGCTCGTCGGAGCGGACCAGCTTGCCCAGTTCGCGGATGGCGATGGTGTCCGGGTCGCGCTGGGTGGGGTCGGCCACCCGGTCGTGCCAGAGGGCGTTGTCGAAGGCGACGATGCCGCCCACCCGCAGCAGCCGGATGGCTTCGGCGAGGTAGTCGCCGTACTCCTGCTTGGCGGCGTCGCAGAAGACCAGGTCGTACCCGCCGTCGGCGAGGCGGGGCAGGACGTCCAGGGCGCGGCCGACGATCAGCCGGATCCGGCTTCCGGAGAAACCGCCCTCGGCGAACGTCTGGCGGGCCAGCCGCTGGTGCTCCGGTTCCGCGTCCACGCTCGTCAGGGTGCCGTCCGGCCGCATGCCGCGCAGCAGCCAGAGCCCGGACACCCCGCACCCGGTCCCGATCTCCACCACCGCTCTGGCGTTGATCGCGGTCGCGAGGAAGCTCAGCGCGGCCCCACCACCAGGAAGGATGGGTGGCGCGCCCACCTCTGTGCCCCGCTGCCGCGCGGCCCGCAGCACCTCGTCCTCGGGGACGAAATCCTCCGCATGAGCCAGGCTCGCCGTATTCATGGTTCTGAAGCGTAGGGGAGTAAGCCCCGAACGGGAACTCACGCCACAACGAGGACGTTGCACGCTTTGAACGGTCTTTATTCTCGCGGCATCAAAGCAGCAGCCGCACAGCGGGCGCGGCAATGAGAACAGAAGGGCACAATGGGTGTAGCGACGGTCTTGGAGAAAGGGTTGCTGGTGGACGACGCCGACCGCCAGCCGGACGCCTCGGTGTCCGACTGGACGCCTCCCAGCTGGGAGGAGGTCGTTCGCACGCACTCCGCGCGGGTATACCGGCTCGCGTACCGCCTGACCGGGAACGTGCACGACGCCGAGGACCTGACCCAGGAGGTCTTCGTCCGGGTGTTCCGATCATTGTCCAGCTACACGCCTGGGACGTTCGAGGGCTGGCTGCACCGCATCACCACCAACCTGTTCCTGGACCAGGCGCGGCGCAAGCAGCGCATCCGGTTCGAAGGCCTGGCCGACGACGCGGCGGAGCGGTTACGCGGCCGCGAGCCGTCTCCGGCCCAGGCTTACGACGACGCCCATCTGGAACCCGACATCCAGGCCGCGCTGGACGCGCTGCCGCCGGATTTCCGGGCCGCCGTCGTGCTCTGTGACATCGAAGGCCTGTCCTATGAGGAGATCGCCGCGACGCTCGGGGTGAAGCTCGGCACCGTCCGCAGCCGCATCCACCGCGCTCGCTCGCAGTTGCGCGAAGCCCTGGACCATCGGGCGCCCCGCGACGACCAGCTCCCCCCTTCGTCGTTCACCCGGGAGGGCAGATGAGCGACTCGCGCGCCGCCTGCCCCCGACAGCACCACGAGGAGGGAGCATGACGCACCTTGGAGAGCGCGTCTCCGCGCTGATCGATGGCGAGCTCGGCCACAACGACCGGGAACGCGCCCTGGCTCACCTGACCTTCTGCGCCGACTGCCGGGCGGAGGTGGAGGCGTTCCGCGCGCTCAAGAGCCGCCTGCGCCTGATGGATCCGCCTCCGGTTCCGGCGGATCTGACCATGTCGCTGCTGAGGATGCCGCCACCCGGCCCCCCTGATCTCCGGGCTCTGCCCGGTATCTACAGCCTTGCCCCGGTCGACAACCGCCCCCGCCGGGCCGCCGGATCTTCCGGGCCCGGACGCGGTAGTCGCCGCATCGGCTATGTCGCGGTGGGCGTGGCCTCGGCCGCGGTCGCGCTCGGCACGCTGTTCATGGTCAGCGGCGAGCCTCGCCCGGCCACGCCGCCGGAGATGATGGTGCCCGCGCCGAACACCGCGGCGCCGTTCCGGCTCAGCTCGCCGTCCGCCACCCCGAGCCCGCGACCCTCGCTTGCGCGGTGATGTCCTGATCGGGCGACTACCCTGCCGAATGATGGGGATCGACGGCATACGATTTCGCTTTACATCAGTCGTATGCCGTTCGCCTGAGGATGGCACAAGGCCACCGCTGACTTCGCGTGGGAGTGAAAAACACCGATGACCGACGACACGCGTTCCTTCAACGCGTCGGACCGGCCTGAGTTCCTTCCGGCGGAAGGACCCCACCCCGGCTGGGGCAGCCCATCCGGCGGCCCCGGCCCGCAGTACCGGCAGCAAGGGCCCGACTTCATCCAGTCGCAGCACCCGACCGACCCGTTCGGCGACCAGTACGGCCAGCCGCCGGGTCCGCCGCCACCGGTCAACGCGTACGGGATGGGCCCGGCCTGGGCGCCGCCGCCCGGTGCCCCGCCGGCGCGGCCGGACGCGCAGAAGGGACCGCGTTCCGGCGTCATGGTGCTGCTGGCGGTGGTGATCGCCCTGCTCGCGGGCGGGGCCGGGGCCTACGGCACCTACCTGCTGACCGGGTCGACCTCAGGCCTCGACCCCAACTACGCGATCCCGACGACCCCGGCCGGCAGCACCGCCCGGCCGCCGGAGTCGGTCGCCGGGGTGGCCTCCCGGGTGCTGCCCAGCGTGGTCTCGCTGGAGGTGCGCGGCGGCAGCGAGTCGGGGACCGGCTCCGGCTTCCTGATCAAGGGCGGCTACATCGTCACCAACAACCACGTGGTCGCGGTGGCCTCCACCGGCGGCGAGATCCGGATCAAGTTCAGCAACCGCAGGTCCACCACCGCCAGGATCGTGGGCCGGGACCCCAACTCCGACATCGCCGTGGTCAAGCCGGAGGAGACGTTCGGCTCGCCGGAGGTGGCGCTGGGCAACTCCGACTCGATGGTGGTGGGCGACCCGGTCATCGCGATCGGCTCCCCGCTCGGCCTGACCGGCACGGTCACCACGGGCATCGTCAGCTCGCTCAACCGCCCGGTCGAGGCGGGCGGGGAGAGCGGCAGGGACTCGGCGCTGATCAACGCCATCCAGACCGACGCGGCGATCAACCCCGGCAACTCGGGCGGCCCGCTGGTCAACGCGGCCGGTGAGGTGATAGGGGTCAACTCGGCGATCGCCACCCTGGGCGGCGGTTCCCCGCTCGGCCAGCAGACCGGCAGCATCGGCCTCGGCTTCGCCATCCCGGTCAACCAGGTGCGCCGGATCGCGGAGGAGCTCATCACCACGGGCAGCGCCCGTACGTCCCGGATCGGGATCAGCATCGACCAGCAGTACCAGGGGCAGGGGGTGCGGATCGCGGCGCAGGCCGAGCGCGGGGTCGAGCCGGTGACCCCGGACGGACCCGCCGACAAGGCGGGGCTGCGGCCCGGGGACGTGATCCTGGAGGTGGACGGCCAGCCGGTGAGCGACAGCCGGGAGCTGATCGTCACCATCCGCAGCAAGGCCCCCGGCGACAAGGTGGTCTTCAAGTACCAGCGCGCGGGTTCCGAACGGACCGCGACGGTTACTATCGGGGCCGCCCCCGCGCCCAGTGCTCAGCCATCGTGAGTAGTCTGAGCGCAGTGGTAGTTGGAGGGAGATCGCCGTGTTCGGACTCGGCTGGCCGGAGATCGTAGCGTTGGTGGTGATCGCGCTGCTCGTCTTCGGCCCGGAGAAGCTTCCGCAGGCGGCCTCCCAGGCGGGACGGACGTTGCGGCAGCTCAGGCAGATGGCCAACAACGCGCGCAGCGATCTGGAGGCGAACCTGGGGCCGGAGTTCAAGAACTTCGACCCGGCCGACCTGAACCCCAAGACGTTCGTCCGCAAGCACCTGCTGGATGACGTGGAGAAGGACTGGAAGGACGACGAGCCGGACCTGCCGCCGCTCGAACCCCCGGCTCCGGCTTACGCGGAGCTGAACTTTGGGGAGATCCCGCCGTACGACAACGAGGCGACCTGACGAAAAGCCCGCCCGGATTGGGCGGGCTTTCGGCGGTTCAGCGACCGGTCGGGGTCAGATCGAGCTTCATGCCCTTGAGGCTGCTCGACCGTTTGCTCAGCCCCTGCGCGATCCGGCGCAGCTCGACCGACGCCGGGGCGTCGGGCTCGGTGATGACCAGGGGTTTGCCCTCGTCGCCGCCCTCGCGCAGCCGGGTGTCGATCGGCACCTGGCCGAGCAGCGGCACCCGCGACCCGAGCGTCTTGGTCAGCGCGTCGGCGACGGTCTGGCCGCCGCCCTCGCCGAACACCGAGATGCGCTCGTCGCAGTGCGGGCAGGGCAGCCAGGACATGTTCTCGATCACCCCGGCCACCTGCTGGTGGGTCTGCGCGGCGATGGACCCGGCCCGCTCGGCCACCTCGGCCGCGGCCTGCTGCGGCGTGGTGACCACCAGCAGTTCGGCGGTGGGCATGCGCTGGGCCACCGAGATGGCGATGTCGCCGGTGCCGGGCGGCAGGTCCATGAGCAGCACGTCCAGGTCGCCCCAGTAGACGTCGGCCAGGAACTGGTGCAGCGCCCGGTCCAGCATCGGGCCGCGCCAGACCACGGCGCTGTTGCCTTCCGGCTTGAACATGCCCACCGAGATGACCTTGATGTCATGCGCCACCGGCGGCATGATCATGTCTTCCACCTTGGTGGGGCGGTCGCCCACGCCGAGCATGCGGGGCACGCTGTGCCCGTAGATGTCGGCGTCCAGCACGCCCACCTTGAGGCCGCTCGCCGACATAGCGGCGGCCAGGTTGACCGTCACCGAGGACTTGCCCACCCCGCCCTTGCCGCTGGCGACCGCGAACACGCGGGTCAGCGAGCCGGGCTTGGCGAACGGGATCTCCTTCTCCGGGCCGCGGTCGCCGCGCAGCTTGGTCTGCAGCACCTTGCGTTGCTCGGTGCTCATGACGTCCATCTCCACCGCCACCCGGGCGACGCCGGAGATCGCGGAGACGGCCGCGGTCACGTCGCGGGTGATGGTGTCCCGCATCGGACATCCGGCGACCGTCAGATAGATGCCCACGCGCACCGCCCCGTCGGGGGAGATGTCAATGCTCTTCACCATGTCGAGCTCGGTGATCGGCCGGCGGATCTCGGGGTCGTTGACCTTGGCCAGCGCTGCCGTCACCAGTTCAGGGGTCGGTGCCATACGTTCATGCTACGAACTCAGCGGCGTTCCGACGAACTGAGCTGCTCCCCCAGCCGCTGGAGCTCGGCCCTGAGGTAGTCCCGGGTGGCCACCTCGCCCAGCGCGATCCGCAGCCCGGCGATCTCCCGGGTCAGATATTCGATCTCCGCCTGGTTCCGGTCTGCCGCCAGCCGGTCCTGCTCGTACTGCACCCGGTCCCGGTCGTCCTGCCGGTTCTGGGCCAGCAGGATCAGCGGGGCCGCGTACGAGGCCTGCAACGACAACATCAACGTCAGGAAGATGTACGGATAGGGGTCGAATTTCAGCGGCGTCAGCACGTTCCACAGCACCCACACCGTGACGAACACGGTCATGTAGACCAGGAACCTGGCCGTGCCGATGAACCGGGCGATCCGCTCGGCCAGCCGCCCGAACGCCTCCGGGTCGTAGTGCGGCCGCAGCCGGATCCCCAGCTCCCTTGGCTGGTCCAGTCGGTCAGTCACGCCGCTCCCGCCAGTCCTCAGGCAACAGATGGTCCAGCACGTCGTCCACCGTCACCGCGCCGATCAGCCGCCCCACGCCGTCCACCACGGGACTGGCGACCATGTTGTACGTGGCCAGGTACGACGCCACCTCCGGCAGCGAGAACTCCGGCCTGATCGGGTCCAGTGAGGGGTCCACCAGGCCGCCGAGCAGGGCGGACGGCGGCTCCCGCAGCAGCCGCTGGAAGTGCACCAGGCCCAGGTAACGCCCGGTGGGGGTCTCGGTGGGCGAACGGGAGACGAACACCTGGGCGGCCACCGCCGGGGGCTGCTCGTGGTTGCGGATGTGCGCCAGCGCCTCGGCCACGGTGGCGTTGGGGGGCAGGATCACCGGCTCGGTGGTCATCATGCCGCCGGCGGTCTCCTCCGGGTAGTCGAGCAGCCGCCGTACCGGATCGGCCTCTTCCGGGATCATCAGCTGGAGCAGGCTCTCGGCCTGGTCGGCGGGCAGGTCCTGGAGCAGGTCGGCGGCGTCGTCGGGGCCCATCACGGCGAGCACGTCGGCGGCCCGCTCGGCGTCCAGGTTGCCGAGCACCACGACCTGGTCCCGGTCGGGCAGCTCCTCCAGCACGTCGGCGAGGCGGTCGTCGGCCAGGGCGGCGGCCACCTCGGCCATGCGCTTGTCGGGCAGCTCGTGCAGCAGGTTGGCCAGGTCGGCGGGGCGCATGGTGTCGAAGGCGGCGAGCAGGCTGGCGGCGCCCTGGTCGGGCTGCGGCTGCTCCAGGCCGGTCACCTCGCTCCAGTCGGCGATCACCGTCTGGCCCCGGCGGCGGGTGCCGTGCCTGACCGCCACCTTGGTGATCAGCCAGTCCGGCGGGCGGTTCTCCATGGCCAGGTCCAGCACGGTGCCGGGCTCGCCGTCGTGGGTGACGCCCCGGTCCAGCAGCGCGCCGATGGCCAGCGTCTCGGAGGCGCGCTGCTCGAAGCGGCGCAGGTTGAGGCGGCCGGTGAAGATGACCGCGCCGGCCTCCACGCTGATGATCCGGGTGACCGGCAGGAACACCCGGCGGCGCGGCTGGACCTCGACCACGAAGCCGTGCACCCGGGGCGGCTGGGCGCCACGCAGCGCGACCACGACGTCCCTGATCCGGCCGATCCGGTCCCCGGCCGGGTCGAACACCGCGAGCCCCGCCAGCCGGGCCACGAAGATCCGATCCACTCCTCGACGGTATGGCGCTGCGCCCGCCCCGGACGGTATGACAGGATCAATACTATTAAACGGTAGTTACATGGATGGGTCATGATCCGGTCAATAAGCCTGGGAATCGCGGTCGTGTCGGCGTTGTGCTTCGGGTTCTCCGGGCCGATGGCCAAGTTTCTGGGGGCCGCCGGGCTGAGCCCGCTGGAATCGGTCTGGGTGCGGATGGTCGGCGCCGGCCTGGTGCTGGTGGTGATCCTCGCCGTGGTCCGGCCGGGCGCGCTGCGCGTCCCCCGCGACCGGCTCGGCTTCTTCGCGGCGTACGCGGTGATCGCGGTGGCCGGGGTGCAGGCCCTGTTCTTCCTGGCGCTCACCCGGCTCCCGGTCGGGGTGACCCTGCTGATCGAATACACCGCGCCCGTGCTGGTGGTGCTGTGGGTGCGGTTCATCCGGCGGGTACGGCTCCCGCGCACCGCCTACCTCGGCGCGCTGGTGGCGGTGATCGGTCTGGGGGTGGTCGTGGAGGTCTGGCAGGGGCTGCGGCTGGACGCGCTGGGGCTGGTGCTCGCGCTGCTGGCGTCGGCGTGCTGCGCCGGATATTTCCTGATGAGCGATAACCTGCACGTCGATCCGCTCGGGCTGGTGGCCTGGGGCATGATCGGGGCCGCCGTGGTCCTGGTGCCGCTCTCGCAGCCGTGGGGCATCGACTGGGCCGCGTTCGGCGGGAACGCCACGGTGAGCGACGTCACGTTGCCGGTGGCGGGGGCGTTGGCCTGGCTGATCGTGGTGGCCACCGTCATCGCGTACGTGGCCGGGGTGACCGCGGTGCGGCGGCTCTCGGCGGCGGTGGGGGCGACAGTGGCCAGCCTGGAGGTCATCAGCGCGGCCCTGCTCGCCTGGATCCTGCTCGACGAGCACCTCGGGGTCGCCCAGATCGCCGGCGGCGCGGTGGTGCTGTCGGGCGCGCTGCTCGCGCAGACCGCCACCGCCGCCCGGCAAGAGGCCGCACCGATGGGCGAACCCGTGCTAACCGGCGTTCAGGGGCGTTAGCCGTACGACCAGGGAGTGGGTCGCCCAGCGGGCGGTCAGGGCCGCGCTGTCGATGGCGTTGAGGCGCTCCTTGGCCAGCGCGGCCACCACCTCCGGGTGCTCCGCCTGGTTGAGCACCGTCACGGTGGCGGGGAAGCGCACGAGCTGGGCGCCGTTGTCCTTGCTGCGCAGGATGACCTCGATCTCCGGGCTGCCCGCCAGGCCCGGGAGTTCCTGCTCGCCGCCGCCGGTCACGACGTGGATCGCGCCGTCGTGCCAGACGTGCCAGGCCAGCCGGGTCCCGGACGGCAGCGCCAGCCAGAGCACACTGGACTTCTTCGCGCCCTCTTCGATCAGCCGCAGGGTCATGCTCCTACTTTTTCAGACTTTCACGGCTTCGTCCTGCCGATGAGCTTCCAGGTCGCCGGAAGCAGCCCGGCGGCGATCACCAGCTTGATCCCGTCGCCGACCAGGAACGGCACGACGCCCTTGGCGAACGCGGTGCCCAGATCCATGCCCGTGTAGACCATCAGCCACGGCACGCCGACCGCGTAGATGACCGCGGTCCCGGCCAGCATGGTGCGGATCGTCCGCCCCACGGTGCGGTCGCCGCCCCGCCCGGCCAGGTACCCGACCAGCGAGGCCGCCGCGATGAACCCCACGACGTAACCCAGCGTGGCGTTGCCCCCCGACGGTGCGAACCAGGTGAGGCCGAGCCCGGCCAGCTCGCTGACCTGCCCCACCAGGAAGTAGATCGCCATGCCGAGGAACGCCCGGTGCAGGCCGAGCGCCGCCCCCGACAGCAGCACCGCCAGAGTCTGCAGCGTCATCGGCACGGGTGTGTCCGGCAGTGGCACGCTGATCTGCGCCGCCAGTCCGGTGAGCGCGGCCGCGCCCACGACGAGCACGGCGTCCCGGACCAGCCGTCCGGGGATGAGATCAGACAAAACGGCGGGGCGGTCCCCCATGGTGGCGTTGGCCATCGCTCTGCGTCCCTTCGTCTTTTGTTTCCTTTGCCCATTCTTGGGATGAATGGGGAGCGCGCAGTACGACGTCATGGCCAAGGTCGCCCGCCACCGTTTGTAGGAAGGCCACAGCGCTAGCGTGGAGCGCATGCGTGCGCGACGATCCTGCCTGGCCGTGCCCGGCAGCAATCCCCGGTTCCTGGAGAAGGCCCAGAGCCTGCCCGTCGACGAGGTCTTCCTCGACTTGGAGGACTCGGTCGCCCCGATCGCCAAGGAGGGCGCCCGCCGCTCGGTGGTGGCGGCGCTGAAGGAGGGCGACTGGGGCGGCAAGACCGTGGTCGTCCGGGTCAACGACCTGTCCACGCCGTGGACCTACCGGGACGTCATCGAGGTGGTGGAGGCGGCCGGCGACCGGCTGCACTGCGTGATGTTGCCCAAGGTCGAGGAGGCCGCCCAGGTGCGCTGGCTGGACCTGCTGCTCAGCCAGATCGAGCGTACGGTCGGGCTGCCGGTGGGCGGGATCGGGATCGAGGCGCAGATCGAGAGCGCGCGCGGCCTGGTCGCCGTGGACGAGATCGCCGGGTCGAGCGCCCGCCTGGAGACGCTGGTGTTCGGGCCCGCCGACTTCATGGCCTCGATCGGGATGCGCACGCTGGTGGTGGGGGAACAGCCGCCCGGGTACTCGGAAGGGGACGCCTACCACTACATCCTGATGCGGATCCTGATGGCGGCCCGGGCCCGGGACCTGCAGGCCATCGACGGACCCTATCTGCAGATCAAGGACATCGAGGGGTTCCGGCGGGCGGCCGGGCGGGCGGCGGCGCTCGGGTTCGACGGCAAGTGGGTGCTGCATCCGGGTCAGGTGGCCGCCGCCAACGAGGTGTTCTCGCCGTCGCAGGCCGACTACGACCACGCGGAGCTGATCCTGGACGCGTACGAGTACTACACGACCGTGGAGGGCCGCGGCGCGGTCATGCTGGGGGACGAGATGATCGACGAGGCGTCCCGGAAGATGGCCCTGGTGATCTCCGCCAAGGGGCGGGCGGCCGGGCTCACCCGTACCACGTCATTCCAGCGGCCCTGACTTCCGGGCGCTTCAGGGGCTGTGGGGTGGCCCCTGAAGCGGTCCCGGGGTGTCAGAACTGCACGCCGATCGTGGTGAAGAACCAGAACGACGAGGTCAGCCAGAGGCCGACCAGCAGGGTGAAGAGCAGCCCGCCGAGCACGGGCAGGGTCCAGCCCGGCACGCCGCGCTTCGGCAGCGCCAGCATCTTCGTGGCGAAGATGCCGTAGAACAGGCAGCCCAGGATGGAGTGGATCATTACCCGGGGCTCGTCGTAGCGGGCGCCCACCGCGTACAGGCAGTGGAAGGCCACCGGCACGGTCAGCAGGAAGGCGATCCGGCCCGACCAGCGGTGGGTGGGCTCCACCCAGGCGCCCTCGAACGGAAGTTTGCCCCACATCGCCATGGCGGTCAGCACCTGGACGATGGCCAGCAGGGCGGCACCGGTGGTCAGCCACGCCTTCATGGCCAGCGGTCCGGTGAACCCGCCTGGGCCGACCGCGAAGCCGGTGGGCGGGTGGAGCTCGCCGTACACGCCGAGGGCGGTGGCGATGGCGCCACCGACCAGGGCGGGCACGACGAGCAGGACGACGGCGGAGCCCCGACGGGGGGTGGAGTACTGCTGTGTGTGGCTCATCTCGGGCTCGCTATCAGGGGTTGATTGTGTCGATGAAAGCGTCCGGCTCCTGCGGGGTCAAGGGGATCCCGTACCAGGTGACGACGCCGCCTTCGAACGCGGCCGCGGCCTCGCCCGCGCCGCTTTCGCCGATGGTGAGCCGACCGACCGACTGGCCGCTCGGCAGTTTGATCCAGCCGCCGACGATCCTGGCCCCCCGGACCTGGGCCGTCGCCCGGTAGAGACCGGACGGCTTCTTCACGACCGCGGCGGAGAACCGCCACGACTTGCCCTTGAACTCGACCCGGCCCTGCGCCTTGCCGCCGCCCAGGCTGGCGGTGATCAGGGCGTCCTTGCCCTCAAGGGTGACCGTGTTGTTCTCCGCCGTGCCCTTCAGCCAGGCTTCGATGTGGCCGTCGCAGAAGTACGCGACCGCCTTGCCGTTCCTGATCGAGATGGCCACCAAGCCGCCGTTGCCCTGCACCACGCCCGCGTAGTCGACCTTCTTGGGGGTCGTGTCGGCGGGTGCCGCCTCCTCCGGCGGCGCGGTCTCCTCGGGCGTGGGGGCCTCCTCCTCGGCGACGGGAGGGGCGGTGGACGCGGTTTCGATGGGTGTCGCCGTCGCCTGCTCGACCGCGGGCGAGGCTTGGGCGCTTGCGACGCCGAGGGCGACGGTGAGCACCGCGCCGACGGCCAATGTATAGACAGGTCCTAACCGACTCATTGCCTTCTCCTGGGATAGTTCGTACCCCGGTGAGTGAACTCTTCCGGCCCCGTTCTGTCTGTGAACAAATGCGCAAAGTGGATCGCGACGAAACCGGCTCTGATTACGGAGAATGGGTCACATGAACGACCATGAGCCGCGCCCGGACCGGACGCCGCCGCCTGCCCACCCTCCGACCTGGGCATCTGCCAATCCCGCACCGACTGACCCGTCGCCTCCTTCGGGTACACCGAGCATTTCGGACGCGCCACAATATCCGGCACAATATGCGGCGCAATCGGGTGAGTCAGGGTATCAGCAGCAGTACCCGCCGGGGGCCTGGTTCCCGACACCGCAGCCCCAGCCGTGGTCGCTGCCAACCCCCTCCGGGTTGCGATTCGACCACATGGCCCGCAATGCGATCAACAGCTGGTGGCGGCCGATCCTCGGCACGGTCTTCCTGATCGTCGGCTTCCTGATCAGCTCGCTGGTGCTCGGCCTGGTCGTCGGCCTGCTGGCCCGGATGGCGGGCATCCCGATGGTGGCCGAAGGCTCCCGGGTGTTCACCGATCCGCTGCTGGACGTGGCCTTCCAGCTGCTGGTGCTGGCGGCGGCCATCCCCGTGGTGCTCGGCACGGTCTGGCTGGTCCAGCGGCGGCGGCCCGGCACGGTCTCCTCGGTGGTGGGGCGGCTGCGCTGGCGGTGGCTGCTCACCTGCGTGCCCCTGGGACTGCTGGCGGTGGTGGTCGGCGAGGCCGCCCAGCAGCTGACGGTGTTCCTAAGCGGCGAGCCCGTCACCTACGAGTGGGGAGGCTGGACCCCGTTCCTGCAGGCCATGGCCGTGATCGTGCTGCTGGTGCCGTTCCAGGCCGCGGCCGAGGAGTACGTCTTCCGCGGCTGGGTCATCCAGGCGTTCGGGGCCTACATGCGCAACCCGTGGCCGGCCTTCATCATCGGGTCCGCCGGCTTCGCCGCGCTGCACGGGTACACCGACTGGGGCATCGCGTATGTCTTCGGGTTCGGGATCCTGTCCGGCTGGCTGGCGGTGCGGACGGGCGGCCTGGAGGCGCCCATCGCGCTGCACGTGGTCAACAACGTGGTCGCGTTCGGGTTCAGCGCGGCGGATGGAAATTTGGACGGAGCCCTGGAACAGGGGTCGTTGCCGTGGCAGACGGTGGTCGGAACCGTCGTGCAGTTCGCCGTGTACACCATCGTCGTCCTGACATTCGCGCGAAAATCCGCAGTTCAGACGGTGTCGCGATAAATCTGACTAGAGAAGAGGTGATCGCTCGGCAGTGAGGGGGTAAAAGACGAACGCGTCCCCGATATGTCTGGAACGGTCCTGAAATAGGAGGTACCGGTCGTGCCCCCCCAAGACGAGGAGCCAGCGGAGTCACCCCCGACGCTGCATCACTCGCCGCCGGGACCCGCCGAGGAGCGATCGCCCCGCCCCCCGGGCTCTTCACCATGGGCGCTACCGCCGTTCGGCGCGCCCGTTCCCGAGGACGCGGAGGAGCCCCCGGAGGAGCACACCTGGTCGCCTAACCCCAGGACCGGACGCCGGCCGTACGATGATCCGCCGGAGCCTGCCGAGTTCCGTCATGGCCAGCCGTACAGCCAGCCGGATCCCCCGGAGCCGAGAACCGGTCGGCCGCCTTACGGCGAGCAGCCGCGCCCGCAGCCGAGCTGGTCCTGGCAGGCCGAAGTCGAGGAGGAGCCCCGGCCGCCCCGGCGGCTGGTGAACCGGCCGGACAAGCTCGTCGCCTCCGGACCGCCACCGAGCGGTATCCGTAGGAGCCCGGAGATCCAGGCAGAGCCTGAGGAACTCCCGCCGCCGAGGCAACCCGTCCTGCCACCCCCGCCGCCGCCTCCACCCCCGCCACCTCCGCAGCGCATCGGCCGCCCGCCCGGCGGCCGCCCGGCCCGCCCGGACGTGCTGGTCTCGTTAGGACCGCCGCGCGGGGGACGGCACCACCGCCGGAGCCTGCGGGAGCCCCGCCGTGCCACCCCCCAGTCGTTCCGGCTGCCGCTGCTCGTGGTCGCCTCCCTGCTCGCCGTGGCCGTGCTCGGCTGGTTCGCCGTGCAGTGGGCCAGCGCGCCCACCACCACCGGGATCACCCTCGCGGTCGGCGACGGCCAGTCCGGCGACTCGGCCTTCGCCGCGCCGGGACAGCCCGGCAACGGCTCCCGCCAGCTGCTCACCTCGGTCGCCTCCGCCGGATCCACCATCGTGGCCGTCGGCACCGACACCACCAGCCCGATCGCCCGCCCCCTGTTCATCGTCTCGGTCAACGGCGGCAAGGACTGGGAGCTCGGCACCGTCATCGGCCCGCCCGGCTACGAGCCGGTCCCCGGCTCGCCCGGCCGGGTCACCGGCGGCAATGGACGCTGGCTGGCCGTCGGCACCGACGAGCCAGGACCGGAGGGCCGCGGCATGTGGACCTCCGCGGACGGCCGTACCTGGACGGCGGTGGATCCCGCCCGGCTGAGCCCGTTCCTCGCCCAGGACCGCATCACCGACCTGGCCAGGACCACCTCGGGCTTCGTCGCCGTCGGCACGACCGTGCTGGGCGACGGCACGCTCGGCGCGGTCGCCTGGGTCTCGCCGGACGGCCAGTCCTGGTCCCGGGTGGACAACGCCAGGATCGGCACCTCCGACAAGATCAGGGGCATCCAGTCGGTGATCGCCAAGGGCGACCAGGTGGTCGCGCTGGCCGACCCGGGCGCGGGCACCGCGACCGTGATCCTGCGCTCCGACGACGGCGGCGCGAACTGGCTGCGCACCGCCACCGAACTGCCCGACATCCGCCCCGAACCGGGCGCGCTCGCGGTCGGCAAGGATGGCTTCGTGCTGGTCCCGACCGGCCAGCGGTTCGGGGGCGACGGCGTCCCGGTGCACTGCTCCCCCGACGGCGGCCAGTGGAGCGAGTGCGGCGCCATCGGCCCGCTCAGCCCGCAGGGCACCGGCGTCCGCGGCCTGGCCTCCTCCTCCGACGGCATCGCCGCCGTCGCCGAGTCGGCCTGGGAGGAGTACGTGGTCTTCCGCAGCGGCGACGGCAAGAAATGGGCCAAGAGCACCGACCTCGGGCACATCCCCGGCACCCTGCGCGCGGTCACCATGACCGGCGACGGCCTGCTGGTGGCGGGCGGCGACGCGCGCGGCCCCGGCGACGTCGAGAACCTGGCCGTCCTGATGACGGCAGAGCGGGGCAAGGCCGCTCGCGCGGTGCCGCTGGACGCGGTGGCCGGTCTCAACCGGCTGGCCCGCAACACCGCCAGCGTGCTCGCCTCCGGCGGCGCCTTCGTGGCCGTCGGCTCGGCCAACGGCGACGCCGGCATCTGGACCAGCGGCAACAACGGCGCCAACTGGAAGGCCATCGAGTCGGAGTGGCTGGGAGGCCTGGGCCGGCAGGAGCTCACCGACGTCGCCCACGGCGAGAAGGGCTGGCTGGCCGTCGGCAGCACGATGGCCGACCCCGTCATCACCAAACCCCTCCTGGTCACCTCCGGCGACGGCAAGGGGTGGCGGCCAGGACCGGTCATCGACGTGCCGGACGGGCATCTCTTCCTGGCCCCCCGTACGGTGGCCGCCGGACCCGCGGGCTACGTGCTGGCCGGGGAGGACCAGACCGCCTCCGGCATCGTCCCCGCGCTGTGGTTCAGCCCCGACCTCAAACGTTTCACCCGGGTGAGCAAGCTCCCGGCGGGCGGGGCCGGGATCCGGATCCAGGACGTGGCCGCCACCCCGTCCGGATTCATCGCCGTCGGCGGCTCAGGATCCGCGGAACGCGAGTCCGGCGTGGTGTGGATCTCCTCAGACGGGCTCAGCTGGAAGGCCGAGCGCCGGGTGATCCCCGAGGACGCCCGCTCCGCCGGGCTGCGGCACGTGGTGGCCCGCGACGACCGCATCGTCGCGGTCGGCGCCGCCGTCACCGACGAGGGCTCCCGCCCGTTCGCCGCGGTCTCCATGGACGGCGGATCGACCTGGGAGTACAACTGGCTACCCGCCGAGGAGGCCGCCGTCGTGCTGGACCTGACCGCCAGCGAGCGCGGCATCGTCGCCGTCGGCTCGCACGGCCGCTCCAGCGAGGGCGACAGCTCGGTCTGGGCCTCGGCCGACGGCCGCACCTGGCAGCGGCACGCCCTGGTCGAGGACGGCCTGGGCGGCGCGGGCGCGCAATGGCTTGGCGCGGTCACCATCTCCGGCCAGCGCGTGATCGCCATCGGCCGCTCGACCACCGGCACCACCGACAACATCATCATCTGGCGCAGCACCCTCACCTCGGAAGACCGCTAAGGAAGCCGAGCAGCCCGTCCGTCAGCGGCAGCAAGCGCAACTCGGCCTCCGACACCCAGCGCACGTCCGCCGCGTCGTCCCCCGCTTTCAGGAGGCCCCCCACCGCGGTCGCGTAGTAGTCATGGATTTCATACGGCGGCCGCCACACGGTCCCAGCTAACTCCCCAGGCACGACATCAAGCCCGGTCTCCTCGCGGATCTCCCGTACCACCGCCTCGAAATCGTTCTCCCCGGCTTCCACTCGCCCGCCA
Organism: Acrocarpospora sp. B8E8; assembly: GCF_039871605.1. Lineage (NCBI taxonomy): Bacteria > Bacillati > Actinomycetota > Actinomycetes > Streptosporangiales > Streptosporangiaceae > Acrocarpospora > Acrocarpospora sp. B8E8. Next base: position 35,092 of record NZ_JBDPLV010000041.1, on the reverse strand, counting down.
GGAAGCGACCAGAGCCCTTCCCCCGGCGGCCGCCCACGCCTGACCAGCAGCAGCCGCCCATCGGAGTCGCGGATTACGGCCCCTACACATCGCATACGCCCAAGATTACGACTGGGACACCTACCCCACCCCTGGCGAAGGCGGGTGTAGGCGCGCCGGGGATGGGGCTGGTGGGCAGTGCTCGACCACATCTGATCCGCCGACTGGCGATGCCCGCAACACATCACCCTCAGCCCTAGCCAAATCGGTGACATCACCTCGTCCTCAACCAACACTGGAAATGAAACCACTGAGAAAACGTCACTGTCCTGGCTCGGGGATGGCCCGGCCCAGATCCCTCGCCTCCCGGTAGGCGGCGGCCAGGTTGTTGCGGGAGGCCAGGGTGTCGGGGTGGTCCTCGCCCAGCACCCGCTCACGCTCGGCCAGCGTCTGCTGGTACAAGGGGATGGCCCGGCCCAGATCCCCCGCCGCTTGGTAGGCGTAGGCAAGGTTGTTGCGGGAGGCCAGGGTGTGCGGATGGTCGTTGCCCAGCACCCGTTCCCGCTCGGCCAAAGTGCGTTCGAACAGCGGGGTGGCCCGGCCCAGATCCCCGGCCGATTCGTAGGCGGCGGCCAGGTTGTTGCGGGATGTCAGGGTGTCGGGGTGGTCTTCGCCCAGTAGCCGCTCCCGCTGGGCCAGGGTCTGCTCATACAGGGGGATGGCCCGGCGCAGATCCCCGGCCGATTCGTAGGCGGCGGCCAGGTTGTTGCGGGATGTCAGGGTGTGGGGGTGGTCCCCGCCCAATATCCGCTCCTGCTCGACCAGTGTTGCCTGGTAGAGGGGGATGGCCCGGCCTAGATCCCCCGCCGACTCATATGCGCTGGCCAGGTTGTTGCGGGAGCTCAGGGTGTCGGGGTGGTCCGCGCCCAGCACCCGCTCACGCTCGGCCAGTGTCTGCTGGTACAAGGGGATGGCCCCGCCCAGATCCCCCGCCGCTCGGTAGGCGTAGGCGAGATTGTTGCGGGATGTCAGGGTGTCGGGGTGGTCGTCGCCCAGCAGTCGCTCCCGCTGGGCCAGGGTCTGCTCATACAGGGGGATGGCCCGGCCTAGATCCCCCGCCGACTCATACGCGCCGGCCAGGTTGTTGCGGGAGGTCAGGGTCTGGGGGTGGTGGCCGTCCAATACCCGCTCGCAGTCGGCCAGGGTCTGCTCGAACAGGGGGATGGCCCGGCCCAGATCCCCCGCCGACTCATACGCGCCGGCCAGGTTGTTGCGGGAGGCCAGGGTGTCGGGATGGTCGCCGCCCAGCACCCGCTCGCAGTCGGCCAGGGTCTGCTCGAACAGGGGGATGGCCCGGCCCAGATCCCCCGCCGCTCGGTAGGCGGCGGCCAGGTTGCTGCGCGAGCTCAAGGTGTTGGGGTGATCGGCGTCCAGGTGCCGGTGATAGGCCATGTGCGCCCGCTGCTGATGGCTGATCGCTGCGGCAGCCGAACCTTGGGCGTACAGGAAACGGCCGAGCGCACTGAGCAGATAGGCGCTGTTGATGGTGTCAGTGCTGGGGGAGGTGTGATCGGCGAGAGCGGTGAGGTGATCCAGTAGCCCGCGCCACTGCGGCCAGCCCGCGGGATCCTGCCCGTCATCGGGCAGCGCCTGTGCGAGGAGCGCGGTGGCCTGGTCGCGTGCGGCATCGATGTCGGCGGGCTGGCGGTGCGGATCTGCGGGGCCGGGAGTACGGGCGACGGCCTGGACCAAGCGGTGCACGCTTATCCCGGCGTCGGCCAAGGTGAGCATGTTGTAGGCGGCCAGGTCCCCCAACGCCCGCTGGAGGTCCGGCGCCGGGGCCAGGTCGTTCAGCACGGCGCGGGGAATGTCTTGCGGGGCGAACCAGGCCAGCACGCGCAGCACCTGCCCGGCCAGCGGGGTAGCGGCCAGCTGGTCCAAGGTCAGCCGCCAGCTCCGCGCGATCGTCCGCTCCACATCCGACCCCCGCGCGGCCTGGTCATACATCACCGCGGGATGCTCGGCCAGCAAGTCCAGGTAGGCGCGGGCGGTGAGCTGGTTCTGGCGCAGGTAGGCGCCAGCCTGCTCGACCGCCAGCGGCAACCATCCCAGCTCGCGCACCAGCGCGCTGGCCCCCTCCCACCGACCGCTCTCCTGCGCTGAAGATGCCTCAGCACGAGTGGTGCCGACCGGCGGCTGGTCGTAGGTGGCGATCTGGATCAGCAGATCGATGGCGTCCGGCTCGGTCAGGACGTCCAGGCGCAGCAGGCGGGCCCCGGTGCGGTGCCAGCCCTGGCCGAGCCGGCTGGTCACCAGCACCCGACCCTGGCCGGCCAGGGTGCGGGCCAGCAGCCGATCCGCGTCCGCCGGGGTGGTGACATTGTCGGCGATCAGTAGCCAGCCGGGATGTGCGGCCAGCCAGGCCAGGGCCCGCTGCGCCAGCACCTCCAACGGCGCCCCGCCCAGCTCCGGCTGCAACGCCACCGCCAGGTCGGCCAGGCCGGCCTCGACGGAGGCGGGGCTGTCGGCGGTGATCCACCAGATCGGATTCAACCGCCCCACCTGAGTCGCGGCGTAGTGGGCCGCCAGCGCGGACTTGCCGACCCCGCCCAGCCCGTGCACCGCCGCCACCACCACCCCGCCCGGGCCGTTCTCCAGCGTGGCGGCGAGCACGTCCAACTCCTCCCGGCGGCCCAGGAACACCTGGCCCGCGGCGGGCACGTTGATCGTTCCCGCCGGTGCGGGGACGTCGGCGACCGGCCGCGTCGCCGCCTCCGGCAACCGGATCTGCTGGGCGATCTGGGTGACCTGGTTGATCTGGGTGATGGTGGCGTCATCGCCGGTGGCGATGACGCCGGAGTTGGCACCCGCGGCGACGGCCCCGGCTCCGCCCGCGATGATCTGCGGAGCGGGCTTCGCCGGGACGGGCTCGGTCACCGCTTGAACTGGACGTTGTTGGCGCCATCCCCGCTGGAGACGATCCCGGAGTTGTCGCCGCCGATGGAGACCCCGCGTCGGCCGGTGATCGACACATCACGGGCCGAGCCGATCTGGTTGACATCCCCGCCGATGTGACTGCCGGAGATCACCTGACTGCCCGCCCCCGCCGTGCTCAGCATCTGCGCGATGTCGGCGGCCAACTCCGGGTCGGCGGCCAGAGCCTTCCTCACCTGCATCCGCAGCGCCGCCACCGCGTCGGCGTCGTCGCCGTCGGCCGGCACGTCGGCGACCGCGCTCTCCAGCGCCGCCCGCGACTCCGCCCGCCGGCCCAGCCGCTGCAGCATCCGCCGCCCCCAGCCGACCGTCTCATCGGCCATCGCGTCCTGGGTCTTGGTCCACACCGCGGCACCGTAGGCGCCGACTGCGGTGACGATGTACGGAACCGCCAGCGCGGCCATCTCAGCGATCTCCATCGTCGTCCCTCCCCTTCGCGTTCCCCCCGAAGGTCGGTGCGATCCTAACCCGCCCGCCTTTACCGACTACGAGCGAATGAGGCGATCAGTTCCCATCTGACCGCAATTCGTCACCAACCCGGCCGGGCCGGGCCCACCGCGACCGGAACCCACGATCTTGTACGCGAATCGGCGTGTCCTTAGTGACGTCCCGTCAGGATTCACCGTTCAAGTTCTACCGTTGGCCGGCCAACGACGAGGTCCCCATTGACGACTAGGATGATCATTGCCCCGGGTCCGGTGTCCAGTCGGTCAGATGGGAGCTCCAGGCATGGCGGTCTACACGTTCGGCAACCGCCGACTCGACCTGGACGCTCGGGAGCTGAGCGTGGATGGCGCGGTCGTTCACCTCGAACCGCAGGTGTTCGATGTGCTCGCCTACCTTGTCGCGAACCGCGATCGGATGATCTCCAAGACCGAGCTCCTCGACGCGGTGTGGCGCAGCCAATTCGTCGCGGAGTCGACGCTCACGTCGAGGATCAAGTCCGCGCGCAGGGCCATCGGCGACGATGGGACATCCCAGCTCCTCATCCGCACGCAACGTGGGCGGGGGTACCGGTTCGTTGGCACGGTCGCTGTCGACGACGCCGCGCCCGCGCTCCGGTTCGAGCCGCAGTGGTCGCCGACCGGGTTGTTGCCATCTGCGCGCGTCGAGGTGATCGGACGCGTGGAGGACATCCAAGCGCTCGGACGCCTGCTGCTGGGTCACCGCGTTGTGACCATCTCGGGGCCAGGAGGTGTGGGCAAATCGACGCTTGCTCTCGAACTGGCCCGCAGGCGAGTTGACGAGCATGGGCCTGAGGTCGCCTTCGTGGAGCTGGCGCCGGTGCACCACGCGTCCGACCTGGTACGGGCGGTGGCGGAGGCGACCGGTGTGGAAGGGGCTGGCGCCGCTGAGGTAGCCGTGCTCGCGGCGAACCTGGCACCGCGTCGGCTGCTGCTGGTGCTGGACAACTGCGAGCACCTGCTCGAGGCGAGCGCTGAGCTTGTCGACCGGCTGCTGGACGCCGGTCCGGGGATTCACGTCCTGACGACCAGCCGCGAGCCCCTCGGCGTCGACGGCGAGGCGGTCCACGTGCTGGGGTCGCTGGGCCGCGACGCCAGGACTCTGTTCGTCGAGCGGGCCGCGGCGGCTGCCGGACGCACCACCCTGACGGCCGACGATCCCCAGGTGGTCGAGCTGTGCGAGCGGCTGGACGGTCTCCCACTCGCGATCGAGCTGGCCGCCGCGCAGCTGCGCCATCTGGCACTTGGCGACCTGACCGGCATGCTCGATGACCGGCTGGGGCTGCTCGTCGGCGGCCGGCCGCGTGCGGGTGAGCGGCACCTCACGCTGGCCAGGACCATCGAATGGAGCCAGCAACTGCTTTCCGGCGCCTCGCGCGAGATGTTCGTGAGCCTCGGCGTCTTTCCGGCCGGCTTCGACCTGCCGGCGGTCCAGGCGATCAGCGGCGGGTCCGACCTGGTCGCCGCCGCCAGGGTGGTGGGTGACCTGGTGGGAAAGAGCCTGGTCGTCCATGACCACGGCAGCCGCCGATATCGCCTGCTGGAGACGATCCGGCTGTTCGCGCAGGGCCGGCTGGAGACGTCCGGGCGACATGCCGAGCTCACCGAGCGGCTGCGCCGGCACATCGTCGGCCGGATGACGGCGCGGAGCAGGCAGCAGGTGTGGCTGTCGGCGTCGTTGGCCGCGCGAAATCGTGACGACATCGACAACGTGCGCGCCGCCTTCGACGCCAGCCTCGCCCGCGGCCGGTTCACCGACGCGGTCGACATCATGATCGGTCTCAGCAGCCTGTGGCGGAACGCGGCCTCCTACGCCGACGGCCTGCGCTGGACCGCGGATCTGCGACACCAGGATCTCGCACCACGGGACCGATTATGGCTGCACATCGTCGAGGCCGATCTGGGACTCGGCTCCGGCAACCCCCGGCTGATGGCAGACGCCGCCGCGGCGGCAGCCGAGCTCAGTACCAGCGTGGAGGATCCAGCCGCCGACGTCATCGTCCGGATCTACTGGTCGCTGTCGTTGTCGAGTCATCCGGATCGGGCGGTCGCGGGATTGGAGGCCGCTCGAGACGAAGCTCGCGACATCGGCGAGCTGGAGCTGCACCGACTCGCGCGGGCCTTCCGTGTGGTCGCCCTGCTGACCGCCGGCCGCCGCACCGGCCTTCAGGCGGAGATCTCCGAGCTGACCACGGCGGCGGCCACCGGGTACGACCGCTACATCTGCATCTGGGCGGCGTGGGCGGACGCCCTGGCCGACCGGGACGGTCCGGCGCTGCGCCGGTGGATGGACCGGCAGGCCGACAGCCTGCGCAGCACCGGCCTGCAGGAGAACTGGGTGACGCTGTTCTGCCACGCGCTGGCACGGATCGCCGACGGCGCCGACTACCTGCCCCATCTGAGCCAGGCCCGACGCCGCGCCGAAGCCGAGGGCCGCCGGGCCGACCCCGACTGCGTCCTGGCCCTCGCCTACGCGGCCGCGTGCCGTGGCGAACCGATACTCGCCGCCGAACTCGTGGGAGCCAGTGGTGGCGTGTTGTTCCATGACACCGCCAACTTTCTCCATCACATGATCATCCGGGATCATGTGGTACGTCCGATGCTCGACGCCACCTCATTCCAGGAGGCGATCGCGCGCGGCCGCGAACGGCCGGTGGCGGCCATCCTCTCCGAACATCGGCTCTGACCCGGTGACGGCCCACGGGCCGCCTCCACGTTCTCTCCACCTCCCCTCCAAGCTCCTCGTCCGCTACCCCGCGAGGCTGGTCCCGGTACGGACATTCAAGGGAGTACACCCATGGCGTTCATGGATTCCGCGCAACCGAAAACCCTGCCCAACGGGGGGCATGAGACAAAGGGGAGCCAGATGTATCGATCACGACGGACGGTCCTGACTGGAGCTGTCCTGTTCTTACTTTCGCTAGTCATGGCGACGTCTGCCACCACCATCGCGTCGGCCGCCGTTGCCGGGGCGGAGTTGTCAGGTCCCTACAAAGGCCTGATCAGCGCGGACTTCGCATCGACGGCCGGCCTCACGGTACAGGTGAGTGGACAGCAATCGGCGCTGGCAGCGAGCTTCGCCCTCGATGCGGGCGCTCGCATCGATTGCCACGGCAACCGCCCTCTCGGCGCACGCTCCGTCCTCCTGACGGGCCATCGCACTGGCGTGGGCTCGGACGGGTCCGCAACCTTCGATTTCAGCGGGCAGTTCGAATTCGACGCCGAAGTGCATGTTGTCGTCGACGTCACCATCGACAACGCCCTGCTCACCGCCAACGGCCGCACCTTCGCCGGAACCGTAGGCCTCAGGGTCAGGCCTGACTTCCTCTCCGACTGCGTCAGATCATGGGCCTTTACCACCACCCAGGTGCCGAGCCAGCCGGTCCCATCGGTGCTGGACATGACAGTGCCACAGGCGAGATCGACTTTGTGGGCTGCGGGCCTGCAGGTCACCGTGATCGTCGAAATCGACTGGGCCTGCAACACCCGTCGAGGACGAATCATGCGCCAGACCCCCAAGGCGGGAACCCTCGTCCTGCCGGGCAGCATGGTGAAGATATACGCGGCCGATCACCCGCCGCAGTGCCTATGATCACCCAGCCGCTGAATCTCGCGGTGTCAGAATCCTAAGAGGGAGGGGATCCCGTCCGGCAAAGAGGCCATCCGAGAGCCCTCGCAGATGAATGCGAGGGCTCTTCCTAGTATCCCCACCTCCACTGGCCTTCCCTGTCCTGGGGGTTTGATCACGGCTCGTACTCTTATGCCGCAGGTCAGGGCCATGGCGAGGGCTACCGCAATATTTCGACTGGATAACAGGAAACCCCTTGACTAGGTCGCGCCCCGCGACGCACCGTGGGGAGGTGTGAGAGCCGCGCCCACCTGTCCGCGCTGCTTCGGACCGCTGCAGGAGCCGAATATCTGGTCCAGCTCCTGGCGCTGCGGCCCGCACGGCGACGTGCTGCCTTACACCTCCCACCGCCCCTCCCTGGCCGCCCTCACCCTGGTACGGGAGTCCGCCACCGTCCCCCTCTGGCTGCCCTGGCCGCTGCCCACCGGCTGGCTGGTGACCGGCTTCGGTGCGGCGGGCGACGAGCGCACCGGCGTACGCGGCAGTGTGGTGGCCCTTTCCGGCCCGTCCATCACGCACGGCCCCGCCGACCTGCTGCTGATCGCCGAGGAACCCGGCGTCGGCCTGGGCGCGGGCTACGCCGGGCTCGCCGGGCCCGATCCCGGCGACGGCGTGGGCGTGGGTCCGCCGCACGCGAAGGTCAACGTGAACGGTCACCCGACCCCGCTCTGGTGCGTGCAGGACGTGCCCGGCGACCGGGCCGTGTACGCGGGGGAGGCGCTCGGCCGCTGGCTGTGGACGATCGCCTGGCCGGCCGACGCCGGGTGGCTGCTGGTGCTCGCCCAGCTGACCCTGGCCGACTTCCGGGACGTCGACTTCGATGTCCCGTTCGGGGCTTTCTCGCCACGGCTGGCGGCGGAGTACTAATGGGAAAGTTGCTAAATGGACTGCCACTACGGTTCTGACCAGGCAAGACAGTGGGGTGGCAGGCTGATGAGCAGGTTTCCCGTTAGTAACGCACGGATCCCGCTCACGGCTGGGGACGGGTAAGGTTCTGAGGCGTGACAGCGCGTATCGAACGAGTGGTGACCGCCGGGGTCGTGGAGATCGACGACGTCGAGCACAAGGTGGAGAACAACACCTGGATCGTGGGCGACGACGAGGAGGTCATCGTCATCGACCCGGCGCGGGACGCCGAGAAGATCCTGGAGCAGGTGGGCGAGCGCGAGATCCTCGCCGTCATCTGCACGCACGGCCTGGCCGACCATGTCGGCGCGGCCATCGAGGTGGCGGCCAAGGACGAGGCGGTGATCGCCCTGCATCCCAAGGACAAGCGCCTCTGGCGGCAGACCTGGGAGGACACCTGGCCGGACATCGACATGGAGGACGAGGGCCTGTTCGCCGTCGCCGACACCGAGCTGGAGGTCCTGACCACGCCCGGGGTCACCCCCGGCGGCGTGTCGCTGCTGTCGGAGTCGCTGGGCGTGGTGTTCACCGGCGAGACGCTGCTGGCCGACGGGCCCGGCAAGCTCGGCGGGGAGTATCCGTCGCTGGCCGACCAGCTGACCTCGATCGGCGAGCGGCTGTTCACGCTGCCGCACGAGACCCGGGTGCTGCCCGCGCACGGCGAGGAGACCACCATCGGCGATCTGGAGCCCCAGTTCGATCGGTGGTTGTCCGGCTCGCTGACCGGGACCCTGGAGGAGTCGGAGCCGCCGCTGCCCGACGGCTCGCGCGCGTCCGGGATCAAGCTCGACCTCGACGACGACGACGATTAGTGGAGCAGCTCGGTCTTGAGGGCATGCCCCGGCGGCTGTACTCGTGCACGCCGTCGCGGCTCAACTCCTGGCTCGACTGCCGCAGGCGCTACCGGTTCGCCTACCTGGATCGGCCCGCGCCGCCCAAGGGTCCGCCATGGGCGCACAACAGCGTCGGGGCCGCCGTGCACAACGCGCTGGCCGCGTGGTGGCGGGAGCCGTACGAGCGGCGCACTCCCATGACGGCGGCGATCCTGGTCAGCAACGGCTGGATCGCCGAGGGCTTCAGGGACCAAGAGCAGTCGCTGGCGTGGCGGGACAGGGCCCGCGAGATGGTGTCCGGATATGTCGCGACGTTAGATGCGGCGGACGAGCCGGTCGGGGTCGAGCGCACCGTCGCCACCCGCACTGCGATCATCGCCGTCTCCGGCCGGATCGACCGCCTCGACGGCCGCGGCGACGAACTGGTCGTAGTCGACTACAAGACCGGCCGCCGCCCTCCCGGCCCCGACGACGCCCGCTCCTCCCTGGCCCTGGCCATCTACGCGGTGGCCGCCTCCCGGGTGCTCCGCCGCTCCTGCCACCGGGTCGAACTCCACCATCTCCCCACCGGCCAGATCGCCGACTGGGAACACACCGACGAAACCCTCACCCGCCACCTTGGCCGCGCCGAACAAATCGCCGAAGAGGCCTCCACCGCCGACGAGACCTACCGCGCCCGCCTCCCGAGCACCGGCAAACGTTCAGGCCGAGGATTCGCCGCCGCCAAATTCGCGGCCCCCGGATCCGCGCCCGCTGAATCCAACAGCCCTGGAGTCGCGTTGGTGCCCCCCGAGATCGACGCGCTCTTCCCGCCGTCGCCCGGCCCGATCTGCTCCTGGTGCGATTTCCGCCGCCACTGCCCGGAAGGCCGGACCGCAGCCCCCGACAAGTCCCCGTGGGACGGCTTGGCCACCCCGGAACCGGCCCTTTAGAACACCGAACGGAACGGCCGCTGCCGACCCTCCCGTAACCGGGCCACCACCTCGCGCACCGGCAGCGGACCGTCGGCCGCCCACATGACATCCATGATGGCCGCCTCCAAGTCGCCGAATCTGCGCTCCGCGCCGTCCTTTCTCAATCCAGGTCTACCTTGCGCTGCAGGAACTCCTCACGGTCGATCTCTCCGGCCGCGTACCTGCGGCGCAGCTCCCGCCGCACCGGATCCTCGGGCGGCACCTGCGGGCGGCCCTGGTCACCGGTGATGAGCGAGCGCACCAGCCACACCGTTCCGGCGACCGTCAATCCCAGCACCACCAAGCCCAGGATGGCCCAAAGGATCATCCAGGCTCCCATGCTGCCCATCATGTCGTCCATCACCCCTTCCCTACGCTAATCGCCTAAGTTACCTAGGCCAACTCATCTGCCCCGCCGGGCGGTGGCGAGCCGCGACTGAGTTCGGTTCGGCGGCGATGCCCCTCAGGACGGCAAGCACGCTTTGCGGTGACCGCTCCGAAGAAGGCCGCCACCCGGCCCTTCCGGTCCAGCACATAGGTAGCCGGCAGCGCCCGGGGCGCCATCGCCATGAGTACCCGTGCGGTGATGCGCACGCAAAACAGCACCTTCGGCATCGTTGGCCCCCGTTGTGGCCTCCAAAGTTCCTGCGTCGTGCAGGCGAAAGACCGGATGCGATTCGTGCTTTCGCCCGCCGCGGTGAGTGGAGCCGGGAAGTTGTAGCGGCAAACTTTTATCCAGCCCCAGCCTCCTGCGGGCACGGCATTCCAGCGCCTGTTCGGAGGCCGATACACCGAGTCCGATTTGCCCTACTTGCACTATCTATGGTGATGTATATACCTTTTGTGTCATCGCGGTATACGTCGTGACGTGTTTTCGTCGCATCGTTGCCGCTTCGTTGACCAGACCGTGCGCTGTCCTGAGGGATGCTTCAGGACGGCGTTCGGCCGCCGAATCCGCGCCTCGCGGAGCCGGGGACCCACATCCTCTTTGGGGTGAATCGGACGCCAGCCCAGGCTGCGCCGTAGGGCACTTCCAAGCCCGAACCCGTCAGCTAACCCGGTAGGCGGCATGGAAGCAAGGAGCCAATACCCCCATGCTCAAGCCCCGGTTTGCCACAATCATCCATTCCCTCCAAGACCGTCGCGATCTCCCCACCAAACGCCTCAACTTCGCCGTCGCCGGTACGATCCTGGCCGCGACCACCGCCATCGCGGGCGTGACCGGCACGGCGCTCACATCCTCCGCCGTGCACAGCTCGACGCACGAAGCTCAGCAGGAGGCCGGATCGCTCACCTACGGCCTGGACGTCTCCAACTACCAGCCCCACTACGACTGGAATGCCAGCCCGGCCCAGTTCGGCATCATCAAGGCCACCGAGGGTACGAGCTTCCGCGACGCCTCGTTCGCCAGGCACTGGCGCGAGCTGGGCAAGAAGGGAATCGCGCGCGGGGCCTACCACTACGGCCACCCCGGCAACGACCCCATCGCCGAGGCCGAGCACTTCCTGTCCGTGGTGGACTCCCAGCCCGGCAAGCCCGGCGACCTGCTGGTCCTGGACCTGGAAACCACCGACGGCAAGTCCGTCGCCGAGGTCAACGCCTGGGCCAAGGCGTGGCTGGCGCACGTGAAGGCCAAGACCGGGATCATCCCGATGCTCTACAGCGGCTGGAACTTCGCCAACACCTACGGCAAGGGCCTGGCCGAATACCCGCTGTGGGTCGCCCACTACAGCAAGTCCAAGGGAACGGTCACCCCGCCCGCCGACTGGAAGTCCTGGGCCATCCACCAGTACTCCGACTCCCCCATCGACCAGAACGTCTCCGCGCTGACCCCCGACCAACTGCGCGACCTGGGCCGCCCCGCCACCTGAAGACGGCGCCTCAGCGGTGCAGGATCTCGCTTTCCGCCGCGTTCCAGAAGCGGGTGAGGGCGGCGGCGGTCGTCTCCGGGGCCTCCACGGCGGGGGAGTGGGCCGCGCCGGGGACGACCACGCAGTCACAGTCCAGGCGGTCGGCCATCTCGGCCTGCAGGGTGGGGGGCCAGCCGTCGTCGTGCTCGCCGTACAGCACGAGGGTGGACAGGCCTGTCTGGCAGAGCTCGTCCACCCGGTCGGTGGAGTCCAGCACCGCGCGGCCCATGGTGAGCAGGCCGGTGACGGAGTTGGCCAGCAGCCGCCGCCGCAGGAACGCGACGATGTCGTCGGGCACTGCGGCCCTGATGGCCTCCGGTTCGATCCGGTCGGTCCAGATCCGCTCCACGCCGTGCGTGGGCAGTTCGGCCAGCATGGTCCGCCCGGCGTGCTCGCGCGGCCCGACGATCCCGCCGGGACCCGAGCTCATCAGCGTGTACGAGGCGAGCTTCGAGGTCCCGTCGAGCACGGTCTCCCGGGTCACCAGCCCGCCGAAGGAGTGCCCCAGCAGGTGCACCGGCTCGCCGTCGCCGACCACCGAGGCGAGCACGTCCACGTCGGCGCCCAGCGCGGCGCAGGTGTAGGCCGAAGGATCCTCCGGACCCGGGGTCTCGAACTGTCCCCGCAGGTCCATCGCGATAACCCGCCGCCCGGCCTGGGCCAGGGTCTGCAGGATCGCGATGAAGTCCTCCTTGCTGCCGGTGTAGCCGGGGACCAGCAGGGCCGGCCACCGTTCCGCGACACCGGTCACGGGCCTGGCTTCAAGCACAGCGAAGCCGCCCACCGGCGTCTGAATCCGCTGAGCGGTCACGCCCGGCGGCAAGGTAAGGAATCTCGGCGTACTCACGTGAAGCCACAATACTTAACAAGCCTGGCAGCGACACCGGCGAAGAAGCTTAGCCGGTTACTCGTCCGGGGCCGGCTCCGGTTTGGGCGCGTCCGGACTTTCCGGATCCGCCTTTTCGCGTGCCGACCTGCGCTGTTCCTCCGCCCGCTCCCTGAGCTTGCGGAGGAACTCCTCGTCGTCGTCCGGGCTGAGCCGCCGCACTTCGCGCGGCGGCACGTTCTGGCCCGTGTAGGTGGTGTAACCCCGGGGGAGGCGCGGGCGGCCGGCGATGAGCCAGAGCAGCGACCCGGCGGTCGGCAGCAGGATCACCACCAGCAGCCAGAGCAGCTTGGGCATGTTGCGGATCCGGGCGGGCTCCGTCGTGATCACGTCGAGCACGCAGTAGAGCCACAACCCGATCAGCACCAGCAGGATCACGCCGCGAATGATCACCATGACGAGAGCACCTTCCGTCCGTCCCGTCGATCAGCCGTTGCGGCGGGGCCGCGGCCGGTTGAACTGCCGGCGCTGCGCCTTCCGCTCGGTGGCCGCGGACGGCGCCGGAGTGTCGTCCTCGGTCGCCAGGTCGGGAGACTGGAACACCACCGAGAACGGGCTGGCCGGAATGATCCGCTCCGGCTCCGGCCGCGGCGCGACCGGCTCGGGCTCGTAGAAGTGCTCAGGTTCGACGACAGACTCCACTACGGATTCGATGACAGCCTCGACAGCGGGTTCGGCGATGGGTTCGGCAACGGTTTCGACGACGGCGGGCGCCTCGACCACCTTGCGGGTCCGCGTCCGGCGCGCGGGTTTGCGCTCCTCGACGGCTTCCACGGGCGGTTCCTGAGCCGACGGTTCTGGAATCGCGGTGACCATGCTCTCGACCTCCCCGGCAGTCTGCTCTTCAGCTGTGTCCAACGTCCGGCCGCTCCGCGTGCGGCGGCGCTCCCGGGTGCGGACCGGACGTTCCCGCCGCTCCCGCTCCTCGCCGCCACCGGAACCGCCGGATCCCCCGGATCCGGGACGCGACCGGCTGCGGGTGCGCCCGGTCTCGCCGAGATCCTCGATCTGCTCGGCGTCCAGCCCCGCCCTGGACCGGTTGGCCCGGGGCAGCACGCCCTTGGTGCCCTCCGGGATGTCCAGATCGGTGAAGAGCGACGGCGAGCTGGAGTAGGTCTCCGCCGGTTCGGCGAAGCTCAGCCCGAGCGTGTTGTTGATGACCTTCCAGCGGGTCATCTCGGTCCACTCCACGAACGTCACGGCCACGCCGGTCCGCCCGGCCCGCCCGGTCCGCCCGATCCGGTGCACGTAGGTCTTGTCGTCCTGCGGGCAGTCGTAGTTGACCACGTGCGTCACGTCGTCGATGTCGATGCCCCGGGCCGCCACGTCGGTGGCCACCAGCACGCTGATCTTGCCGTTCCGGAACGCGCGCAGGGCCTGCTCACGCTGCCCCTGCCCGAGATCCCCGTGTACGGCAGCCGCCGCGAACCCCTTCTCGCGCAGCTGCTCGAAGACCATGTCGCAGGCCCGCTTGGTCTCGCAGAAGACCATGGTGAGCCCGGTGGACCGGCCCTGCAGCAACCGGGCCAGGATCTCGATCTTGTCCATCCGATGCGTGCGGTAGACGAACTGGGCCGTCTGCGGCGGCTGCTCCGGGTCGGCTTCCTCGTGCTCGGCCCGGACCCGGATGGGCCGGGTCAGGTAGCGCCGGGACAGCGCCACGATCTCGCCGGGCATGGTGGCCGAGAACAGCATGGTCTGCCGCTCGGCCGGGACCAGCTTGATGATCCGCTCGATATCGGGCAGGAAGCCCAGGTCCAGCATGCGGTCGGCCTCGTCCAGCACCAGCATGCCGACCTGGCCCAGGTCCACGTGCTTCTGCTTGATCAGGTCGAGCAGCCGGCCCGGCGTGCCGACGATCACGTCGACGCCGTTCTTGAGGGCTTCGATCTGGGGTTCGTAGGCGCGCCCGCCGTACACGGTGAGAATGCGGGAGCCGAGCTTGCCGGCGGCGAGGACCAGGTCCTCGGTCACCTGCAGGGCGAGCTCGCGGGTGGGCACCAGCACCAGGCCCCGCGGCTTCTTCCGGTTCTTCCGCGGCTTCCCGACGAGTTGCAGCATCGCGACGCCGAAAGCGTAGGTCTTACCGGTTCCGGTGCGCGCCTGTCCGATGACGTCCTGTCCGGCGAGTGCCAGCGGGAGCGCCATTTCCTGAATCGGGAATGGTGAAGTTATGCCCTCGGTCTCCAGGGCATCGGCGATCTCCGGGATCACTCCCAGGTCTCGGAACGTCGTCGTAATCGTCGCCTGCCTCAGTCGTTGGTCGAAGACGGCCTTCGGGACCTCCGGCGTCTTGGAGCTCGTCGAACTGGTTCGAGCCATCCCCGTGCCGGGTCCTCGCGGAGGTGACGCCTTCGACGTCATCAGCGACCGCGGCATCCAAGATTTCTGGGGGTTCCGGGAACTTATACCCCGGATCAACACAGTGCGGTCGCACTTTCACAGAGCAGTCTACTCGATACCACAACCGTGAACCGATTTCCGCGTGTTCCGCATGTTTTTCGGGGAGAGCGTGCCCCTAGTCTGCTGCCATGACAGATTCCCCGCCCGGCGTCGTCGACCTGCTCGGAGTGCTCGCATATGCCGAGCTCACCGCCTTCCTGCGGATGGCCGAGGACGCCTCGCTGCTGGCCCCGACGCTGACCGACCGGGCCGCGCTCGGAGACGTGGCGGCGACCGAATACGCCCACTTCCGGCTGGTACGGGACCGCCTGGACTCCCTCGGCGCCGACCCCGAGCAGGCGATGGCCCCGTTCACCGAGGCCCTGGACGCCTGGCACGCGCAGACCCGCCCCAGCGACTGGTACGAGGCCCTCGTCAAGGCCTACGTGGGCACGGGCATCGCCGGCGACTTCTACCGGGAGGTGGCCAGGCACGTGGACGCCTCCACCCGGGAGCTGGTCGACCAGGCGCTGGCCGACGACGGCCGTTCTGAGTTCGCGGTCGAGCGGGTCCGCCAGGCGCTGGCCGAGGATCCGAGGCTGAACGGGCGGCTGGCGCTGTGGGCGCGGCGGCTGGTGGGGGAGGCGCTCAGCCAGGCCTACCGGGTGGCGGCGGCCCGGCCGGAACTCGCGGTGCTGCTGGCCGATTCCGCGGAGGGCGCCGATCTGGCCGGAATCGGGAAGATGTTCGCCCAGATCACCGAGGAACACGGCAAGCGCATGGCCGCCATCGGCCTGACTCCTGGAGCATGACGGGGAGCCCGGCGATGGGAACCCGTCTGCCGTTCGAGGGGCGTGCAGGGCCCAAACGGTTGTACCGTGCGAGACATGAGGGCCTCGCGCCGCTACGGCAGTTCCTTGACCAGATGTGGACCGAACCGCTGGGTATCCCGCGCCGTGCTGAGAAGGGGGAGCACGGGCTGCCCGACCATCGGGCAGCGGCGAGAACACCGCCCACATCCCCGCCGCCGGCCACCCGGGTGTGATCTCCGAGAACACTGAGCCCGCTTTCGGGCGTGCCGGGACCCTCCCGGCGCGCCGGAAAGCGGGGGGAGCCTCTTTACAGGGTGCCGCCGAAGCCGACGGAGCGATTCTCGCCCTCGCCGATCTCGACGAAGCCCAGCGCCGCCACGGGCACGATGTAGCGGTTCCCCTTGACGTCGGTGATGGAGAAGACGCCGCGGTCGGCGGCGAGCGCGTTCCGGAGTTCCTCCTCGATCTGCTCGACAGAATCGTCGGTCTCCAGCACGATCTCGCGATGCACCGATCGCACGCCGATCTTGATTTCCATCAGGATTCCTTTCGACAGACTTCCATCGTGGCCTGTCGGAGCACCATCCGGGCGGCTGATCGCGGCAAGCGAACGGTCTTACGACATTTCCGGCGTGTGCCGCGGGAAGCCGCTGATTCCCCGCCAGGCCAGCCGCGCCATCAGCTGCGTGGCGGCCTCCTTGGGAATCGAGCCGTGCGCGGTCAGCCAGTAGCGCGCGCTCACCTCGGCCATGCCCACCAGGCCGACCCCGAGCAGGTGGGCCTCGTCGCTGGAGCAGCCGGTGTCCTCCTGGATGACCTGGGCGATCGCGTCGGCGCTCTCGCGCAGCGAGCGCTCCATGCGCTGCCGCACCGGCGCCACGTTCCGCAGGTCGGATTCGAAGACCAGCCGGAACGCCTCGCCCTGGCTGGAGATGAAGTCGAAGAAGGCGCCGATGGCGGCCTGCACCCGCTGCTTGTTGTCGGTGGTGGCGGCCAGCGCCTCCTTGCAGCGCCCCACCATGTCGTCCACATGCAGATCCAGGAGCGCCAGGTAGAGCTCCAGCTTGCCCGGGAAGTGCTGGTAGAGGACCGGCTTGCTGACCCCGGCCCGCTCGGCGATCTCGTCCATCGCGGCCGCGTGGTATCCGTTCTCCACGAACACTTCCTGCGCCGCGCTGAGCAGCTGGCGGCGGCGGGCCAACCGGGGCAGCCGGGTGCCCCGGGGCTTGGCGTCCGGGGTAGCGGTCACGACGGTCTCCTTGAGGGGTTCTTGCGGGTCCCGCGCCTGGCGGTCACGGGGACTCATCCTACGCGTGGGTAACTACGGTCAGCGGATAACTGGTCAGCGATAGTCGTCCTCGTCGTCCTGGCCGACCTCGCGGTCCTGCTCCGCGGCGTCCGCCGGGTCCGCCTCCAGGGGTATCTCCAACGGCCAGGGGCCCTCCTCCGGGCGCAGTGCGCGGTTCTGCTCGGCCAGGTCGGCTTCGGATGCGTCCAGCGAGTTCATCTCGGACACGGTGTCCTCCCGCGGTGGTTGCCTTGATTCCACCCTACGGGAACAGGTCCCCGACTTCGGCGACCCGCGCCAGCACGTCGGGTGCCGTGAACACCAGCTGATCTGGGCTTTCACACTCCGCTACCTCGTCCCAGGAGAGTGGGGTGGAAACCGTGGGCCGCGGGTTGGCGCGCAGCGAGTAGGCGGCCACGGTGGTCTTGGCTGGATTGTTCTGGCTCCAGTCGATGAAGACCTTGCCGGGCCGCAGCCGTTTGGTCATCACGCTGGTGACCAGGGCGTGCTCGGCGTCCAGGCGCTGGGCCAGCGCCTTGGCGTACGCGGTGGTGTCGCGCTCGCCGTCCGGCCAGGGCACGTGCAGTTGCATGCCCTTGTTGCCGCTGGTCTTGGGATAGCTGTCGTGGCCGTCGGCGGCCAGGGCGTCGCGCAGCAGCGCGGCCACCCGGCAGCACTCCACGATCGTGGCCGGGGGTCCCGGGTCCAGGTCGAAGACGAGGATGTCCGGGGGCAGCGCCTCGCCCTCGGCGGAGACCCGCCACATCGGGACGTGGATCTCCAGCGCGGCCAGGTTGGCGTAGTAAACCAGGGTGGGCAGGTCGTCGATGATCGCGAAATCGATGCTGGCCCGGTCCATCGTGCTGCCGGGCACGGGCAGGGTGACCCGGCGGACCCAGGACGGGGTGTGCCGGGGCGCGTTCTTCTCGAAGAAGAACTGCCCGCCCACGCCGTTCGGGTAGCGCTTGACCGTGAGCGGGCGGCCGCGCAGGTGCGGCAGCATCACCGGCGCGATCCGCGAGTAGTAGTCGATCACCTCGGCCTTGGTGAACGCGGCCTCCGGGTAGAGCACCTTGTCCAGGTTGGTCAGCACCAGCTGCCGGCCGTCCACGGCCACCGGAACCTTCACAGCCGCACCTCCGCGGGGATCTTGTCGGGGCGCAGGCCGCGCCAGGCCGGGTGGCGCAGGCGGCGTTCCTCGGTCCACATGGTGAAGGTCACTTCGCCGACGAGCTCGGGGCGCACCCAGTGCGCGTTCCTGGCGATCTCCCGGGGCAGCGGCTGGGAGTACGGGCTGCGCGGCACCTCCCGGGCCCGGAGCATACGGTAGAGCTCGTCCAGCGCGGCGTCGCTGAAGCCGGTGCCCACGTGGCCGACGAAGACGAACTCGGCGCCGCCTTCGGGAAGCTCGGCGTACATGCCGAGCAGCAGCGAGCCGACACCGCCCTCGCGGCGGCCCTTGCCGGGCCGCCAGCCGCCGACCACCACCTCGGTCTCCCGCAGGTTCTTCACCTTGATCCACCACGGCGTCCGCAGGCCAGGCCGGTACGGCGAGTCCAGCCGCTTGGCCACCACGCCCTCAAGCCCCTGCGCCCGGGTCGCCGCCACCACGTCAGGATCGCACGGGAAGGTGGGGGGCACGTCCAGGCCCGGCAGCTCTTCCAGTAGCTCCCGGCGGGCGGAGTACGGCAGCCGCATCAGGTTCTCGCCGTCCAGGTAGAGCAGATCGAACGGCATGTACCTGACCGGCACCAGGGTCAGCAGCCCGTGGGCGGCCGGATCGGTGATGTGCATGCGCCGCTGGAGCAGCTCGAAGCTGGGCCGCCCGTCGGCGTCCAGGGCGACCACCTCGCCGTCCAGGATCACCTCATGCCCCGGCACCCGTAATGCCGAAATTTCGGGATAACGGGAGGTGAAGTCGGTGCCCTTGCGGCCGGTGACCCGGATCGTTTGATCGATGTACACGATCGCGCGGATGCCGTCCCACTTGACCTCCAGGGCATAGTGGGACGCGTCCGCCGGCAGGGTCCCCGGGACGGCGAGCATTGGTTCGACCGGATATGGCATTGCCACACTGGGTATCTGCCCAATAGGTAAGTCCCTTGAATCCCGATATAGCGGTATTCGAACAAAGAGACGAGTATGTGGCTATGCGTAGCATCTGGAAGGGCGCCATCTCTTTTGGCCTGGTGACGATCCCGGTGAAGCTCTATTCGGCGACCGAGCAGAAGGACGTGACCTTCCACCAGGTGCACCGCGCCGACGGCGGCCGCATCAAGTACAAGCGGGTCTGCCAGGCCGACGGCGAGGAGGTGCCCTACGCCGACATCGCCAAGGGGTATGAGCTGGCCACCGGCGAGATCGTGGTGCTCACCGATGACGACTTCGCGGGGTTGCCGCTGAGCACGTCCCGCCGGATCGACGTGCTGCAGTTCACCCCGGCCGAGCAGATCGACCCGATCTATTTCGCCAAGACCTACTATCTGGAGCCCGACGCCCAGGGCGCCAAGCCGTACGTGCTGTTGCGGGACGCGCTGGAGCGGTCGGGCCAGGTGGCGATCGTCAAGGTGGCGCTGCGGCAGCGGGAGTCGCTGGCCACGCTCCGGGTCCGGGACGGGATCTTCGTGCTGGAGACCATGCTCTGGCCGGACGAGGTCCGGGTCGCCGACTTCCCCTTCCTGGAGGAGGACGTCGAGGTGCGCCCGCAGGAGCTCAAGATGGCCGAGTCGCTGATCGAGACGATGGTCGCCGACTTCGATCCGGCCGAGTACAAGGACGCCTACCGGGAGGCGCTGCAGGAGGTCATCGAGGCCAAGGTGGCCGGGCGTGAGGTCGTCGCCCCGGAGGCTCCGGCCGAGGCGGGCCCGGCCGTGGATCTGATGGCGGCGCTGCGGGCCAGCGTGGACGCGGCGAAGAAGGAGCGCGAAGCCGCCAAGAAACCCGCCGCCAAGGCCGCCAAGCCGGCGGAGGAGAAGCCCGCGGCTCCCAAACGCCGGGCCAAGAAGTCCGCTTAATCAGAAACCCGTCCAAGCCAGCCGCAGACCAGGCGATTCACCGTGTCTATGGCCGCGCCTCCGGCGCGGCGGGCTTGGCCGCCTTCAGCCTGTGTCTTCCCTCGTCACTCCGGCCGCTTCGCGACCTGCGTTCCTCAGTCCAGACACAGGCGCGGCCAAACCGCACGGCTGTCCAGATCACGACTTTCTCATTAATAGCGTGCCGTGATGAAGGATCATCACGGCACGCTGTCCACGTCAGGTGCTTTGGCAGGTCACCTGTTCGCAGGTCTTCTGGCGGTTACCAGCGGCCGCAGCCGCCCCTCCAGCGGGCTCCGCAGCCGCGGTTGCAGCCCCAGTTCCGGTGGTGGAAACGGTGGTGGTGGCAGCCGTGGTGGTGGTGATGGTGCCGGACGTGCCCGAAGTGGTGGTGCCGGTGGTGGAAGTGGCCGAAGCCGTGGTGGCGGTGGTGCCCGAAGCCGTGGTGGAAGTTGTTGTTGAAGTTGTTGAAATTGTTGAAGTGACCGAAGCCGAAGCCCTCGTTGCCGAAGCCCCCCTCGTCGAAGCTGTCGAAGCCACCCCCGTCGAAGCTAGCCGCGTGGGCCTGGGCGGGCGCTGCGATGGCGACTGTCGCTAGGGCGAGCCCACCCCCGCTGAGAGCGGCGGCGATCAGGGTGCTGGCGATCCTTTTGTAACGCATTAACTACTCCTTGTGTTGATTCGAACGCTTAGGGTTACCACCAGCCGCCGCCACCGCAGCCGCCGCGGTGTCCGCCGCAGCCGCCGTGGTGGTGGTGATGGCCGTGATGGTGGTGGTGATGCCTGATGTGGCCGAAGTGGTGATGGCGATGGTGGAAGTGCCCATGGCCGTGGTGCCGGTGGTGGAAGTGCCCGAAGTTAAAGTTGTTACTGAAGTTGTTGAAGCGGTTGAAATTATTGAAGTTGTTGAAGTGGCCGAAGCCCTCGTTGGTGCCGAAGCTGTCGCCGAAGTCCCCCGAATCCGAGCTGGCCGCGTGTGCTTGAGCGGGCGCCGCGGTGGCGGCGGTCGCGAGGGCGAGCCCACCGGTGGCGATGGTCGCCGCGATCAGCGCGCCGGCGATGGTGTTGAACCGCATCGTTACTCCTTGTGTTCGGCTGGTGCCTAATCGTGTTATGTCCTCACTCTCCGTGCCAAAACGGGCAGATAGGCACCTTTGCGTTCACTTAGAGTAGTTGTGGCATATGCTGGGACAGACGGTGCGTAAACGGCAGGAGGATGTGCGATGGAGCAGGGGTTTCCGGAGCCTGTCCCCGCCTGGGCGGCGGAGCTGATCGACCTGGGCGACCTTGAGCTGAATGTCCGGACCGGGCCCCCTGGCCCGGACGAGCGGGCGGTCTACGTCCACGGCCTGGCCGGCTCCGCCACCAACTGGACCGATCTGATGGCGCTGCTCGCCGAGGACGTGGCGGGGCACGCGGTCGACCTCCCCGGCGCCGGCTACTCGCCCGCCCCCGCCGACGGCGACTACTCGATCGACGCCCACGCCCGCGCCGTCACCCGCCTGATCGAGCACCTCGGCGCGCCGGTGCACCTGTTCGGCAACTCCCTCGGCGGCGCCGTCTCGGTCCGGCTGGCCGCCTCCCGGCCGGACCTGGTGCGCTCCCTGACGCTGGTCTCCCCGGCCCTCCCCGACCTGCTGCCCCGGGTCGGCCCGGCCCGGGTGGCCATGTCCGTCACCCCGGTGCTGGCCGAGTGGGCGGTCAAGCGGCTCACCGCCGTGCCCGCCGAGCGCCGCATCCAGGCCACCCTGGAGATGTGCTACGCCGACCTGGCCCGGGTCCATCCGGTACGGCTCCGCGAGGCGGTCGAGGAGCTGCGCCGCCGGGACGGCCTGCCGTACGCGGCGGGGGCCCTGATCTCCTCGGCGCGCGGGATCGTCCGGGAGTACTTCAAGAACGACCTCTGGCGGGAGGCCGCCAAGATCACCGTGCCGACGCTTGTAGTACACGGCGGCCGGGATCGGCTGGTGGACGCGCGGATGGCGATGCGGGCCGGGCGCACCTTCCCGAACGTGCGGATCGTCACCTTGCCCAAGGCCGGCCACGTGGCCCAGATGGAGTTCCCCGAGGTCGTCGCCAGGGAGGCCAGGCGCCTGATCGCGGAGAGCCGTGCGGGCGTCCGGTAAGCGGTTGTTAACTAGAAAGTCGTGATCTGGACAGCCGCGGCGGTGAGTCGCTTGGTCGGCGGCTATGCGGCTGGCTACGGACGGGTTTCTGGTTAATACGGATTGGGGAATGCGGGGACACCCGAGCTAGGTTGAGATGTGCACGCGGGCGCGAGAGTCCGCGTGAGCCGTACCCAAAGTGCCGTGGGAGAGAACTGTGTCGTTGCCACCGCTGGTCGAGCCGGCTGCCGAGCTCACCGTCGACGAGGTGCGTCGTTACTCGCGCCACCTGATCATCCCGGACATCGGGATGGCCGGGCAGAAGCGGCTGAAGAACGCCAAGGTCCTCTGTGTCGGCGCGGGTGGGCTGGGATCCCCGGCGCTCATGTACCTGGCCGCGGCCGGGGTGGGCACGCTCGGCATCGTCGACTTCGACATCGTGGACGAGTCCAACCTGCAGCGGCAGATCATCCACGGCCAGTCCGACGTGGGCCGGCTGAAGGCCGAATCCGCCGCCGCCTCGGTTCGCGAGATCAACCCGCTGGTCAACGTGGTCATCCACAACGTCGCGCTGACCAACGACAACGTCATGGACATCTTCGCCGGCTACGACCTGATCGTGGACGGCACCGACAACTTCGCCACCCGCTACATGGTCAACGACGCGGCTGTGCTGCTCGGCAAGCCGTATGTGTGGGGGTCCATCTACCGCTTCGACGGCCAGGCCAGCGTCTTCTGGGCCGAGCACGGCCCCTGCTACCGGTGCCTCTACCCGGAGCCCCCGCCCCCCGGCATGGTCCCCTCCTGCGCCGAGGGCGGCGTGCTCGGCGTGCTCTGCGCCTCGATCGGCTCGATCCAGGTCAACGAGGCCATCAAGATCCTCACCGGCGTCGGCGACCCGCTGGTCGGGCGTCTGATGATCTACGACGCGCTGGAGATGAAGTATCGCGACGTCCGGGTCCGCAAGGACCCCGAGTGCGTGCTGTGCGGCAAGAACCCCACGGTCACCCAGCTGCTGGAGGACTACGAGGCGTTCTGCGGCACGATCTCCGATGAGGCCGCGCAGGCCGCGCAGGGCGCCACCATCACCGCCGCCGAGCTCAAGCAGATGCAGGACCAGGGCGAGAACATCTACCTGATCGACGTCCGCGAGCAGAACGAGTTCGAGATCGTGCGCATCCCCGGCTCGGTGCTCATCCCCAAGGGCGAGTTCCTCAGCGGGGCCGCGCTGGCGAACCTGCCGCAGGACAAGCGCATCGTGCTGCACTGCAAGTCGGGCGCCCGCTCGGCCGAGGTGCTCGCGGTGCTGAAGAGCGCCGGATTCGCCGACGCCGTGCACGTCGGCGGCGGCGTGCTCAGCTGGGTCAAGACCGTCGACCCCTCGCTCCCCGCTTACTGATTAGAAGTAATTTCAGGAAAATGCGAGCGAGTGTAGGCGAACACATGTTTTGATGAGATCAACGTCGCCCAGAGTTGCGGGGAGACGCAAAACGCCCGTGGAGCCGGTGTAAGACCCACGAAGGTGGGCGGTCGGTGTTGAAGCGGGAACCCCAGGAACGGGGAATGTCGGGCCGTAAGGCTACGGCTGCCTGATACGTGGTCGTATTTGGTCACATTTCAGGTAACGGTTAAGGTCGGGGCCGTGAGGGAGAGACGCAGTTGGCCGACGATGCTGGTGGCGTCCGCTCTCACCGTGAGCTGCGCGATCGTCGCCGGGGTCGGGGCCAGCGCCGCGCTGGCTGAGCTGACCAGGCAGCCCAGCCAGCAGGAACTCCGCCAGGCGGCGGCGACCGAGATCGCCCGCCGCTGGCGGGTCTGGCCGGCCGGGCGGATCTTCCCCGCCACCGTCGCCTACACCGGCGAGCAGGGCGGCGCGGAGCGGGCCCGCAGGGTCGGCATCTCGGCCAGGACCGACTGCGTGGCCGCCGTGGACGCCGCGCTCCGCGAGACCATGAAGGCCGCCCGCTGCCAGGGCGTGCTGCGCGCCACCTACCTGGACGCGCTGCAGGGCATCGTGGTCACCGTCGGCGTCGCCGCCTTCCCCGACCCCGGCGCGGCCGACAGCGCCGCCGCGGCCCTGCCGCAGGGCGGCAAACCCGCGCCAGGACTGCGGGCCCTCTCCTTCCCGCGCACGGTAGCCGACCGCTTCACGGCCGCGGGCCGCCAGGTCGCCACGGTACGGCGAGCGGGGCCGTACCTGGTCATGACGACCGCGGGCCAGACCGACGGTCGACCGGCCCGCGCGCTCGGGCGGCAGCGGCCCACCATGTTCACCTTCACCGGCGACCTGGCCGACCGGATCGCCAAGGAACTGCTCAACCCCGTGCTGCCCAACTGTGCGGCGAAGGAGTTCCAGTGCTGAGACGGGCCCTACTTGCCTTACTTGCCTTACTCCTGTTGCTGCCGTGCTTCCTGGCCGGTCCGGCAGCCGCCGATGACGTGCGCGGCAGCCAGCAGGCCGTGCTGCGGACGCTGGGTCTGGCGCAGGCCTGGCAGGTCACCAAGGGGCGGGGCGTGCTGGTCGCCGTGCTCGACTCGGGGGTGGATCCGAACCACCGGGACCTGGTCGGGTCCGTACGGATCGGAAGGGATTTCACCGAAGGCGCGAACCCGGGCGGCGCCCCGCCGGTGCGGTTGCACGGGACGTACATGGCCTCCCTGATCGCCGGTCACGGGCACGGCTCGGGACGCGGCGACGGCGTGATCGGCGTCGCGCCCGAGGCGCGGGTGTTGTCGGTGCGGGTGATCCTGGAGGACGAGGAGCCGGGGTTCCGCACGTTCAACGCCGAGGCCCGCTACGAGGGCGTGGTCGCCAAGGGCATCAGGCACGCGGTGGACAGCGGCGCGGACGTGATCAACCTGTCCATCTCCAAGGACCTGGCCACCGAGGCCGAGCGCGCCGCCATCCGCTACGCGATCTCCAAGGGCGTGGTGCTGGTCGCGGCGGCGGGCAACGACGGCGCGGGCCGCCGGACGGCGCCCTACTCCTACCCCGCCTCGATCCCGGGCGTGATCTCGGTGGCCGCGGTGACCAGCACGATGACCCGGGCCTCCTTCTCCAACCGCAACTCCTCGGTCATGCTGTCGGCGCCCGGCGTGGACATCCTGGGCGCGGGACCCGACAACGAATACTGGGTGGGCCGGGGCACCTCCCAGGCGACCGCCCTCGTCTCCGGCGTCGCCGCCCTCATTAAGGCGAAATATCCGAAAATGTCGCCCGCGTTGGTGGCGCAGGCGCTCGCCTCCTCCGCCGTGGCCCCGCGCGGCGCCCGGTACAACACCGGCACCGGCTTCGGCGTCGTCAACGCCACCCGCGCGCTCAAGATGGCCGCCGTGCTGTCCCGGCACCGGGTCACCGCCTCCGGGCCCGGCGTGCAGCGCCCGGACCGCCCGATCGCCACCGCCGCGCCCGGCCCGGTCGTGATCGTCAATCGCAACCAGCAGGCCATCACCGTCTTCGCCGGGGTCGGCCTGGCGGGGCTGCTCGGCGCGGCGGGTGGCCTGATGGTGGTGGTCTTCCTGGTCAGAAGGGCCAGGCGCAACGCCGGTGTGGTCGCCGTAAGGCGTGAAACGTATGCCACCCGCTGAGATACCTCTACCGAATCGTTGGCATACGGACGCTTCGACGTAACATCAGAGTATGTCGCCACAGCAGCCACGGGCCGGCCGTACCCGGGTGCGCCCGTGGCCTGCCTCGCGGGGACGTGCCGCCGCCGCGCAGGCCGCCAGGGAGCGCGCCGAGTTAGAGCGCGGCGTGCGTCTGCGCTCCATCTTCCTGGCCATCATGGCCGCGGTGCTCGGGGCCGCGGCCATCATCGTGCTGCTCGGCACCGCCGCCCTGCTACAGGAGACCAGGTCCCGCCCGCTCACCGGCGCGGAGCGCGCGGAATACGTGAAACAGGACGTCGCCCGCCGCTGGTACGACTGGCCCGCCACCGTGGTCTTCCCGGAGGAACTCGAGTACATGGGCCTGGCCCGCACCCAGCAGTTCGCCCGCAGGATCGGCGTCGCGCCGGAGATCCCGTGCTGGGCGGGGGTGGACGCGCCGGTCGCCTCGGTGCTCAACGAGAGCGGCTGCCGGGTCCTGCTCCGTTCCACCTACGTGGACCAGTCGGCCACGTTCGCGATCACGATCGGCGTGGCCGTGCTCAAGGACGAGGACGCCCGGATCAGCGCCGCCGCCAAACTCCCGGTGGACGACCGGGTCGGGGTGCGCCCGGTGGCCTTCCCCGGCACGGTCACCGACCTGTTCGGCGCCGCCCAGCGGCAGCGCTCCGCCTGGGTCGGCGTCGGTCCCTACATTGTCTTCGTCACCACGGGGTATACCGACGGCAGGACCCGCGACGCGATCCCGCCGGAGGAGGCCTTGAACAGCGAGATGTGGCCCACCGCGCAGGCCATCGGCGGCCGGGTGGCGCGTTCCCTGGGCGAGGAGCCCGACGTGCCGCGCTGCACCCAGGGGAACGTGTGCTGAGAGTCGCCGCCTCGCTGGCGGCCACCGTCCTGGCCCTGGTGGCCGCGCCCGCGCCGACTCCGTTGGACCGGTTGAACGTCGAGGCGGCCTGGAAGCAGACCAAGGGGTCCAGCGTCACGGTGGCCGTGCTGCACCAAAGGGTCGACGCCGACGCGCCGGAACTTCGCGGGCGGGTGGTGCAGGCGCCGGATATGACGGGCACGTACTACTCCGGTCCTGACACCCGCTCCGGGCCGTACGGCACCGCACTGGCCACCCTCATCGCCGGGGACGGCAGCGGCGGCGGCGTGCTCGGGGTGGCTCCGGAAGCCCGCATCCTGTCGGTTCCCGTGTTCGCTCCGCCGCTGGACGACGAGCTCATCGACCCCCAGGCCGGTAGCGGCGGCCTGGTCGACAGCCCGATCGCCCGCGGCATCCGCTACGCGGCCAACCACGGCGCGCAGGTGATCCTGGTGCCGGTCGGCACGTTCGGCGTGGCCAGGATCGACCGCGACGCGGTGTCGTACGCGCTGTCCCGGGGCGTCTCGGTCGTCTCCGGGGTGGGGGACTACGGGCAGTCGCCGTACGCGCGCGAGATGAGCTCCTCCTACTGGCAGTTCCCGGCCGGATACCCCGGCGTGATCGGCGTGGCCGCGGTGGACGACAAGAACGCGGGCGCGCCGTTCAGCAGCGACAACCTCTCCGTCCTGGTCGGGGCGCCCGGCGTGGAGATTCCGGTGGCCGGGGGCAGGAAGCTGACCAGCACCGGCTCGGCCAGCGCCCTGGTGGCCGGCGTGGTCGCCCTGATCAAGGCCAAATACCCCGACCTCCCCCCTGACCTGGTCAGCCGCGCCCTCACCTCGGCCACCCGCACGCGCCCCCCGGCCGGCTACGACGACAAGATCGGCTTCGGCGTGGTGAACGCCGAGGCCGCCCTGACCCAGGCCGGCGAGCTGGCGAACTACCGGCGCGCCGTGGAGGTCTCCGGCGACCTCCACTTCGGCGGCGGCCCACTCTCCGAAGGACCCACGCGCCCGGGCCCGGATCCCGTTAGGCTCTGGGTGTACGGCATCGGAGTGATGCTGGGCCTGGGCGCCTTCGGCGTCTCGGTAATACTGCTGGCGCGCCGTGGCAGCTGATCACATAACGGTGGCGATTCGAGTGCTTTTAGGCTGCGGGCTGTCGCAAGTTAGGCCATCTGGTCACAAGGCGGGGCAAAGTTTCGCTAAGGTCGCGCGTCATGGGTTACGAGTTGCGCGTGGAGCGGGAGATACCGCTCGGCTACACCGAACTCGCGAGATCGCTGTCGGCCGAGACGTCGCCTGAGGCGGCCGAGGCCGGGTTCGAACTGCGCGGGTTGCGGGAGGCCGGCGAGGTGGTCGTGCGCTTCGGCGACGCGACACACACCATCGCCACTTGGTCCACCTCCGCCTGCCGTTTGGTCGGCGAGCCCGCGTCGGACTGGCAGTTGGCCCAGCTGGCCGTTCTGTCGGAACTGGTCGGCGGCCGCCTGGCTGGCGAAGATGGGGAAATCTACTCCATCAGGGATGGCATTCTGGAACAGACCGGCAGTGCCTCGGTGCTCGAGTTCGGCAAGCTGGAGGAGATCCTGGCGGCCGGGCCGAGCAGCTGGAGCGAATGACGTCGGATCTGACCCCCTACGCGGAGCGGGTGCTTGACCTGGTCGAGCGCATCCCGCCGGGCCGGGTCATGTCCTACGGCGACGTGGCCGAGTTTCTCGGTGAGGGTGGGCCGCGGCAGGTCGGCAGAGTGCTGTCGGTCTGGGGTGGCGGTGTTCCGTGGTGGCGCGTCATCCGAACAGATGGAACTCCACCGCCGGGGCATGAAACCGAATGTCTTCGCAGGTGGCGCGAGGAGGGAACACCGGTCAACGGGGCCCGGGCCCAGATGCGTACCGCACGATGGGACGGAACTCCTCTGTGACCGGCATTACTATTTCCAGAAACCCGGTCATCTGAAGGGTGGTGCCCCCTTATGACACCCGCACGCCAGGGCGATGTCGCCGCTGAACGACTGCGGGCTGTCCAGGAGCTCTATGACCGGGGCGAGAACATCGACGCTCTGGTCCAGCTCGTCCGCGCGGAAGGCCTCGACAAGGCCGCGCGCCGGACTCTGGACGGCGAGGTCCTGGCCGGACCCCTGGGCTTGCGGCTGGACGCCGCGGCCAAGCGGGGAGCGGCCCGCCGAGCTCAAGCGATCGCGGTCCTCCGCCCCTACCTGGAGAGCGTAGACCCCAAGGTCAAGAAGGCCCTTCCGGTCGGTCGCCGGGTGGCGTACCACTTGATCGAAACCGTCGACCCGGCTCAGCTGGCCGAGAGCGACGCGCTGGCCAAGCTGGCCGCCGCGGCGGCCGAGCCGTCCCGGCGGGTCCGCCACGGGCTGCGGTGGTATGCCGACCTGCCGGTCGAGGTGGACCGCGAGCTGCTGCGCCTGCGCTCCGCCGACATGGTGCCGGTCACCCAGATCGATGACATCACCTGGCACGGCAAGCGCCTCCAGATCAGCGGCCACGCCTACCTGGCCGGTCTGTCGGTCCGCAGCGGCCGGTTCAACCGGGCCACCGTGGTGCTGCGCGGGCCGCGCTGGCTACCGCCGGTGACCCTCAAGACCAAGCGAACCTTCCGCCCGGAGGCCACCCACGCGGCGCGCGAGCCCGGCTGCAACTACGACTGGGCCGGTTTCACCGCCGAGCTGAACCCGTTCGCGCTGCGCTGGCGGGCCGCGCTGCGCGCGGTGGTCCGCGGCGGCAAGCGGGTGCTGCGCCGCCGCCACACCGTCCGCGACACCACCACGTGGCGGGCCGAGATCGTGATCTGGAGCCGCGCCGCCCGCTCCACCGGCGTGCTGCGCGGCCCGGCCATCGGCAGGACCGAGCGCCCCGCCGGGCTCAAGGTCCGTGAGCGCTGGTGGGTCCGCCCGGTCTGGACCTCCGACAAGGCGCTGCAGGTCGTGCTCCATCCGACCAGGGCCGAACTCACCGGCGTCGCGCTGGAGGGCGACACCATCGAGCTGACCGGCTTCCTGCCGGGCCGCCCGGTCAACAAGGGCAAGGCCAGGGTGGGCGGCCACCGGATGGCCGCCGACTTCACCCCCGTCGAGGGCGGCAGCCGCTTCTCGCTGTCGCTGGCCGTGCAGACGCTGCTGACCGCCGACGCGCGCCGCCTCTGGGTGGAGCCGAAGGGCGACCCGGCCGCCTCGGTCATGCTGGAGGGCACGCCGGAGACCCGGCTGCTGGTCGGCGACCGCGAGATCACCGTCCAGGGCGACCGGCGGGACCGGGTGGTCGTCTCCGGCCACAAGATCCAGCCGATCATCACCACGATGGCCTGGCAGGACGGCGCGCTGGTGCTCGCCGGCGACTACCCCGACCCCGAGGAAGGCCCCCGCGACCTGGTGCTCCGCCACCGCGGCGGCCTCACCTTCCGGGTCCCGCTGACCCGCTCGGGCACCTCCTTCGAGGTACGGCTCGCGCCCGGCGCGATGCCCCGCTTCGGGGGTTCTGTCCCGCTGTCTGAGGGCACCTGGAACCTGTCTGTGGCCCCGCCCGGCAAGTACGGCCCCTCCATGGTCCCCGTCCGGGTGCACCACGCCTCGCTGGCCGCTCTGGACGAGGACTCGCGCACCATCGACGGGCGCGTCTACCGCTTCGTGGCCACCCGCTTCGACGTGCCGGTGCTGGTCGCCGCCGAGGAGCGGCCCGGCGACGAGCGCAGCGCGGCCGGGCTCTGGGCGCTCAGCCGCAACCTCTACCCCGCGCACCGGGCCAAGCCGATCCGCGAGGCGACCGTCTACACCTCGTTCGACGGGCGGGCCTACTCCGACAACCCGCGGGCGATCTACGAGGAGCGGCTGCGGCGCGGCGACGACAGCGAGCACATCTGGGTGGTGCGGGACGGCGCGTTCGTCCCGCCGGGCTCGCGCGAACTCGGCCTGGGCGAGGGCATCGAGCCCACCGTGGTCCGCGAGGGCAGCGGCGAGCACTACGAGGCGCTGGCCCGCTCCCGCTACATCGTCGGCAACCAGTTCCTGCCCGCCTGGTTCCGCACCCGGGAGGAGCAGGTCTGCCTGCAGACCTGGCACGGCACCCCCGTCAAGCACGTCGGCCGCGACCTGGCCCACATGCGCCGCGAGCCGCGCCCGCCGGTCTGGCACCGCCAGGCCACCGAGGTCCGCGGCTGGGATCTGCTGCTCTCGCAGAGCCCGTGGGCGTCCTCGATCCTGCGCAAGGCCTTCGGCTACGAGGGCGAGATCCTGGAATCCGGCTACCCGCGCAACGACAGCCTGTTCAACGTCGGCGACACCGCCGCCGAGATCCGCCACCGCATCGGCATCCCCGAGGGCAAGCGCGTCGTGCTGTACGCGCCGACGTTCCGGGACTACGACCGCAGGAACGCGGCCGTCAAGCTGGACCTCGCCGACGCCAAGCGGGCGCTGGGCGACGACCACGTGGCGCTGGTCCGGGGTCACCTGATGCAGGCGTTCCCCCACGTGCACTCGCACGACGGCTTCGCCATCGACGTCACGACTTATCCGGATATGGCGGATTTGATGGCCATCGCGGATGTGCTGGTCACCGACTACTCCTCGGCCCTGTTCGACTTCGTCGCCACCGGCCGCCCGGTCGTCCTGTTCACCCCCGACCTGGACAAGTACCGCTCCACCCGCGGCCTCTACCTGGACCTGGAAGCCAACCGCCCCGGCCCCCGCCTGGCCAGCTCCGCCGAGGTGGTCGAGGTCCTCCGCACCATCGACACGGTCTCCCTCCGCCTCGCGGATCGGTATGCGGCGTTCGCCCGCACGTACGCCCCCCACGACTCCGGCAAATCCGCCGCCGCCGTGGTCGACCACGTCTTCAACACCTGACCACCAGAGCTTCCCGTCCGCCGCGTGACCCTCGGGCCACGCGGCGGATTGCTTGCTGGCACCCTGACGGCTCCGACGTCTGTTGATGGCGTCGTCGGCTTGGGTCGGCTTCGACGTCCGCTGACGGCATCCTCGACTTGGATCGGCTTCGAGGGGTCGCCGATAGCTTCGATGGCTATGGCTGCTTCGACGGGTTTCGGGTTACGACGGTCGGCGCGACCACGGCGCTGGCGGGGTCGGGCGGAGCCCGAGGGAATCACAAGGGTTGGGCGGGTGGGAGAACCACACTGATCAACCTGCCGCTTCGGGCGGAGTCGGGCGAGCCCGAGGGAGTCACCAGGGTTGCCGTTGGTGAGGAGATGCGGTCAGGCGGCGGTACGTTCACTGACGGGTCGGCGGCGGAGGTTTGAACTCTTGATGGCCGGGGGCAAGTAGGCCTGGTCGAGCGTGCCGATATCAGTGCCGGGCGGGACGATCTCGTCGATCCGGTCGAGGATCTCGTCGGTGAGCATGACGTCGAAGCCAGCGAGCAGGTCGTCGAGGTGCTCCATCGTGCGCGGCCCGATGAGCGCGCTGGTCACACCAGGATGAGCGATCGCGAACGCCATCGCGAGGTGTGTCATCGGCAGGCCCGCCTCTTCGGCGAGCAGGCTGAGCTGTTCGACGGCAGCAAGCCGGCGCTCGTCACTGAAAACCTTGAAGAAGGCAGCGCGGACGAGGTCGGTCTGCTGACCCTTGCGGACGCGTCCGGTGAGCATTCCCTGCCCGAGCGGCCCCCACACCAGCGTGCCCATCCCGTAGCGTTGCGCAATCGGCAGCACTTCGGTTTCGATCCCGCGATTGAGGATCGAGTAGGGCGGTTGCTCGGTATGGAACCGTTCCAGGCCGCGCCGCTCGGCCACCCACTGGGCCTCGAGGATGTCGGAGGCGGGCATCGTGGACGACCCGATCGCACGGACTTTACCGCTGCGGATCAGATCCGAGAGCGCGGACAGCGTCTCCTCGATATCGGTGTCGGGATCCGGCCGATGGATCTGGTAGAGGTCGATGTGGTCGGTCTGCAGGCGACGCAACGAGTTCTCGACCTCGGCCATGATCCAGCGCCGCGAGGCGCCCTGCTGATTGGGATCATCACTCATCGGGAGACTCACCTTGGTCGCGAGGACGACGCTGTCACGCCGCCCTTTGAGCGCCTTGCCGACAACCTCTTCGGACGCGCCCCGGGAGTACGCGTCGGCGGTGTCGATGAGGTTGATCCCCGCGTCCAGCGCTTTGTGGATGATGCGGATCGAGTCGTCGTGGTGGGGGTTGCCGATGGACGCGCCGAGCATCAAGGCACCGAGCCCGTAGGGGCTGACCTTGATGCCGGTCCGGCCCAGCGTGCGGTACAGCATGGTTCTCCTCCTGCGTGGACTGCTGGTCGCGCTCCCGCTAAACTAAAAGCGGAACGCCGTTCAGTGCTCACAATATGGAACACCGTTCCGCATTGCAAGGGGTTCCCAGCCATGATTGATCGCACCACCGAAGCACCGGCCCCCCGCCGCGTACGGCCCGACGTTCAGCGCAGCCTGGACGCCCTGCTGACCGCGGCCGCCGAGGTCTTCGCCTCCGACGGGGTGGACGCCCCCGTGCGACGGATCACGGCCAGGGCTGGCGTGGGGGCGGGCACCCTCTACCGCCACTTCCCGCAGCGCTCCGACCTCATCACCGCCGTCTTCCGCCACGAGGTCGACGCATGCGCCGAGGCCGCCCCCGCCCTGGCGGACCAGTACGAGCCGGTCGAGGCCCTCACCCGCTGGCTGCGGCACCTGGCACGGTTCGTCGCCGCCAAACGCGGGCTCAAATCCGCCCTGCACTCCGGCGATCCCGCCTACCAAAGCCTGCCCGCGTACTTCATGGAGCGCTTCGTCCCCGCAATGACGCAGCTTCTGGACGCCGCCGCAGCAGCCGGGGACATCCGCTCCGACGTGATCCCTTACGACCTGCTGCGCGCCATCAGCGGCATCGTCGAACCGGACGACGACGCCTACACCCAGCGCATGATCGCCCTGCTCGTCGACGGCCTCCGCTACGGCACCCACACCGCCTCTGCCTGAGTGACAACCCCGTACTCCCCAACACTCACTCAGCTGAGACCCGGATGACCGCAAGCCACACTTGAGTCTTTGTCAGCAGGCTCTAAGCTCCTGGCGCTGGTGCGGTGAGGGCCACCACCCGCGTGAACAGCGCCGGATAGCGGTGAGTGCCCCACCGACGGTGGGTCTGGTGTTGATTGTGGCGGGATAGACCGAAACGGCCTGGGGCCGTGTCGTTGTCGGGTCCGTGGGGGTGGCGGGGTTAGCGTGCCGTCAAGGGTGCACGATCTGTCCCCGCGATCTGGTGGAATGAAGCGCTATGAGTTACCGGCTGGTGCGGCGTGGGGGCGTGGGGCGGGGGATCGCTCCCGTGCTCGACGAGCATCAGCGTGCCGTCGTGGACCATCGGGGCGGGCCGCTGCTTGTGCTGGCCGGGCCCGGCACCGGCAAGACGACCACCCTAGTGGAGAGCGTCGTTGAACGGATCGAAAGACGCGGAATCGACCCCGAACGCGTCCTGGTCCTCACCTTCAGCCGCAAAGCCGCCGGTGAACTGCGCGAACGTATCACCGCCCGGCTCCGCAGAACCACCAGAACCCCGCTGGCCCTCACCTTCCACAGCTACGCCTACGCCCTGCTCCGCCGCGAAGCCCTGCTCGCCGACGAGCCCCCGCCCCGCCTGCTCACCGGCCCGGAACAACTTCTCGAAGTCCGCCGCCTCCTGCACGGCGAACTCGAAGACGGCGCCAGGCTCTGGCCGGAACGTATGCGCGAAGGCCTCAAAACCCGGGGTTTCGCCGAAGAACTCCGCGACTTCCTCTCCCGCGCAGCCGAACGCGGCCTGGACGGCGACGCTCTCATCCACCTCGGCAGAACCCACGGCCGCGCCGACTGGGAAGCTGCCGGCCACTTCTCCCACCGCTACGAGGACCGCTTCGACCTCGACCCCACCCCCAGCCTCGACTACGCCGAACTCATCCGCGAAGCCGCCGGCCTCCTCAGCCACGGCGAACCCCGCGCCCGCGAACGCGCCGCCTACGACTGGATCTTCGTCGACGAGTACCAGGACACCGACCCCGCCCAGGAGTCCCTCCTCCGCCAACTCGCCGGCCAGGGCCGCAACCTGGTAGCCGTCGGCGACCCCGACCAATCCATCTACGGCTTCCGCGGCGCCGACGTCCAGGGCATCCTCAAATTCCCCGACCGCTTCCGCACCATAACCGGCCAAGAGGCCCCCGTAATCGCCCTCCACCTCTCCCGCCGAAGCGGCTCTGACCTCTTGACGGCCTCCCGCCGAATCGCCTCCCGCCTCCCCTCAGCCCCCATGCCCACCAACGAACGAGACCTCTACATCCAGCCCACCCTTTGGGACACTCCAACCGAACCGGGGGTTCTCCCCACCCACCCTCCCTTTTTCGACGCTGCCGCTGGGGGCGTTTGCCTCTCTCGTGGCCACGGCGGTGACGGGGGGCGGGCGGAGCCCGAGGAGAAACAAAGGATGGGCGGGT